>JBQTJF010000294.1:0-14104 GCA_052387375.1 Betaproteobacteria bacterium
TTCATGCCGTGGGGGGACCGGCAGAGTGGCTGTGGATACCGATCACGGTCTGGGCGGCGTGCGCGCAGACCGTGCGCAACGCCGCGCAGCGCCGCCTCACCGCGGAGCTCGGCACGCTCGGCGCGACGCTGGTGCGCTTCCTCTACGGCCTGCCCTTCGCTGCTCTGTGGCTTGTCGTGGTCGTGGCCTTCACGTCCTCGGCTTTCCCTCGACTTAACACCCCTTTCTTCGGCTGGGTGCTTCTCGGCGCGGTCAGCCAGATCGCCGCCACCGCCTTCCTGCTCCTCACCATGCAGGCGCGCAACTTCGCGCTCGGCGTCGCCTACTCGAAGACCGAGATCCTGCAGGTGGCGGTCTTCGGCCTCGCCTTCCTCGGCGACCCGCTCGGCGCGGCGACGATCGCCGCCGTCCTGTGCGGCACCGCCGGCGTGCTGCTGCTCTCGCCCGCCGGCTGGAGCGGCGGCTGGGCTTCGCGCTCGGCGCTGCTCGGCCTCGCCTCCGGCGCCGGCTTCGCGCTCTCCGCCGTCGGCTACCGCGGCGCCGCGCTCGCGCTCGAGGGCACGCCCTTCCTCATGGCCGCCGCGGCGACCCTGCTCGCCGCGCAGGCGCTGCAGACGCTGCTCCTCGGCGGCTGGATGGCGGCGCGCGAGCTCGCTTCGGTGCTGCGCGTGCTGCGCGCCTGGCGCGCCTCGCTCCTCGCCGGCTTCATGGGCGCGGCGGCCTCCGCCGGCTGGTTCACCGCCTTCGCCATCGAGCCGGTCGCGCACGTGCGCACCCTCGGCCTGGTCGAGCTCGTCTTCAGCTACGCGGTATCGCGGCGGCTTTTCCGGGAAAGACTCTCGCCGCGGGAGCTGGGAGGCATGGCGCTCCTGGCGGTGGGAGTATTGCTAGTCCTAAACCTCTAATCAGGGACAGACCCGGGACGGACCTGGGACAGACCCCGATTGGCTTTTTTTTAGTCGGTGTCGGCGGCGCCGAAGGCGGCGGCGCTGGCGAGGTCCTGCTGCTTCACCTTGTCGACGTTGAACTTGGCGGCGCGGCCGCGCATGGTCTCGAGCACTTCCTCGAGCGGCGGCGCCTCGCCCTGGATCCAGCGCAGCGGGTTGATGCGCGCGACGACGAAGGCGCGCAGGTAGGGGCTGACGAAGCCGCGCGCCTTGAGCTTGGCGATCACCGCGCCCACCTTCTCGTCGAGGTCCATGAGCATGTCGGCATGCTTTTCATGAATGCGAATGCTCCTGGCAAGCGAATCGTCGGAAAAATCCTCCAGCCGTCTGACGATCGGGTTGTAGGCGCCGCCGGCGAACTTGCCGTTGCGCTCGTAGCAGACGCCCATGGTGACGAGCGAGGCTTCCTCGAGGTAGTGCCGGAACTGCGATTCCGGCCGCGCGCCGTCCTCTTCGATGAGGCCGCGGCAGATGCGGATCACTTCGAGCGCCTTCTCGCGCAAGTTGTGCGCCTTCTCGGTATTGAGCGCCAGGATCTGCCAGGCGATCTCGCGCTTGGGCACGACGAGCGCGGTGATCGCGCGCGCCCCGAGCCGGCGCATCGCCTCGAGGCGGTGGCGGCCGTTCGGCGTCCAGAAGCCCTTGCCCGGCGCGGTGACGGCGATCACCGGGTCGAGGAAGATGCCGGTGCGGTCGAGGACATCGGCGAGCTTGCGGTGGTGCACCTGCGAAAGGTCGCGCTGGAACGGCGTCGGCTCGACGCGATCGATCGGCAGCATGGCGAAGAGCACCGGATTGGCGCCGAGCGGGTCCTGGTAGGCACCGAGCACCACGCCGCCCTCTTCCTCGACGCGGCTGCGCGCCTCCGCGGCCGCGCCGGCGAGCGTCTCGAGCCGCGCTTCGCGCGCCGCCAGGCCGCGCGAGCCCGCCGGCGCCTTGCGGGGCCGGCGCTTCGCTTTCGCGCGCTTCGCCTTGGTCTTGGCTGCTGCCATGTGTGATATAAAGATTCTATCCAAGGGGGGACGCAGGCATGGCAACCGGCACGGTCAAGTGGTTCAACGACGCGAAGGGCTTTGGCTTCATCACGCCGGACGGCGGCGGCAAGGACGTGTTCGCGCACTTCTCCGCCATCCAGGGCTCCGGCTTCAAGACCCTGAAGGAGAACCAGAAGGTCTCCTTCGAGATCACCAAGGGCCCGAAGGGCGACCAGGCCGCGAACATCAAGCCCCTCTAGGGCGGTCGAGGCATGGACAAGCGTAAGCGCTGGCGCGAGGAGGAAGAGCGGCTGGTGGCGCGCTGGAACGCCGCGGCGCTGCGCTACCGCGAGGTGCAGGCCGAGATCTCCAGCCAAGGCGCCGAGACCGACGAGCTCAGGCTGAAGGCGCAGACCGCGCGCGCCGAGATCGAGGCGGTGCGCCGCGAAGTCGCCCGCCTCAAGGTCGAGTTCAACTCGGGCAAGCGCTACTGATGCGCATCACGCGCCCGCAGCGCGCGGCGCAGTGGACGCGCGAGAGGATCGACGCCCTTTCCACCGCCGAGGTGCGCCAGCTGCGCGACAACGCCGCGCGGCTGAACGAGGCGGAGATCGCCGCGCTGTGCGAGCAGGTGCTGGTCAGCCGCCCGCGAGCGAAGAAGAAAGTCAAGCTAGGGAAACTCTGAAAAAGTGCTGAATGGTCCCCGCGAAGGCGGGGACCCCCGCGCAAGCGGGGACCCATGTATTGCAAAGGAAAACTGGGCCCCCGCCTTCGCGGGGGCGACTTATTCAGACCTTCCGACTTATTCAGACCTTCCCTTAGTCCTTCTCGGGCGCGAGCCTGAGGTGCGGCTCCCAGTTGAGCCATTCCTCCTTCGGCGCGTCGTGCAGGAAGAACACGCTCCCCGGCTTCGCGCGCGGCGCCTTCGCCGAAGGCGTGGCGAACTCGACGCCGCCCTGCACCAGCGAGCGCAGCGACTCGAGCTCGAAGTCCAGGCCCTTCAGCAGCCCGCCTTTGGCGCTGACGCCGCTCAGGTTCCAGAACACCGAGCCCTCGCGCACCAGCGGCGCGTAGCGGCGGAGGACGAGCACGTGCAGGTCGGCCGCCGCGGTGTTGGGCGAGAGCTCGATCTTCTGCACCAGCCCCACCTCGACGCCGCGGTAGTAGAGCGGCGTATTGGCGCGGATCGCCTTCGGGCGCGCCGCGCGCAGCACCAGCTTCAGGCCCTCCGACTCCGGCCCCACCGGCGCCGACTCCAGGCCGATGAAATCGTCGGCGCGCGCGGCCGTGTCGCCGTCGACGGGCAGCACCTGGATCTCCGGCCCGGTGAACACCGTGCCCAGCGCGCTCACCGCGCCCCAGCCGACGCGCGGCCGCACGATCCAGAAGCGCGCCCCCTCGCGCGCGATGCCGGCCGCCGCATCGTGCAGCCGGATCTTCACCAGCGCCTGCCTGCGGTCGGTGGACAGGCGCATGTCGATCACCTCGCCGACCTGCACGCCGCGGTACTTCACCGGCGTCTGGCCGACGCGCAGGCCGGTCACGTCGTCGAAGCGCACCGTGATCTGCGGCCCGCGCTTCTCGAGGTGCTCGAAGATGAGCCAGCCGGCGATCACCGCCGCCACGAGCGGGATGACCCACGACAGGCGGAACAGCCGCCGGCGGCGCACATGCGCGCGCGGCAGCTCGTCAGCGCTCATCGCGGGTCCAGATCAACTTCGGGTCGAACGCCACCGAGGCGAGCATGGTCAGCACCACCATCGCGGCGAACGGCGCCAGCCCCGGGCCGGGGAGCACGCTGGCGAGGTCGTTGAGCTTCACCAGCGCCACCAGGATGGCGAGCAGGAACACGTCGAGCATCGCCCACGGGCCGATGATGTCGATCAACTTGTAGAGGCGCGTCTGGCTGCGCAGGCGCCGGCCGAGGCCGAGCTTCGCCGCCGCCACCAGGAAGAACAGACCGCCGATCTTGAGCAGCGGCACCACCAGGCTCGCCACCAGCACGACGATGCCGACGAACCATTCGTTGCTCTCGAGCAGGCCCCTGGTGCTGTCCCACACCGTGCTCTCCGAGTAGGCGCCGTAGGCGCTCATGTGCAGGATCGGGTAGAGGTTCGCCGGGACGTAGAGCAGCAGCGCGGCTAGAGAGAGCGCCGCTGTGAGGTGCAGGCGGCCCTCGTCCCGGGTGGCCATGAGGAAGGAATCGCAGCGGGCGCACTGCGCGACGACGTTGTGGCCGAGCGCCTCCACGCGCTGCACCAGCCCGCAGGTGTCGCACGCGACGACGCTGCTTTGGGTACGATACATCGGCACGCTACTTGCAATCCGCGTGCCCGCGCCTATAGTCCGATGCTCCATGCACTACCGGCTCCACTACTGGCCCGGCATCCAGGGCCGCGGCGAATTCGTGCGCCTTGCCCTCGAGGATGCGGGGGCAAAGTATGTGAACAAGCCGCCCGAAGCCCGATACCAATCCTTTGCACCTCCCTATCTCAGGTCCGGGAAGCTCGTGATCGGGCAGACCGCGACCATCCTCTTCTACCTGGCGCCGCGCCTGGGCCTGGCGCCGCAGAGCGAGGCGCGGCGGCTGCGGCTGCACCAGCAGCAGCTGACCATCATGGACTGGCTCGACGAAGTGCACGAGACGCACCATCCACTCGGCGGCAGCCTCTACTACGAGCAGCAGAAGCGCGAGGCGCGGCGCCGCACGGAGGACTTCCGCCGGAACCGCCTGCCGAAGTTCCTGGCCTACTTCAACGAGACCGCCGGCGGGCCGTTCTCGTATGTCGATCTCTCGCTCTTCCAGATGATCGAAGGGCTGCGCTACGCGTTTCCCAATACGATGAAGAAGCTGGAACCGAGGTATCGAAGACTTGTGGCCCTCCACGATCGCGTCTCACGCCGCCCCCGTATCGCTGCGTACCTTGCGTCGGGGCGGCGCATTCCCTTCAACCAGCACGGCATCTTCCGCTACTACCCGGAGCTCGACCGCTAAATGGAACAATGGAACGTTGGCCTGGTGAGGCACCTCGGCATCCGCTTCGTCGAGGTGGGCAGGGACCGCGTCGTCGCCGAGCTGCCGGTGCGCGAGGAGCTGATGACGCTCGGCGGCACGCTGCACGGCGGCACGCTGATGGCCTTCGCCGACACCATCGGCGCCGCCGGCACGGTGGCGAACCTCGAGGCGGGCCAGCACACCGCCACGCTCGAGTCGAAGACCAATTTCTTCGCCGGCTGCCGCGGCGGCACGGTGCGCGCCGAGTCGACGCCGCTGCACAAGGGCAAGCGCACGCACGTCTGGCAGACGCGCGTCACCGACGAGGCCGGCAAGCTGCTGTCGCTCACCATACAGACGCAGATCGTCCTCTGAGGTGAGGAACGTCTGGCTCGCGGCGCTGCTATTCTCCGTCCCTGCCATGGCCATCGACCTGCAGGGCCACCGCGGCGCGCGCGGCCTCGCGCCCGAGAACACGCTGCCCGGCTTCGCGC
Source organism: Betaproteobacteria bacterium (assembly GCA_052387375.1). Taxonomy (GTDB): domain Bacteria; phylum Pseudomonadota; class Gammaproteobacteria; order Burkholderiales; family SG8-39; genus SCGC-AG-212-J23. The sequence goes on from JBQTJF010000294.1 coordinate 5,411, forward strand.
GCGCCGTCGCGCTCGGCGTCACCACGCTCGAGCTCGACGTCGGCGTGACGCGCGACGGCGTGGTGGTGGTGCACCACGACCGCACGCTCAACCCCGACCTGGCGCGCGGCCCCGACGGCCGGTGGGTCAAGGCCCCTGCGCCGACCATCTATTCGTTGACTTTCGCGCAGCTCAAGGCCTACGACGTCGGCCGCATCCGCCCCGGCTCGGAATATTCCTCGAGATTCAGGGATCAACAACCGATCGATGGGACGAGGATCCCGAGGTTGAGCGAAGTGCTGGCGATCCCTTCCCCCGTGAGATTCAACATCGAAACAAAGATCTCGCCGGAGGCGCCGCACGAGACGCTCGCCCCCGAGCCCTTCGCGCGCGCGCTCATCGCCGAGGTGCGCAAGGCGGGCGTGGAGAAGCGCACCACCATCCAGTCGTTCGACTGGCGCACGCTCAGGGTGGTGGAGCGCGAGGCGCCGGAAATCGCCACCGCCTATCTCACCTCGAAGCGCCATCCCGACCCGGCGAGGGTCGCCGAAGCCGGCGGCAGGATATGGTCTCCCGATTATTCAGTCCTTGATGAACACACCGTCGCTGCCGCCAGGAAATTGAACCTGAAGATCATTCCCTGGACCGTCAACGAGCCCGCCGACATCGCGCGCATGCTCGCGCTGCAGGTCGACGGCATCATCAGCGACTACCCGGATCGGGTCCTCGAATGCCTCCAGTCACCCAAACGCTGCTGATCGCGAACGTGCTGGTGTTCCTGCTGGAGATGTCCGGCACGGTGTCGCTCGGCGCGCTGGCGCTGTGGCCGCCGGCGAGCGGGCCGTTCGCCTCGAACTTCGAGCCCTGGCAGATCGTCACCTACAGCTTCCTGCACGCCAACGTCGCGCACCTCTTCTTCAACATGCTGGCGCTGTACATGTTCGGCGGCGAGGTCGAGCGCCTGTTCGGCTCGCGCTTCTACGCCGCGTACTACTTCGCCGCGGTGGTGACGGCGGCGATCACGCACCTGGTGGTCACCTCGTGGATGGGCGGGCCGCCGGTACCCACCGTGGGCGCCTCGGGCGGGGTCTACGGGCTGCTGCTCGCCTTCGCCATCTACTTCCCGCACCGGCGCGTGATCCTGCTCTTCCCGCCGATCCCGCTGCCGGCGCGCGTCTTCGTCTTCGGCTTCGCCGCGCTCGAGCTCTTCTTCGGCGTCACCGGCACCGCCCAGGGGGTGGCGCATTTCGCGCACCTCGGCGGCATGCTCGGCGGCTGGCTGATGATCCAGTACCGGCGCCGCCGCTTCCCCTTCGCGGGACGTTGACAGCGCTGTCGCCGCCGCGCGACCCGCGCAAAGGAAGCGGGCATGAATCCTGCCTCGGCCATAGGGCCATGGGCAGGACATTGCGCTGCGTTGCCGTACCCCTGACCGCTGTCGCCTGCGAGGCCGGCGCGCTGCCGCGGGGACAGGTGCCCGGCGCCGCCGGCACCGCGCTCACGCACGCCGAGATCGCGCAGGCGCTGCAGCTCGCCACGCAGCAGCTCGCCATGCACGGCATCGTCAACCCGACCGCCGACCAGATCCGCATCGCCTTGTTCGGCGGCAGGCCGGTCGCGCCTTCACGTTGAGGAGCATGCAATGAAGACGCTCATCGCCCTTCTCGCCTTTGTCGCCTTCGGCGCGCACGCGCAGAGCGTGCCGGTCGCCGTGCAGGTGCAGCGCCTGGCGCCGCAGCTCGTGAGCTTCGCCGGCTCGCAGGGCAACTTCGAGAGCCTGGTGAACGGCATCGCGCTCGGCGTGCCGGTGACCCTGACCACCATCGGCGCCGACGGCGTGGCGCAGACGGCGATCTTCACCGTGGCCGGCGGGGCGGTGAGCGACCCGGTCGAGATCGCGCGCCGTCTCGAGGCGGCGCGCCAGCAGCTGATCGCCGCCGGCGTGGCGGCGCCCACCGCGCAGCAGCTCGGCGAGCAGGTCGCGGGCGCCACCGTGCCGATCACGGTGAGCACGCTGCCGACGCAGCCCGCCGCGGGCGTCGGCGCCTCCGCCGCCGGCGCCGCGCCGGCGAGCCCGGCGCAGCAGATCCAGTCGCGCAACGCGCCGGTGGCGCCGCAGGTGAACACGAGCGACACCCCGACCGTCGGCAACACCAGCAACACGCCGGCGGTCTCCACCCCGCCGGCGGCGCCGCCGCCCGCGGTCAGCCGAGAGCGCGCCCAGCCGCGGCCCAACGCGCCGCACCGCGAGATGGGCAGCGTCCTCTACCTCGACCGCGGCGCGCGGCGGCACGAGCCCTCGCGCGCCGCGCACGAAGCCTCGCTGCTGCGCCCTGGCTACAACTGCTGGAGCGTGGCGCACGCCGAGCGCGTCGCCTTCCTCGTCGACGCCGAGGCGTACTACCGCGCCTTCCACCAGGCGGCGCTGCGCGCGCGGCGCTCGATCGTCATCCTCGCCTGGGACTTCAACAGCCAGACGCAGCTGCACTTCGACCCGGTGCCCCGCGGCGGGCCGCCGGCGCTGGTCGGCGATTTCCTCAACTACCTGGTGCGGCGCCGGCGCGGCCTGGAGATCCACGTCCTCAACTGGGACTACCCGATGGTGTTCGGCGCCGACCGCGAGCTGCCGCCGCTGTACGGCTTCGGCTGGACGCCGGCGCGGCGCGTGCACCTGCGCTACGACGACACGCACCCGGTCGGCGGCTGCCAGCACCAGAAGATCGCCGTGATCGACGACGCGGTGGCCTTCGCCGGCGGCATCGACCTCACGGTGCGCCGCTGGGACACGCCCGAGCACGCCGCCGGGGAGCCGCGGCGCAGCGCCTACGGCAAGCCCTACCCGCCGTTCCACGACCTGATGGTGGCGGTGGACGGCGAGGCGGCGCGCCAGCTCGCCGCGCTCGCGCGCGAGCGCTGGCTGAACGCCACCGGCAAGGCGCTGAAGCCGGTCGACGCCGCGCACGACCCCTGGCCGGCCGCGCTCGAGCCCGACCTCGCCGGCGTCGAGATCGGCATCGCGCGCACCGCGCCGCCGCGCGGCGAGGCGCCGGCGGTGCGCGAGGTCGAGGCGCTGTTCCTCGACATGATCGCCGCGGCGCGCCGGAGCCTCTACATCGAGAACCAATACTTCACCGCGCCGCGCATCGCCGCGGCCCTGGAGAAGCGCCTCGCCGAGCCCGACGGCCCGGAGGTGGTGCTGGTGCTGCGCCTGCTCTCGCACGGCTGGCTCGAGGAGGCGACCATGCACGTGCTGCGCACGCGCCTCATCCAGAAGCTGAAGGCCGCCGACCGCTATGGCCGCTTCCGCGTCTATTACCCGCACGTGCCGGGGCTGCCCGAGGGCTGCTGCCTCGACGTGCACTCGAAGCTGATGGTGGTCGACGACCGCCTGCTGCGCATCGGCTCGTCGAACCTTTCCAACCGCTCGATGAGCATGGACACCGAGTGCGACACGGCGATCGAGTCGCGCGGCCGCGCCGCCGTCGCCGCCGCCATCACGCGCTACCGCGACCGCCTCATCGGCGAGCACCTCGGCCTCGCGGCGGCGCGCGTGAGCGCCGAGCTCGAGCGCGCCGGCGGGCTGGTCGCCGGCATCGAGGCGCTCGCCGCCAAGGAAGGCCGCACGCTCAAGCCGCTCGTCGACCTGCCCGAATGGCCCGAGGCGGTGGTGCAGGTGGCCGCGGTCGCCGACCCGAGCGAGCCGATCGCGCTGGAGGTGCTGCTCAAGGACCGCGAGAACGGCGGCGCGCCGCGCCACGAGCGGCCGGCCTGGGGCAAGCTCGCGCTCATCGGCGCCGCCATCGCCGCGCTCTTCGCGCTCTGGCAGCTCACGCCGGTCGCCGACTCGGTCAACGGCGAGGCGGCGATGCGCTGGGCGAAGGAGGTCGGCGCGCAATGGTGGGTGCCGCTCGCGCTGCTGCTTGCCTACACGCCGGCGTGCTTCGTCATGTTCCCGCGCCCGCTCATCACGCTCTCGGCGGTGATCGTCCTCGGCCCCTGGAAAGGCCTCGCGCTCGCCCTCACCGGCATCACCCTCGCCGCGGTCGTCACCTACGTCGCCGGCATGCGCATGCGCCGCGACACCGTGCGCCGCCTCGCCGGCCGCAAGCTCGACCGCATGATCGAGGTGCTGAAGAAGCACGGGCTGCTCGCGCTGACGCTGCTGCGCCTCGTGCCGCTCGCGCCCTTCGCCATCGAGGGCATCGTCGCCGGCGCGGTGCGCATGAAGCTCTGGCACCTCGCGCTCGGCACGGTGATCGGCATGCTGCCGGGCACGCTCGCCGCCACGGTCTTCGGCCACCAGATCGAGGCCGCGCTCTCCGGCACCGGGCCGATCAACTGGTGGCTGGTGGCGCTCGTGCTGGCGCTGCTCGGCGGCGGCTCGTGGGCGGTGAAGCGCTGGTTCAGCCGCATGGAGCGGCGCCTGGGCGCCCATGGCGAAGCCGCCGGCGACGCTCGCTGAGTGGCGGGCGCTCTCCGGCTCGCTCGGCGACGACTGCCTCAGGATCGCCTCCTACAACGTGCACGCCTGCGTCGGCACCGACGGGCGCAAGGACGCGGCGCGCATCGTCGGCGTCATCGACGAGCTCGGCTGCGACACCGTCGGCCTGCAGGAGGTCGACTACCGGCTCGACTTCATCGCCCACCGCCTCGGCATGCAGGCGGTGCCCGGCCTGACGCTGCTGCGCCACGGCGGCCCGTTCGGCAACGCGCTGGTCACACGGCGCAAGGTGCTGGCGGTGCGCCGCCTGGGCTTCACCTACTCGGGCCGCGAGCCGCGCAACGCCCTCGACGTCGATCTCGAGGTCGGCGGCGAGACGGTGCGCGTCATCGTCACGCACCTGGGGCTGTGGCCCGCCGAGCGACGATATCAGGTGAAGAAGGTCCTCGAGCTCCTGCGCGCCACCCCGCCCTCCGAAAGAGCCATCGTCCTGGGCGACATCAACGAGTGGATGCCGCTCGGGCGGCCGCTGCGCTGGCTGCACGGGCTGCTCGGGCGCTCGCCCGCCGAGCGCTCCTTCCCCTCGCGCTGGCCGCTGCTCGCGCTCGATCGCGTGTGGGTGCGGCCGCGGCACGCGCTGCTCGGCCTGAAGGCGCACCGCTCGCCGCTCGCCGCGCTCGCCTCGGACCATCTTCCGGTCAAGGCGATCGTCGCCACGCACCACGCGCAGCTCGAGGCGCAGCTGCAGGCTGTCGGGAAATCTCCGACTGTCGCGCGCGTGGCCTAGGCGCTAGACTGCCCGCGGCAAGGAATGGACACGACTCAAGGCTGGAACGAGCTGGTCAGGCATCCGTCCGACGGCGACCACATGGTGCATCTCTACCAGGAACCGTCGTTCCTCGCCGAGGCGGTGGCCGAGTACGTCGGCGCCGGGCTGCGCCGCGGCGAGGCGGCCCTGGTCATCGCCCAGCCCGCGCAGCGCCGGCTTTTCGAGGCGAAGGGCCTGGCGCCGGGCCCGGCGCTGCGCATGCTCGACGCCGAGGAGACGCTGGCGCGCTTCGTCTCGGACGGGCAGCCGCAGTGGAAGGCCTTCCACGAGCTGGTCGGCGGCCTCATCGCCGAGCTGCGCCTGCAGTACGCCGGCGTGCGCGCCTACGGCGAGATGGTCGACGTGCTCTGGCAGCGCGGCGAGTACGAGGCGGCGGTGCGCCTCGAGGAGTACTGGAACGAGCTGACGCGGCTGCAGACCTTTTCGCTGCTCTGCGCCTACCGCATCGACAACCTCGACGTGGGGGCCTACCGCGGGCCGCTCGACTGCGTGTGCAAGACGCACACGCACCTCATCCCGGCGCGCGACTACGCGCGCTTCAACGACGCAGTCGAGGCGGCGAGCAGGAAGGTCCTCGACCACCGGCTCGCCGAGGTCCTGCTCTCGCTCTCGGCCGGCCATCGGCCGGCGACGCACATGCCGGTCGGGCAGGCGACGCTCATGTGGCTCGCGCAGAACATGCCGCGCGCCGCCGAGCGCGTGCTCGAGGAAGTCCGCGCGCGCTACGCGCCGTCCGCGGCTTAGACAAGGTCCGAATTAGTCGCCCCCGCGAAGGCGGGGGCCCAATTCGCTTTTCTAAAAAAAGCATGGGTTCCCGCTTTCGCGGGAACGACTATTCGCCGCTTTTTCAGGGTCTCCCTAGGCGCGGTACGAGGTCCGGTAAGGCCCGGGCTGGTCGCTGCGGTTCAGCGCGATGCGCGTGAACTCGAGCGGGCTCAGCCTGCCGTCGCGGTCGGCGTCGGCGCTGTCGAAGTTGCGCGCCACGCCGGCGTGCCGCGCCGCCTCGCGCCGCGACACGTAGCCGTCGCGGTTGGTGTCGAGCGCGGCGAACGCCGCGTCGCGCGCGCGCATAGCGACGTCGGACATCAGCTCCTCAGCGCCGGCCGGAAGCGCCCACGCCAGCGTTGCAATCAGCAATAGCCTTCCTGGCCTTGTCATTGACGGGCATCCTCAGTTTCTTCAGCCGGTTGAATTCGGCGAGCGTCAGCTTGCCGTCCTTGTCGCGGTCGGCGCGGTCGAAGCGCAGCACCACCGCCGGAAACCCGGCCGCCTCGGCGAGCGAGACCTTGCCGTCGCCGTCCAGGTCGAGGCCCGCGAACTCCTCGCGGTCCTGCTCCTGGGAGAAAAGCTCTCCGGAGCACCCCAACAGCACTGCGGCGACCAGTTTCCGCATGGCGGTCAAGGGCTTGCAGGAAACGTGCCGCTACAATCGGTAACACCTGTGACGCGCGGCCGGGTCTACAGTCCCCGGCATGCGCAAGCTCGTTTTCCTGCTCCTCCTCGCCGTGGCGCTCCCCGCCCAGGCACGCAGCTTCGAGCAGCCCGAGCTCGACGCCCTGCTCGCCCCGGTGGCCCTCTATCCGGACGAGCTGGTCGGCCACATCCTGGTCGCCGCGGCGTACCCCGACCTGGTCGGCGACGCCGCGCGCGGCGTCCCCGCGCCGCCGCACTGGCATCCGAGCGTGAGCGCGCTCGCCTCCTACCCGGAGCTGCTGCAGCGCATGGCCGAGAGCCCGCAGTGGATGCACGACCTCTCGCAGGCGTACATCTACCAGCAGGCCTCGGTGATGCTTACCGTGCAGTCGCTGCGCAGCCGCGCCGCGGCGCACGGCCACCTGCCGCCGCAGCCCGTGCAGGAGGTCGTCTACGTGCGCCACTACGACCCGTACGTCGTGTACGGCCCGTGGTGGTGGCCGGCGTACCGGCCGGTCTTCTGGCGGCCCTGGCACGCGCACCGCGCCTTCATCCACCACCCGGTCCGCGCGCACCGGCACATCCACGTAGCGCCGAAACCCGTGCACGTCAAGCCCAACGTCGTCCACGTCAAGCCGCACTCGCAGCAGTTCCGCAGGGTCCCGGAAGCGCATCGCCGGCCGATCGTCACCAGCACGCCGCAGCTCCGCCACGCCCCGCGCGCCGACGGCGGCGGCAACCGCAACCGCCACTTCAAGCCGCGCTAAGACCCGAAATCAGGGACAGACCACGTTTTATCTTGTCTGCTTCGCGGTGATCGGCGCCGCCGGCCGCGTGCTCTCGCCCGGCCACAGGACGAAGGTGAATTCGAGGGAACAGCTGTTGTTGTCCTTGTGGAAGTTTCCGATCAAAGAGCGGGTGACGCCGAACTGGCTGTCGGTCTCGAGGTGCGAATCCTCGGGGTCGTAGACCTGCGAGGCGATGGTCTTGAAGCCGGGCTTGACGATGAGGAAGTGCAGGTGCGCCGGGCGCATGTTGTGGCGCTTCTGCGCCGAGAGCAGCGCGCCCGTCGGCCCGTCGGTGGGCACCGGGTAGCCCGCCGGCTTCACGCTGCGGAAGGAGAACGAGCCGCCGGCATCGGTGGTGAACACGCCGCGCAGGTTCATCTCGGCCTGCGACGGATCCTGGTTCTCGTACAGGCCGCTCGGCGCCGACTGCCACACGTCCACCTCGGCGCCGGGAATCGGGTTGCCGTGCGGGTCTCTCACCCAACCCTCGAAGGTCAAAGGTGCTCCATCTGTCTCGGAACGGACTAGCGAATCGCCGTTCGCGCAGCGCGGCGCGCCGGCGCGGTAGAACGGCCCGAGGTTGTTTGCCTGCGTCGGCTCGCCGTTGTTGAGCAGGCATACAAGGTTCGACACGCCGAGCGCGCCGGCGAGCAGCATCGCCTCGTTGTGGCTCGGCGTGGTGCGCTGGCCGATGGCATTCACGTGCGCGATCGCCCGCTGGAACTCCTTCTCGGTAAGTCGCACTTCGCGGACGAAGGCGTGAAGGTGCCGCACCAGCGCCTCCAGTATTTCCTTGGTTCGCTTGTCGGGCGTGCGGTGCATCTCGGCGAGCACCGCCCGGGTAACGTCTTCCTGCGTTTCGATGATCATCTGGCTCTCCGGCAGGAGAGCAGTCTAACGCGCCGGACAACGTGGTCTGTCCCTGATTTCGCGGCTCATGCCGCGGCGCGCTCCTCCGCCGGCATGGCGTGCTCGCTCAGGCCCATGGCGCTGTTCACCAGGCCGACGTGCGAGAAGGCCTGCGGGAAGTTGCCGAGGTGCCGCCGCGTGCGCGGGTCGTATTCCTCGGCGAGCAGGCCGACGTCGTTGCGCAGCGCGAGCAGCCTCTCGAAGAGCGCGCGCGCCTCGGGGATGCGGCCCTGCATGCAAAGCACGTCGACCAGCCAGAAGCTGCAGGCGAGGAACACGCCTTCGCCGGGCGGCAGCCCGTCGAGGCCGCGGCGCGTGCGGTAGCGCAGCAGCAG
>JBQTJF010000295.1:0-18237 GCA_052387375.1 Betaproteobacteria bacterium
GCCTGGGCGCGCCGCGCTACGGCGGGGGGCTCGCCGAGGTGGTGCGCACCCCGCGCTACGCGACCGCGGTCGGGTTGCTGATGGAAGGCATGTCGCAGATGCAGCACGGGAAGCTCTCGCGCCAGGGCGGCTCGGTGAAGGCGGTGGTGGCGCGCATGAGGGAGTGGTTCCAGCGCAATTTCTAGACGTTTCAACCGGCAAGGAGACAACAACATGTTCGAGATCGTAGACAGTCAGGTGAGCGGCCCGATCATCCGGGTCATCGGCGTGGGAGGCGCGGGCGGCAACGCCGTCAACCACATGATCGAGCAGGGCGTCGAGGGCGTGGAGTTCATCGCCGTCAACACCGACGCCCAGGTGCTCTCGCGCAACCGGGCGCGCAACCAGATCCAGCTCGGCACGAGCGGCCTGGGCGCCGGCGCCAAGCCCGAGGAGGCGCGCGCGGTCGCGCTCGCCGACCGCGACCGCATCGAGGAGGCGGTGGCCGGGGCGCACATGGTGTTCATCACCGCCGGCATGGGCGGCGGCACCGGCACGGGCGCGGCGCCGGTCATCGCCGAAGTTGCCAGAAGTCTGGGAATTCTTACGGTGGCGGTGGTGACCAAGCCCTTCACCTTCGAGGGCTCCAAGCGCATGAAGATCGCCGAGCAGGGACTCGAGGATCTGGCGCCGCACACCGACTCGCTGATCGTCATCCTCAACGACAAGCTCGAAGAGGTGCTGGGCGAGGACGTGACGCAGGAGGACGCTTTCCGCGCCGCCGACGACGTGCTCAACAACGCCGTGGCCGGCATCGCCGAGATCATCAACAACCCGGGGCTGGTGAACGTCGACTTCCAGGACGTGCGCACCGTGATGTCGGAGCAGGGCATGGCGATGATGGGCTCGGCGGTGGCGAGCGGCATCGACCGCGCGCGCATCGCCGCCGAGCAGGCGATCGCCTGCCCGCTGCTCGAAGGGGTGAACCTGGCGGGCGCCAGGGGCGTGCTGGTGAACATCACCGCTTCCAAGCCGAGCCTGAAGCTGCGCGAGACGAAGGAGGTGATGAACATCATCCGCGCCTTCGCCGCGGAGGACGCGACCATCATCTACGGCGGCGTCTACGACGACGCGCTCGCCGAGGACCTGCGCGTCACCGTGGTCGCCACCGGCCTGGGCCTGGCGCAGGCGGCGCGCCAGCAAAAACCGCAGCTGGTGCTCAGTAATGCTGGCGGGCAGAAGACCGGCACGGACAACATGCCGGCGCCCGGCCATGTCGACTACCAGCAGCTCGACTCGGTGCCCGCGGTGATCCGGCGCAACCGCGCCTCGACGGTGGAGGCGCTGCAGCAGAGCGGCGTCGACAAGTACGACATCCCGGCGTTCCTGCGCAAGCAGGCCGACTAGGGAAGACGCGGGGCGGCCCGTCCCTTGCCGGGGGTCGCCCCGCCGTTGCCTGTAATATGACTGCCCGATGCTGCGCCAACGCACTCTGAAATCGCTGATCCGCGCCGCCGGCGTGGGCCTGCATACCGGGCAGAAGGTGCGCATCGCGCTGCGCCCGGCGCCCGCGGAAACCGGCATCGTGTTCCGCCGCGTCGACCTCGCTTCCCCGGTGGACATCCCGGCGCGCGCCGAGCTGGTCGGCGAAGCGCGGCTCGCCTCCACGCTGGTCAAAGGCGACGTGAAGGTCCACACCGTCGAGCACCTGATGTCGGCGCTCGGCGGGCTGGGCGTCGACAACGCCTTCGTCGACCTCGACGCTCCCGAGCTGCCGATCATGGACGGCAGCGCCTCCCCGTTCGTGCTCCTCATCCAGCAGGCGGGCATCGAGGAGCAGAACGCGCCCAAACGGTTCTTGCGAGTGAAAAAACCCGTCGAAGCCCGCGAGGGGGACAAATGGGCGCGCCTCGAGCCCTACGAGGGCTACCGGCTCTCGTTCTCCATCGACTTCCGCCATCCGGTGATCGAGCGCTCGACGCAGTCGGTGGCCGTCGATTTCGCCGAGACCTCCTACCTCAAGGAGATCGCGCGGGCGCGCACCTTCGGCTTCATGCACGACGTCGAGGACCTGCGCGAAAGCGGCCTCGCCCTGGGCGGCGGCCTGGACAACGCCGTGGTGCTGGACGAGTTCCGCGTGCTCAATGCCGAGGGGCTGCGCTTCGCCGACGAGTTCATCCGCCACAAGCTCCTCGACGCCGTGGGCGACCTCTACCTGCTCGGCAAGCCGCTGCTTGGCGCCTTCAGCGCCCACAAGTCCGGCCACGCGCTGAACAACCGCCTGCTGCGCGCCGCGCTCGCCGACGCCGGCGCGCTTGAAACCGTGAGCTTCGAGCGGGCGGAGGATGCACCCGCGGGCATCGCCCGCCTCCTTACGCAGTACGGCTAGCGGCGTCCCCGCCGCGCCAGCAGCCGACCCAAGGCGTCGCGCGCCGGCGAACTGCCCATGCGGTCATGAAGCGCCCGTAAGGAATCAAGCGTAGGTGTGGATAAATGCGCGGTTTTCTGCGGCGCAACAACCTCTTGCCGTGCGCTGTTTGGTTGCACCCTTATGGAAACTGAATTAACCTGCCAGCGACGTTCGGACAAGAAACGGCTCAGGGTAGGGGCGAGGAGCCTGAGTTTGGCGCCCGCCGCGGGGTTCGCCGCGACAAGAACGACCTCACCATCCCTGTAGTTGGCCACGCGGACCTGTCGGGCGAGGTCGGCGGGGAAAAAGCCCTGAACCAACCCGGCCAGTGCGCGCAGATCCCGCGCTTTCGCGAGCACCGGCTGTAGATCGCCCTCGGCCGAGAGCACCCGGTCGAGCTTTCGCAGTCGCATGGGATCGCGTACCTGGGAGGGTTTGCTTGCAGATTATCCTGATCTCCGACCGTCTGGCCAAGGCGAGGTCGGTCAGCTTGTCCCTGCGCCACCTCGTCGGCAGCGCGCTGCTCGCGCTCGGCCTCGTGGTCGGCGCCACGGCCGGGCTGTACTGGCTGACGCTGCGCTATGCCGCGGAGATCCGCATCCCGGCGCTGCAGCGGCTCGTGCTTTCCGCCCAGGAAGCCGAGGCCGAGCGCTCGCGCGCGTTCGTGCAGCAGAACCTCAACGCCATGGCGGTGAAAGTGGGCGAGATGCAGGCGCAGCTCACGCGCCTCGACGCGCTTGGCGAGCGCCTGTCCGCCCTGGCCGGGGTCAAGGATTTCCGCTTCACCGAGGCGCCCGGGGTCGGCGGCGCCGCGCCGACGCTGCTGCCGCCGCAGAACCTCTCGCTCGCCGACTTCAGCCAGAAGCTGACCATGCTTTCGCGCCAGGTCGAGAGCCGCAACGACATGCTGGGCGTGCTCGAGGCGCAGCTCTTCGAGCAGGCGGTGAAGAAGAAGATGATGCCGACCATGATGCCGGTCAACGCGCCCTACAACGCCTCGGCGTTCGGCCAGCGCGTCGACCCGTTCACGGGCCAGTGGGCGATGCACGAGGGCATCGACTTTCTGGCCGATCAGGGCTCGCCGATCGTCGCCGCCGCCGCCGGCGTGGTGGTCTTCGCCGGCCTGCATCCGCAGTACGGCTACATGATCGACATCGACCACGGCAACGACCTCGTCACCCGCTACGCCCACGCCTCCAAGCTGCTGGTGCGCGAAGGCGACGTCGTCCAGCGCGGGCGCAAGATCGCCGAGGTCGGCTCCACCGGGCGCTCCACCGGGCCGCACCTGCATTTCGAGGTGCTCTTCCGCGGCGCCGCGCAGAACCCGGCCAAGTTCCTCGTGTCGAACTCGCAGCCGGCCGTCGCACGGGCCAAGTAACACCCCGCTTTTCCGGATAAAATCACGGGCTTTTTCAGGGGTTTGGACGGGCTTACGCCGTCCGGCCCGCCCATGCTCGCAAAGACACTGCCCATCCTGCGCAGCGCACTCGAAGCGGCCGTCGCCATGCCGGCGCGGGTGTTCGGCAGCCGCAACCAGCGCCTTCTCAAGCAGTACGCCCGCGTCGTCGAAGGCGTCAACGCGCTCGAGCCCGGCCTCGCCGCGCTGTCCGACGCGGCCCTGCGCGCCAAGACCGACGAGCTGAGAGAGCGGCACGCGGGCGGCGCGACGCTCGAGGAGCTCCTGCCGGAGGCGTTCGCCGTGGTGCGCGAGGCGTCCAAGCGCACGCTGCGCATGCGCCCCTTCGACGTGCAGCTCGTCGGCGGCATGGTCCTGCACAACGGCAAGATCGCCGAGATGAAGACCGGCGAAGGCAAGACGCTGGTGGCGACGCTGCCCGCCTACCTCAACGCGCTCACCGGCAAGGGCGTGCACATCGTCACGGTGAACGAATACCTGGCGAAGCGCGACGCCGAGTGGATGGGCAAGCTCTACCACTTCCTCGGGCTGACGGTGGGCGTCAACACGCCGCACATGGACCCGGAGGACAAGCGCAAGGCCTACGCGGCCGACATCACCTACGGCACCAACAACGAGTTCGGCTTCGACTACCTGCGCGACAACATGGCCATGCACGTCGAGGAGCGCTTCCAGCGCGGGCTGCACTACGCCATCGTCGACGAGGTCGACTCCATCCTCATCGACGAGGCGCGCACGCCGCTCATCATCTCGGGCCAGGCGGAGGACCGCACCGAGATCTACCAGCGGATGAACCAGGTGCCGCCGCTGCTCACTCGCCAGAAACAGGAGCGCAAGCAGGGGGAGCCCGAGGTGCCGGGCGACTTCTTCGTCGACGAGAAGAACCACCAGATCAGCCTTTCGGAGGCCGGCCACGAGAAGGCCGAGCAGATCCTCTCGCGCATCGGCTTGCTGCCCGCCGGCGCGAGCCTGTACGAGCCGGCCTACATCAACTTCGTCCACCATCTGTACGCCGCGCTGCGCGCCCATCACCTCTTCCACCGCGACCAGCACTACGTGGTGCAGGAGGGCGAAGTGATCATCGTCGACGAGTTCACCGGGCGGCTCATGCAGGGCCGGCGCTGGTCCGACGGCCTGCACCAGGCGGTCGAGGCGAAAGAGGGCGTGCCGATCCAGAACGAAAACCAGACCCTCGCCTCGATCACCTTCCAGAACTACTTCCGCATGTACGGCAAGCTCGCCGGCATGACCGGCACCGCCGACACCGAAGCCTACGAGTTCCAGCAGATCTACGGGCTCGAGACGGTGGTGGTGCCGACGCACATGCCGATGATCCGCACCGACCGCCAGGACCAGGTGTACCGCACCGGCAAGGAGAAGTTCCACGCCGTCATCAAGGACATCCGCGACTGCTACGACCGCGGCCAGCCGGTGCTGGTCGGCACCACCTCGATCGAGAACTCGGAGCTGCTCTCGGGGCTGCTGCAGAAGGAGAAGCTGCCGCACCAGGTGCTGAACGCCAAGCAGCACGCGCGCGAGGCGGAGATCGTCGCGCAGGCCGGCCGGCCGAAGATGATCACCATCGCCACCAACATGGCCGGCCGCGGCACCGACATCGTGCTCGGCGGCAACGTCGAGAAGCAGTGCGATTTTGTGGAGGCAGATGAAAAGCTCTCGCCGGAGGACAAACGCGCCCGCGTCGAAAAACTCCGGGGAGAGTGGCAGGCGCTGCACGACCAGGTGGTGAAGGCGGGCGGGCTGCACATCATCGGCACCGAGCGGCACGAGTCGCGGCGCATCGACAACCAGCTGCGCGGCCGCTCCGGGCGCCAGGGCGACCCGGGCAGCTCGCGCTTCTACATGTCGCTCGAGGACCCGCTGCTCAGGATCTTCGCCGGCGAGCGCATCAACCGCATCATGGTGATGCTGAAGATGCCCGAGGGGGAGGCCATCGAGCATGCGATGGTCACCCGCTCCATCGAGTCCGCCCAGCGCAAGGTCGAGGCGAGGAACTTCGACATCCGCAAGCAGCTGCTCGAGTACGACGACGTCGCCAACGACCAGCGCAAGACCATCTACGCGCTGCGCAACGAGCTGCTCGAGTCCGGCGACGTGTCGGGCCGCATCACCGACCTGCGCGCCGGCGTCATGACCGACCTCTTCCACGCCCACGTCCCCGAGGACAGCGTCGAGGAGCAGTGGGACCTCGCCGGCCTGGAGAACGCCCTCAAGGCGGACTTCAACCTCGAGCTGCCGGTGGGCAAATGGCTCGACGGCGACTCGCAGCTCGACCCCGCGAAGGCGCTCGAGCGCATCGCCGCCGCCGCCGATGAGGCGTACCAGGCCAAGGTGCCGGCGGGCGCGGAGGCGTCGTTCCGCCAGTACGAGCGCTACGTCATGCTGCAGATCCTCGATGCGCACTGGCGCGAGCACCTGGCGGCGCTCGACCACCTGCGCCAGGGCATCCACCTGCGCGGCTACGCGCAGAAGAACCCCAAGCAGGAGTACAAGCGCGAGGCGTTCGAGCTGTTCGGGGCCATGATCGAGGCGGTGAAGCTCGAGGTGATCAAGACGCTCACCGCGGTGCAGATCCGCACGCGCGACGACATCAAGCCGGACGACGAGTCGCATGTCGAGAACATCAAGCCGCAACACCCCAGCCTGGGAGGCATGGAAGGGGCTGAACCCGATTACGGCAACGGCGACGTCGCCATCGCCGAGGCGGCGACGAAGAAGAAGGCGCAGCCGGTGGTGCGCCACGCGCAGAAAGTGGGGCGCAACGACCCCTGCCCCTGCGGCTCGGGGCGAAAGTACAAGCACTGCCACGGCAAGCTGAGCTGATCCGGGCGATCGTGGCGGTTAACCTTCCTTCGCCCGATCCCGCCTCTTTACGTCCCATTCCCGGCGTCGATCTCGCGGCCGGCATGGCCGGGATCAAGAAGCCCGGCCGCAAGGACCTGCTCGTCATGGCGCTCGCGCCGGGCGCCGGCGTCGCCGGGGTCTTCACGCGCAACCGCTTTTGCGCCGCGCCGGTCTTTCTCGCGAAAAAGAACCTCAAGTCCGGGAACATTCGGGCCTTGGTCGTCAATACCGGGAACGCCAACGCGGGAACCGGCGCAGACGGCCTGAAGCGCGGGCGCGAGGTGTGCGCCGCCGTGGCGCAGCGCATCGGCTGCAAGGTCGGCCAGGTGCTGCCGTTCTCGACCGGCGTGATCATGGAGCCGCTGCCGGCCGAGCGCATCGTCGCGGCGCTGCCCGGTCTGACGGCATGCGACTGGGCCACGGCAGCCGAGGCGATCATGACCACCGACACCGTGCCGAAGGCCTTTTCCCGGAAAGTGAGACTGGGGAAAGGCGAGGCGAGCGTCACCGGCATCGCCAAAGGCGCGGGCATGATCCGGCCCGACATGGCGACGATGCTCGGCTTCATCGCCACCGACGCGCGCGTGCCGGGAAAGGACCTCGCCGGCATCCTAAGGCGCGTCGCGGACCGCTCGTTCAACTGCATCACGGTGGACGGCGATACGTCGACGAACGATTCGCTGATCCTCATCGCCTCCGGCCAGGGACCCGCCGCCGCGGCGAGGCGGGACCTTGCCGCGCTCGAGGAGGCGATCGGCGATGTCGCGCGCCGGCTCGCGCAGGCGATCGTGCGCGACGGCGAAGGCGCGACCAAGTTCGTCACCGTGCGCGTCGAGCGCGGGCGCAGCGCCGCCGAGTGCCGCCAGGTCGCCTATGCGATCGCGCATTCGCCGCTCGTCAAGACGGCGTTCTTCGCCTCCGATCCGAACCTCGGCCGCATCCTCGCCGCGATCGGCTACTCCGGCGCGAGGGTCGATACGGCGCGGGTCGATCTCTACATCGACGGGGTCCTGGTGGCCAGGCGCGGCGGCCGCCATCCGGGATATGTCGAGAGCGAAGCGCTCGAGGCGATGCGCAAGCCCGAGTTCACGGTTCGCGCCCTGCTCAACCGCGGCAAGGCCGAGGCGACGGTCTGGACTTGCGACTTCTCATTCGACTACGTGAAAATCAACGCCGAGTATCGAACGTGAGCAAAGAACTCGAAAGCATCCTCGAGCGCCTCGACCAGCTGCTGCCGCCGCGGCCGCCGGCGACCGACTGGGACGCGAGCATCGCCTTCCGCTGGCGCTCGGCGGCGCGCCGCGGCACGCCCGGATGGCTGCAGCCGGTGCGGCAGGTGCATCGCATCCGGCTCGCGGACCTGCGCGGCATCGACCGGCAGATCGAGCGCGTCGAGCAGAACACGCGCCAGTTCCTCGAGGGCAGGCCGGCGAACAACGTGCTCCTCACCGGCGCGCGCGGCACCGGCAAGTCCTCGATCGTCAAGGGGCTGCTCAACAAGTACGCGAAGCAGGGGCTGCGCCTCATCGAGGTCGAGAAGAACGACCTCGTCGACCTGCCGCACATCGTCGACCAGGTGGCGGCGCGCAAGGAACGGTTCCTGCTCTTCTGCGACGACCTGAGCTTCCACGGCGCCGAGGACGGCTACATCGCCCTCAAGGTGGCGCTCGACGGCTCGGTCTCGACCACCTCCGAGAACCTGTTCATCTACGCCACCTCCAACCGCCGGCACCTGATGCCCGAGTACATGGCGGAGAACCTGGAGACGAAGTACGTCGGCGACGAGATCCACCCCGGCGAGACCGTCGAGGAGAAGATCTCGCTCTCCGAGCGCTTCGGCTTGTGGATCACTTTCTACCCGTTCGACCAGGACGAATACCTCGACATCGTCGGCCACTGGCTCAAGTGCTTCGGGGTTTCTTCCAGCGAAAAATCAAAAGAGGAAGCGCTGCAGTGGTCGCTGCAACGCGGCTCGCGCAGCGGCCGCGTCGCCTACCAGTTCGCGCGCGACTGGGCCGGCAGGCACGCGAAGAAGAAGTGATCGAGGTCGCGGCGGCGGTGCTGCTGCGCGCCGATGGCGCGTTCCTGCTCGCGCAGCGCCCCGCAGGCAAGGTCTACGCCGGCTACTGGGAGTTCCCGGGCGGGAAGGTCGAGCCCGGCGAGCCGTCGGCGCAGGCGCTGGCGCGCGAGCTGCACGAGGAGCTCGGCATCGACATCGGCGCAGCCTATCCCTGGCTGATGCGCGTCTTCACTTATCCGCACGGCACCGTGCGCCTGCGCTTCTTCCGCGTGCTCGCCTGGCGGGGCGAGCCGCATCCGCGCGAAGACCAGGCGATCGCCTGGCAGGCCGTCGGCGCGCCGATGGCCGCGCCGATGCTGCCGGCCAACGCGCCCGTGCTCGCCTCGCTCGCCTTGCCCACCGAATACGGAATTACGGACGCCGGTCGCTTTGGTGTCCCGGAAATGCTTGTCCGCGTGGAGCGGGCGCTGGAGCGCGGCGTGCGGCTTCTGCAAATCCGCGAGCCGCATCTGCAGGAGCAGGCACGGCGCGTCTTCACGGAACAGGTGATCGGACTGGCACACCGCTACGGCTGCCAGGTGCTCACCAAGGCGCCGCACCCCGGCGCGGACGGCGTTCACTTCACGGCGGCCCAGCTGATGGACCTGAAAAAGAAATCCGAGAAAGGACTCGTCGCCGCCTCGTGCCATACGCGCGAGGAGCTCGCGCGCGCCATGCAGCTCGAGCTCGACTTCGCGGTGCTCGGGCCGGTCAAGGACAAGGCGGCGCTCGGCTGGCAGCGCTTCGGCGAGCTCGCCGACGGCTCGAGCATCCCGGTGTACGCGATCGGCGGGCTCAGGGCAGAGGACCGCGAGGCCGCCTGGCGCGCGGGCGCGCATGGTCTCGCCATGATCCGGGGCGCCTGGGGCACGTAGCCTGAGAATCCTCCCGATCGGGAGGATTTTGTGCCGCGCGAGCGCTTCTGCCAGCCCCGATCAAGGCTCCTTATCTGGCGCAGAGTCTGGCGGAGTTTTCTCCTCTGGCACGCGGTACTCCTCCGAGGCCCACAGCCCGAGGTCGATGAGCCGGCAGCGCTCGCTGCAGAACGGGCGCCAGCGGTTCTCGGCCGATACCGGGGCCGGCGCGCCGCAGCGCGGGCAGGGCACCTTCTTTACAGGTTGCAAAACGTCAGTTCGAAACCGACGTCCCAGTCGGCCGTGCGCGGCCGGGGGTCCTCGCCGTTCTGGGCGACGAAGCGGATGTTGAGGACGTACTTGTTGGCGCTGATCTCGGGCACGCAGGGCAGCGAGGGATCGAGGCGCAGGCGCAGCATCTGCGCGGTCTTGCCGCCGAGCATCTGCTGGAACATGCCCTGCGGCGCGGCGAGCGTCTGCGGCCGGCCCGATTCGCGCAGGATGCGCAGGATGATGGCGGAGCCGTCGCGCAGCGGATGGAGCGGGCCGGTCCACGCGGCGAGCTGGCCGGTGCGCTCCTCGGCCGGCCGGTGCAGCCAGTAGTGGTAGGAGGGCAGGTCGAACTCGCAGGCGCCGCCGGGGATGCCGGTGCGCTGCTTGATCGACATCAGCCAGTCGTTCTCGCGCAGGTACTGGCCGATCTTGCCGGTCATGGAGAACAGCGCCTGCGCGGCCTGCTCGATGTCGCGCAGCACCCCGGAGAGCGCCTCCTCGGCGATCTCGGGGTTGTTCTTGAAGGCGAACAGCACCTGCTTCTGCCGCTCGAGCTCCTGCAGCAGGTCGGATTTCAGGTCGGCGCGGCTCGACACCTCGAGGATCTCGAACAGCGTGAGCAGCGCCATGTGGTGGTCGTGCGGGTCGGTGCGCGCCACGAAGTGCCGCGAGCGCTCGAACAGATCTTCCAGGCGCAGCAGCGTGCGGATGCGCTCGTTGAGCGGGTATTCGTAGGTGATCAAGTTTGGCCGATTCTGAGCGATTTGCCTGCGCAGCACAACCTAGCTTCCGGCAGTTTTCGCCATCGCGGCATAGCGCGCGTGCAGGGCGGCGACCTGCCGGCGCAGCGCCTCCAGCGTGCCGCTGTTGTCGATGACGTCGTCGGCCGCTGCCCGCCGCTCGGCACGCGAGGCCTGCGAGCGCACGATGGCCTCGGCTTCGGCCGGCGAGAGGCCGCGCGCGCGCACGCGCGCGAGCTGCGTCGCTTCGTCGCAGTCGACGACGAGGACGCGGTCGACGCGCCGGCGGTAGTCGCCCGATTCCACGAGCAGCGGCACGACGTAGAGCACGTAGGGTCCGGTCGCGGCGGCGATCTCGCGCTCGGATTGCTGGCGGATCAGCGGATGCAGCAGCTCCTCGAGCGACTTGCGCGCCGCGGGATCGGCGAACACGTGCTCGCGCATGCGCGCGCGGTCCATGGCGCCGGAGGGCAGGAGGAAGCCCTCGCCGAAGCGGCGCCGGATGGCGGGGAGCGCCTCGCCGCCCGGGCCGGTGAGCCGGTGCGCGATCGCGTCGGTGTCGACGACCGCCGCGCCGAGCCGCGCGAACTCCGCCGCCGCGGCGCTCTTGCCGCTGCCGATGCCGCCGGTCAGCCCGACCACGTAGGGCCGGCGGGCGCTCACAGGCGCGCGCCGTACCAGCGCACGATCTGCTGGCCCCAGTAGAGCGCGACGATGCCGGCGATGGCGAGGTAAGGGCCGAAGTGGAAGCGGAAGCCCGCGTCCCAGCGCCGCCGCGCCGCGAACATCTGCAGCGCGCCGAACGCCAGCCCGACCAGCGACGAGAGCAGGATCACGAGCGGCAGCATCTTCCAGCCGAGGAAGGCGCCCACCGCGGCGTTCATCTTGAAGTCGCCGTAGCCCATGCCTTCCTTGCCGGTGACGAGGCGGTAGGCCCAGTAGACGAGCCAGAGGGAGAGATAGCCGGCCATCGCGCCGAGCACCGCGTCGCCCAGCGGCACGAAGGCGCCGCCGAGGTTCAGCGCCAGCCCGACCCAGAGCAGGAGCAGCGTCAGGTCGTCGGGCAGGAGCCCGGTCTCCTGGTCGATGAAGGCGAGCGCGATGGTGAACCAGACGAAGAGCGCCGCGCCGGCGGCGGCGAGCGTGGGCCCGAAGTGCCACGCGGCGTAGGCGGCGCCGGCGCCGGCGAGCAGCTCGACCAGCGGGTACTTCAGGCCGATGCGCGCCCGGCAGGCGCGGCAGCGGCCGCGCAGCCACAGGTAGCTCGCCAGCGGCACGTTGTCGATGGCGCGGATGCGCTGCCCGCAGGCGGGGCAGCTCGAGGGCGGCGAGAGGAGGTCGTAGCGCTGCCCGGCCGGCGCCGGCTCGCCGGCGAGCGCGGCGCATTCGGCGCGCCATTCGCGCTCCATCATCTTCGGCAGGCGATGGATGAGCACGTTCAGGAACGAGCCGACGCACAGGCCAAGCACCAGCGCGGCCCACGGAAAGACGGCTGGCTGGAGAAGCCAGCCGAGCCCGGTCACCTCAGACGGCCCCGCCGATCTTGAAGATGGGCAGATACATGGCGATGACCATGCCGCCGATGAGCGTGCCCAGCACCACCATGATCATCGGCTCCATCAGGGAGGAGAGCGCCTCGACCGCGTCGTCGACCTCGGCCTCGAAAAAGTCGGCGACCTTGCTGAGCATCGAGTCGAGCGCGCCGGTCTCCTCGCCGATCGACACCATCTGGATCACCATGCTGGGGAACACGTTGGCGTTCTGCATGGCCACGGTGAGCGCGGTGCCGGTCGAGACCTCGCTCTGGATCTGCTTGGTCGCGCTCTGGTACACGTAGTTGCCCGAGGCGCCGCCCACCGAGTCGAGCGCCTCGACCAGCGGCACGCCGGCGGCGAACATGGTGGAAAGCGTGCGCGTCCAGCGCGCGATGGTCGACTTGCGCACCAGGTCGCCGAACACCGGCAGGCGCAGCATCAGGCGGTCCATGAAGATCTGCACCGCCAGCGAGCGCTTCCAGGCCTCGAGGAAGCCCCAGATGCCCAGGCCGATCGCCGGGAAGATGATGTACCAGTTGGCGACGAACCAGTCGGAGATGGCCATCACCAGCAGCGTCGGCGCCGGCAGGTCGGCGCCGAAGTTGGTGAACACCTCCTTGAAGGCCGGGATGACGAAGATCATGATCACCGCGGTGATGATGAAGGCCACGGCGATGATGGCGATCGGGTAGAACAGCGCGCTCTTGATCTTCGACTTGATGGCGAGGATCTTCTCCTTGTAGCTCGCCAGGCGGTCGAGCAGGCTCTCGAGAATGCCCGCCTGCTCGCCGGCCTGCACCAGGTTGCAGAACAGCGCGTCGAAGTGCAGCGGGTACTTGCGGAAGGCGGCGGCGAGCGCCGAGCCCGTCTCGACCTCGGTCTTGACCTCGATCAGCAGCTTGGCGACCGCCGGGTTGGAGGCGCCCTTGGCGACGATGTCGAAGGACTGCAGCAGCGGCACGCCCGCCTTCATCATGGTGGCGAGCTGGCGCGTGAAGAGCGTGATGTCCTTGTCGCTGACCTTGCCGCCCCTGCCGAGGCGCTGCTTCTTGACCTTGGTGACGAGAATGCCCTGGCGGCGCAGCGTGGCGTTGACGACCGACTCGCCGCCGGCGCGCATCTCGCCGCGGATGACCTTGCCGGCCTTGTCCTTGCCCTCCCAGACGTACGTCGCTTCCTTGGCGCCCTTGACGGCCGCCGCTGCGGTTGCCATTGCTCCCTCCCTAACGGCGCGATGATGCCCGGGGGGCTGGCGTTTGTAAAGGCTGAAAACCTCGTTCTAAGCCCCTGAGGGCTCGGGATTTTCGACCGCCTCGACCGGCCGGAAAATGCGCACGGTTTTGATCGTGCGCCCCTGCGCGTGGACGATTTCCATCGGCACGTTGCCGATCTTGATCGACACGTCGGCCTCCGGGATGTCCTGCAGGTGCTCGACGATGAGGCCGTTCAGCGTCTTCGGGCCGTCGGTGGGCAGCGACAGCCCGAGGGCGCGGTTCACCTCGCGCACCGGCATCGCGCCCTCCGCGGTGGCGCTGCCGGCCTCGTCCCAGGCGAGCGGCGCCGCGGCCGGCAGCGAAGTGGTGAACTTGCCGATCATCTCCTCGAGAATGTCCGCCAGGGTGACGAGGCCCATCAGCTCGCCGTACTCGTCCACCACCAGGGCCAGGCTGGCGCGGTTCTCCTGGAAGTACTGCAGCTGCGCGAGCACCGTGGTGGAGGCCGGCACGTAGTACGGGTCCTCGACGATCTCCAGGATCGCCGCCTCGTCGAGCGTGCCGCCATGCAGCGAGCCGAGGATGCGGCGCAGGTGCAGCACGCCGGCGAGCTCGCCTTCGTGGTTGCGGAACACCGGCAGGCGCATGTGGTGGCTGGTGGCGAGCTGGTGCGACACCTTCTCCATGCCCTCTTCCAGCGTCACCGACTCGATCTTGGCGCGCGGCACCATGATGTCCTGCACCGTGATGTCGCCCAGCTCGAACAGGTTGGTGAGGATCGAGACGTGCTTCTTCGGCAGGAACTTCGAGGACTCGAGGATGATGGTGCGGATCTCCTCGACCGACATCTCCTGGTCGGCGCTGTCGCGGCGCACGCCGAAGAGCCGCAGCAGCGGCGTGAGGATCGCTTCGGTCGAGACCGAAAGCAGGTGCACGAACGGCGCCGAGAGCAGCGCGAGCACGCGCATCGGCCACGCGACCAGCTTGGCAATCGCTTCCGCGCGATGCTGCCCGAAGCGCTTGGGCACCAGCTCGCCGATCACGATCGACACGTAGGTGACGGCGACCACGACCAGCGCCGTCGAGACCACCGAGGCCGTCTTCACCTCCATTCCCTGGAGCTCGAGCCAGACGGCGAACGGGTCGGCGAGCACCGCCTCGCCGAAAATGCCGTTCAGCAGGCCGATGGTGGTGATGCCGATCTGTACCGTCGAGAGGAATTGCGTCGGCTGCTCGACCAAGCGCGCCGCCGCGGCGGCGAGGGTGTCGCCCTGCTTCGCCATCGCCGCGAGGCGGGTGCGCCGCGAGGTGAGCAGCGCCACCTCGGACATGGCGAACAGCCCGTTGAGGAGGATCAGACCCGCCAGGACCAGGATTTCCATCGGTGCACCTCGAGGGAGCCGTTCAGCTTCTTCCCAGCAGCACTTCCAGCACGAAGCGGCTGCCGACGTAGGCGAGCAGCAGCATGACGAATCCGGTCAGCGTCCAGCGCAGCGCGGTGCGCCCGCGCCAGCCGTAGCGCCAGCGGCCGGCGAGCAGCAGGCCGAAGGCGAGCCAGGAGAGCACCGCGAACACCGTCTTGTGGTCCAAGGGCAGCGCGCGCCCGAACAGCGTCTCGGAGAAGACGATGCCGGTGGCGAGGGTGAGGGTGAGGAAGACGAAGGCCGCGGCGATGACGCGGAAGAGCAGCCGCTCCAGCGTCAGGAGCGGCGGCAGCCCGGCGAGCCCGGGCCCGCTCTTGCGGTGCAGCTGGCGCTCGGCCACCGCCATCAGCGTCGCGTGCAGCAGCGCGATGACGAACAGGCTGTAGGCGACCATGGCGAGCGCGAGGTGCAGGCGGAACCCGGCGGCCTGCGCGTGCGCCGCGCTCGAGGCCAGCCCGGGGAAAAGCGCCGGCAGCGGCGCGGCGAGCGCGGCGAGCGGCAGCACCAGCGGCTCCATGCCCTCGAGGCTGTAGAACAGGCTCTCGATCCAGTACAGCGCCACGCCGAGGAACATCATCACCGAGAGCGCCTGCGCGAAGCCGAAGCGCAGCTGCGCGGCGCCGAACACCGCGCTGTAGAGCAGCCAGCCGTGCAGGCCGAGCGGCGCCAGCATCGCGGCGCGCTCCCAGGCGCGCAGGCCGGGCGCGGCGGCGGCGCGGCGCCGCCAGCGCGTGTTCCAGAAGTGCCACGCCAGCCCCAGGTACATGGCCGAGGCGACAGCGTGAATTACAATGTCCGGCACTTCCCCAGTTTAACCCAGCCGATGCTAGACAACCTCACCGCGCGGCTCGCCACGATCGCCAAGCACGTGCGCGGCGAGGCGCGCCTCACCGAGAAGAACATCCAGGACGCGCTGCGCGAAGTGCGCGTGGCACTGCTCGAGGCCGACGTCGCGCTGCCGGTGGTGAAGCACTTCATCGACGCGGTGCGCGCCAAGGCGCTCGGCGAGGAAGTGGTCGGCAGCCTGACGCCGGGGCAGGCGCTGGTCGGCGTCGTGCACCGCGAGCTGACGCAGCTGATGGGCGAGGCGAACGCGCCGCTCGATCTCGCCACGCAGCCGCCGGCGGTGATCCTGATGGCCGGCCTGCAGGGCTCGGGCAAGACCACCACCTGCGGCAAGCTGGCGCTGCACCTCAAGAATGCGAAGAAGAAGGTGGCGCTCGTCTCGTGCGACGTATACCGCCCGGCCGCGATCGAGCAGCTGAAGACGGTTGCCGCGCAGGCCGGCGCAGATTTCATTGAATCAAGAAAAGATGAACTGCCGTCGGCTATCGCGGCCCGGGCGCTCGAACATGCGCGCAGCCATTACTGCGACGTGCTGATCGTCGACACCGCCGGACGCCTGGCCATCGACGAGGCGATGATGCGCGAGATCGCCGAGCTGCACGCCGCGCTCCAGCCGATTGAGACCCTGTTCATCGTCGACGCAATGCAGGGGCAGGACGCGGTCAACGTGGCGCGCGCCTTCGGCGAGCGCCTGCCGCTCACCGGCGTGGTCCTCACCAAGCTCGACGGCGACGCGCGCGGCGGCGCCGCGCTCTCGGTGCGCCGCGTCACCGGCAAGCCGGTGAAGTTCGCCGGCGTCGGCGAGAAGCTCGCCGGGCTCGAGGCCTTCCACCCCGAGCGCATGGCGGCGCGCATCCTCGGCATGGGCGACATCGTCTCGCTGGTCGAGGAGGCGCACGCCAAGATCGATCTCGAGGAGGCGAAGCGCGTCGCCGACAAGGTCAAGAAAGGCAAGGGCTTCGACCTCGAGGACTTCAAGCAGCAGCTCGGACAGATGAAGAAGCTGGGCGGCATGGCGTCGCTGATGGACAAGCTGCCGGCGCAGCTCGCCGGGCAGATCGACCCGGCGAAGCTGCAGGACGACAAGCAGTTGCGCCGCATCGAGGGCATCATCAATGCCATGACGCCGCAGGAGCGCGCCCATCCGACGCTGCTCAAGGCCTCGCGCAAGCGCCGCATCGCCGCCGGCGCCGGCGTGCCGGTGCAGGCGGTGAACCAGCTGCTCAACCAGTTCGAGCAGATGCAGAAAATGATGAAGGTGATGAAAGGCGGCAACCTGCAGCGCATGATGCGCGGCATGAAGGGCATGCTTCCCGGAATGCGATGAGGGCGGCCCGATGAGCGGCGGCGATGACGCGGCCACGCCGGCCAGCCGCACGCTGGTCTGCAGCGTGCTCTTCCTCGACATCGTCGGCTACTCGCGCCTCGGCGTCACCGAGGCGATCCGCCTCAAGCAGCGCTTCAACGAGGTGCTGGATACCGCGCTGCAGGACACGCTGCCCGGCGATCGCGTCGTCATCGACACCGGCGACGGCGCGGCGGTCACCTTCCTCGGCGATCCGGAGCGGGCGCTGTTCGCCGCGCTCTCGGTGTTCGACAACGTCGGCGAGGTGCCGGTGCGTGTCGGCATCAACCTCGGCCCGGTCTATATCACGAAGGACATCAACGGCCGCGAGAACGTGATCGGCGACGGCATCAACGTGGCGCAGCGCATCATGTCGTTCGCGCAGCCCGGCCAGCTGCTGCTTTCCCGCGCCTTCTACGACGGGGTTCTGCTCATCTCGGCCGAGTACGCGAGCATGTTCCAGGCCATCGGCGGGCGCACCGACAAGCACGAGCGCACGCACGAGGTGTTCGCGGTGAATCCCGCGGTGCGCGTCGGCCGGCGCGTCGCCAAGGCGCATGCGCGGCTGCGCGCCGAGCCGCCGCGCACCGCGCCGGCGCCGCGCGACGCGCCGGTGCGCATCTCGGACGCCGGATCGCACTTCATCATCTCCGGAACGACGCGCGAGGGCGTCGCGACGACGCTGCAGCGGCTCGCCGCCGACGGGGCGCGCGTGCTCGCCGCGCCGACCATGGGCGGCGCGCGCTGGATGGCGACTTGCGAGAACCGGCGCCAGGCGGTGCGCGTCAACGTCGAGGAGTTCGGGCTGAAGACCATGGTCTCGGGACCGACGCGCGAGGCGGTGGAAGCCAAGGTGCGCGAGCTGCAGCAGTTCGGCGCCAGGCTGGTGCAGGACCTCGAATGCGTCGACGGCGTCTGGAGCGCCGTCTGCGAGCGAACCTGATCCCCGCCTAGCGCAGCCGCAGCTGCACCTCGGTCTCCTCGCTGCCCGGGCTCTCGCGCGCGGCGCGGCCGATGGCGAGCGCGCGCTCGGCGTAGCGGCGCGCCGCCTGCGCGTCGCCCGCCGCGGCGCTCGCGCGCTCGAGCTCGGCGAGGTCGGCGAGGATCTGCGGCGAATCGGCGAGCGCGCGGTCGACCTCGAGCGCCTGCTCCAGGGACGCGATCGCGCCGGCGGCGTCGCCCAGGCGCATGCGCGCGCGCCCGATGTTGCGCAGCGCGTTGGCCGTCTCGACGCGGTCGCCGCGGCCGCGCGCCGCCGCCTCGGCGGCCTGGGCAAAGC
>JBQTJF010000296.1:0-1923 GCA_052387375.1 Betaproteobacteria bacterium
GGCCCCGAGATCGCCGCCGCCGAGGCGCCGCGCGCGCAGGCGCTCGCGCAGGCGCTCGCGCGCGAGCTGCTGGTGCAGAAGGCGCTGGAGGCCGGCCTCGCGCGCGACCCGGCGGTCGCCGAGGCGATCGACAGCGCCCGGCGCCAGGTGCTCGCGCGCGCCTGGCTGGAGCGCCTCGCCGCGCCGGCGCGCAGCACGCGCGAGGAAGTGCGCGCCTTCTACGCGGAGAACCCGGCGCTGTTCGCCGGGCGGCGCATCTACCGCCTGCGCGAGCTGGCCGTGTCGGCGCCGGCGGAGCTGGTCGAGCCGCTGCGTGCCGCGGCGGCGCACGCGAGCGGGCTCGACGACGTCGCGGCGTGGCTGCGGCTGCGCAAGGTCAGGTTCGAGGTGGTCAACACCGTGCAGCCCGCCGAGCACCTGCCGCTCGCCGTGCTGCCCGAGCTGGCGCGCCTGAAAGCAGGGGAGATCGCGGTGTTCGCCGCGCCTCCGGGCGCCTCCGTCGTGCAGCTGCTGCACGCCGCGGAGGCGCCGCTCTCGGAGGCGCAGGCCGCGCCGCTGATCGAGCAGTTCCTCGCCGGGCGCCAGCGCCTGGCGCTCGCCGCGGCGGAAGTGAAGAAGCTGCGCGAGGCGGCATCCATTCAATACGTTGGGGACACCAGAGCGAGGGCAAGATGAAGAGCATCGGCTTGGCAGTTCTTTTGCTGTTGGCAGTCTTCCCGGTGTGGGGAAACGAGAAGCTGGGCATCGGCGACGCCGTGCGCGTCACCGTGTTCCAGCAGCCCGACCTCACCACCGAGGCGCGCATCAGCGAGCGCGGCACCATCGCCATGCCGTTGATCGGCGAGGAGAAGGTGGCCGGCATGACGCCGCCCCAGGCGGCGGCGAAGATCGCCGGCGAGCTGAAGAGCGGCAAGTTCCTCAAGGACCCGCAGGTGAGCGTGACGCGCACCACGCTGCGCAGCCGCCAGGTCTCCGTGCTCGGCATGGTCACCCGCCCCGGGCGCTACGCGCTCGACGACACCAGCAGCAAGCTCGCCGACGTGCTCGCCGCCGCCGGCGGCCTCACCGCGGAGGGCTCGAGCACCGTCACGGTGATCCGCGGCGCGCAGACGCACCAGGTGAGCCTGCTCGGCAAGAGCTTCGAGCTGCAGGGCGGCGACACGGTGCACGTCGAGCGCGCGCCGGTGTTCTACATCTACGGCGAGGTGACGCGCGCCGGCGCCTACCGCCTCGAGCCCGGGCTCACCGTGATGCAGGCGATCTCGCTCGGCGGCGGCATCACGCCGCGCGGCAGCGACCGGCGCCTGAAGCTGCGCCGCGCCGGCGCCGACGGCAGGATCGTCGAGTCCGACGCGGGCCTGCGCGACGTCGTCAAGGCCGGCGACGTCATCTACGTCAAAGAAGCGCTTTTCTAGGGAGTCGAGCATGGACATGACCCAGTTCCTGATGGCACTGCGCGCGCGCCGCAAGGCGTTCGTGCTGGTGCTGGCGGCCACCATCGTGGCCGCGATCGCGGTGGCGCTCGTGGTGCCGAAGAAGTACGCGGCCACGGCGACGCTGCTCATCGACGCGCGCGACGAGCAGCTGATGACGCCGGCGCGCATGTCGCCGCGCGAGCGCGCCGGCTACATCCACACCCAGGTCGACCTGGTGCAGAGCGGCCGCGTCGCCAAGCAGGTGGTGCGCGACCTCAAGCTCGTGCACCTGCCGGGCATGCGCGAGGCCTTCGAGCAGGACGGCGGCGCCGGCAACATCGAGGACTGGATCGCCGAGAACCTGCTCGAGAAGCTCAAGGTCGACACCTCGGCGAGCAACATCGTCACCATCATCTTCTCGGCGAACAGCCCGCGCATGGCCGCCGACGTGGCCAACGGCTTCGCCAAGGCCTACCTCGACATCGCCCTCGAGCTGCGCACCGAGCCC
>JBQTJF010000297.1:0-2666 GCA_052387375.1 Betaproteobacteria bacterium
ACTTCATGCTCACCCGCGGCCAAGCCTACGTCGACCAAGGCGAGGCGCAGTTCGAACAACGACACCGCCAGCGCGTGCTTGCTTCGCTCAAGCGCAAAGCCGCAGACTTGGGCATGCAATTGGTGTCCGTTCAGCCCGCATGAAACTTCAATCAAATCAGTCATCGGCCCCCGTGTTTCTTGAGAGAGGGGGTCGTGAGTCCCCGCGCAGCGGCAGGCGAGCGGGGGGTTGGTTTTTGTTGATGTAACCGATCGGTTACATTTCCGCCATTCTGCGCGCTTGTTTTCAGGGCCGGCAGAAACCCCCCGCTCGCAAGCTCGCTCCCCCCTTGTCAGGGGGGCGGCGGCATCGATTCGCGGGCTCACCGTTGCTCCTCGAACAACGCCAGCGCCTGCAGGCAGGCGGCGCGGTGCGCGTCGCCGCGGCCGGGGGCGATCTCCACGCCGGGCAGGCGCAGGCCGTAGTTGGTGCCGGCGCGCTCGGCGGCGAGCACCCAGCCGGCGAGGCGCGACAGGCGCGGCTCGGTGCCGAGGCCCACCAGGGCGCGCCAGTCGAGCCACAGCTGCGCCGCCGCCTCGCCGGTGAACTGCTTGGTGAGCATGTCGCCGCTGCGCGCCGCCGCCTTCCAGGCGACGTGGCGCGGCGAGTCGGAGAGCTGGTAGCCGCGCAGGCCGGCGAAGTCGTCGTTGCCCGGCGTCGGCGAGCGCATCGCGCCGGCGGCCGCCTCGGCGCTGTAGGGCGGCAGCGGCGTGCGCTCCGGCCGCGGGTAGACGAGGCAGCGCGCGTCGGGCTCGACGTAGCTCCAGGCGCGGAACAGGCCCAGCGGGAAGCGCGTCTCGAGCATGACGCGGCCGAGCGGCAGCCAGCCGCGCGCCGGCGCCGGCACGGCGAGCACCACCTCGGCGAGCGCGCCGGGCGGGATGTCGACCACCAGCTGCGCGCCCGACTTCAGATGGCGGGCGAGGATCGCGGGCCGCTCGAACTCGGCGCGGCCGTCGAGGTAGAGGCGGAACTGCGCCGACTCGCCGGCGAACACCGTCTCGGCGCGCCCGGTGCTCACGGCGATGCGCGCCAGGTTGCGCGCGGTGTGCACCATGCCGGCGACGCCCATGCCGGCGAGCAGGAAGGTCAGCACGAAGCCGAGCGAGAGCGAGTAGTTGATCGAGCCGATGAGCAGGATGAGGAGCGTGGCGGCGAACAGCCACCCCAGGCGCGTCGGCACGATGTAGACGCGCCGGTGCACGAGCACCACCGTGCCGCGCTCGGGCGGCGTGAAGCCGTACAGCCAGTTGGCGAGGCGCGGCGAGCGCGCGATGAGCGACTCGATCATGCGGTGGGGCCGTCGTACTTCCAGCGCCCGTGCCAGGCATCGAGCACGAGCTCGGGATAGCCCGGCCGCCCAAGCGCGCCGTTGTAGCGGCCCAGGGCGCGCCAGTAGTTGCCCTTTTCGATGTCGAGATAGTGGCGCAGGATGACGCAGCCGTAGCGCAGGTTGGTGCGCAGGTGGAAGAGGTTGTGGCCCGGCCGGCCGATCAGCTTCACCCAGAAGGGCATCACCTGCATGTAGCCGCGCGCGCCGGCCCTGGACACCGCGTACTTGCGGAAGCCGCTCTCCACTTCCAGCACGCCGAGCACGAGCTGCGGATCGAGGCCGGCGCGCGTCGCCTCGTAGTGCACGGTGCGCAGCAGCGCCAGGCGCTGCTGGCGGTCCGGGATGCGCCGCGCCAGGCGGCCCTCCATCGCCTGCAGCCAGCGGTTCGCGTCGGCCGCGGAGCGGAAGGCGAGCACCGGCACCGCCTTGTCGGCGATCGCCGCCGAGAGCCGCGCGCGCACGCTGTCGGCGAGCGGCTCGTGCTGCTGCTCGCCGCCGAAGGCGAGGAGGGGCAGGCCGAGCAGCGCGAGGCAGAGCTTTCTCACCCCGCCAATTGTGCCTTCAGGAAGGCGACCACGTCGGCGAGCGGCACGTCGCGCGGCTTCTCGTCGCGGCGGCCCTTGACCTCGGCGCTGCCGGCGGCGAGGCCGCGCTCGGAAAGCACCACGCGGTGCGGCACGCCGATCAGGTCCATGTCGGCGAAGAGCACGCCGGGGCGCTCGTCGCGGTCGTCCATCAGCACCTCGACGCCGGCAGCGGCGAGCTCGTCGTGCAGCCGCTCGGCGGCGGCGCGCACGCTCTCGGACTTGGCGTAGCCGATTGGCACCAGCGCCACCGCGAAAGGCGCCATCGGCGCGGGGAAGACGATGCCGCGCTGGTCGTGGTTCTGCTCGATCGCCGCGGCGACGATGCGTGTCACGCCGATGCCGTAGCAACCCATTTCAAAGGGTTTCGCCTGCCCTTTCTCGTCGAGGAAACTGGCATGCATCGCTTCGGAGTACTTCGTGCGGAGCTGGAAGATGTGGCCGACCTCGATGCCGCGCACGATCTCCAGGCGGCCCTTGCCGTCGGGGCTCGGGTCGCCCGCGACCACATTGCGCAGGTCGGCCACCTGAGGTTCGGGCAGATCGCGACCCCAGTTGACCCCGGCGAGGTGAAAATTCTCTTCGTTCGCGCCGCACGCGAAGTCGCTCATCGCCGCGACCGTGCGGTCGGCGATGATCTTCACGCCGGCGCCTACGGGACCGATGTACCCGGCCTTGCAGTGCAACGCGCCTTCTATTTCTTTATCTGC
>JBQTJF010000298.1:0-26070 GCA_052387375.1 Betaproteobacteria bacterium
CGCCATCGCCTCGAGCAGGGTCTTCACCACCTCGCGGATCGACACCTCGACGAACATGGTGGTGTCGAACGGGATCGAGTAGGCGAGGCCCTGCGGGAAGCGCCTGGCGATGTCGGCGGTCGCGCGCTTCACCTCCCCGGAGACGGCGAGCGCGTTGGCGCCGGGCTGCAGGAACACGCCCACCAGCGTGGCTTCCCTGCCATTGATGCGGCCGACGAACTCGTAGTCGCGCGAGGCGAGCTCGACGCGCGCCACGTCCTTCAGGCGCAGCAGCGAGCCGTCGCTGTTCGCGCGCACCACGATGTTCTCGAACTCGGCCGGCTCCGAAAGGCGCCCCTTCGTGGTGACGTTGTAGACCAGCTCCTGCTCGCCCTTGGTCGGCGTCTCGCCGACCTTGCCGGCGGCAAACTGCGCGTTCTGCTCGTTCAGCGCGCGGATGACGTCGCCGGGCGCCAGCTTGAGGGTCGCCAGGCGGTCCGGGCGCAGCCAGATGCGCATGGCGTAGTCCTTGGCGCCGAAGATCTGCACCAGCGTCGTGCCCGGCACGCGCTTGATCTCGTCGAGCACGTTGAGCGTCACGTAGTTGGAGATGAAGATGTCGTCGTAGCGGCCCTCGGGCGAGTAGAAGGCGATCACCTGCAGGAAGGCCGAGGAGCCCTTCTCCACCGTGACGCCCTGGCGGCGCACTTCGACCGGCAGGCGCGGCTCGACCTGCTTGGCGCGGTTGTTGACGTTGAGCGCCGCCTTGTCGATGTCGGTGCCGATCTCGAAGGTGACCTGGACCTGCACCATGCCGTTCGCCGAGGAGGTCGAGTTCATGTACAGCATGCCCTCGACACCGTTGATGGCGTTCTCCAGCGGCGCCGCGACGGTGGACTCGAGCACCGGCGCCGAGGCGCCGGGGTAGATCGCGGTGACGGTGACCACCGGCGGCGAGATCTCCGGGTACTGCGCCACCGGCAGCACACGCATCGCCGCGAGGCCGGCGAGGATGATGAAGATGGACAGGACCGCCGCGAAGATCGGTCGGTCGATGAAGAACCGCGAGAGCATTATTTCTTCCCGGCGATCTTCACCGGGGCGCCCGGCCCCAGCTTCATGACCCCGTCGGTGATCACCTGCTCGCCGGGCTTGAGGCCCGAGGCGATGATCCAGTCGTCGCCCGACCACTCGCCGACCTGGACGGGGCGGGCCTCGGCGACGCCTTTTTCGCTCACCACGTACACGAACTTGCCCTGCGGGCCTTCCATCACCGCGCGCTGCGGCACGAGGATCGCGTCCGGCCGCACCGCGCCGCGCAGGATGACGCGCACGAACTGGCCCGGCCGCAGCGCCCCCTCGCCATTCGGCAGCTCGGCGCGCGCCTCGCTCGTGCCGGTGGCGGGGGAGACGCGCACGTCGGTGAAGTCGAGCATGCCCTTGACCGGATGCAGGCTGCCGTCGGCGAGCCTGAGCTCGACCTGGAAGCGCTTGGGCAGCGTGAGCCGCCCGGCCCGCGCCTCCTTCTCCAGGCGCGAGCGCTCGTTGTCGGGGATGCCGAAGTTCACCCACATCGGGTCGACCTGCACCACGGTGGTCAGCAGCACCTCCGGCCCGGAGACGAGCGAGCCCTCGGAGCGCAGCGAGCGCCCGGCGATGCCCGAGACCGGCGATTCCACCTTCGTATATTCGAGATGCAGCCGAACTTCGGCGAGGCGCGCCTGCGCCGCCTTGACGTCGGCGGTGCTGATCGCCGCCGCGGACACCGCGTCGTCATGGTCCTTCTGGCTGACCGCCTTCTCGGCGACGAGCGGTCGCAGGCGCGCCGCGTTGCGCGCCGCCTGCTGCGCGCGCGCCTCGGCAGCGGCGACGTCCGCCTGGGCGCGCGCGAGCGCCGCCTGGTAGGGCGCCGGATCGATGCTGAAGAGCGACTGGCCCTTCTTTACCCGCGCACCCTCCTCGAAGTTGCGCTTGAGCAGGATGCCGGTGACGCGCGCGCGCACCTCGACCTCGCGCGAGCCGGCGGTCTGGCCGACGTACTCGAAGGCGACCGGCAGCGAGCGCGGCGATACGGTCACCGCGTTCACCTCGGCGGGCGGGGGCATGCCGCCGCCGGCGCCGTGCGGCCCTTTCTCGGAGCCGCCCGACGGGCTGCACGCCGCAAGCGGCATCAGGCAAATGAGAGCGAGATGTTGGAAACGCATATGTTGCAGTTGTGTTTTCATTCTCCGGCGGATGAAACCATCGCGCCACCACCGGGCCGCAGCATTCCGGCCATGTGGCGAGCGAAGCCTGGTGGATGCCGACGCACGCGCAGCTCGGCGCCAGCCTCTGGCGCGTGCCCGACATCCGCGGCAGCACGCGCCGCTTCGACGTGAACGCGACCGCGCCCTGGCGCCGCGAGCGGCGCTGGGGCTACCTCGAGGCCGGGTTCGGCGGCGACCTGCTGTCCAAGACGGTCAACAGCCCCGAGCACCGCCTGCCTTCCGCTGATGCTGATTCAGTACACCGTCTCCACCGGCACGCCGAACAGGTAGCCGACGCCGCGCTCGGTGCGGATGTAGCGCGGCTGGCCCGGGTCCTTCTCGATCTTGCGCCGCAGGCGCATGATCTGCACGTCGACCGAGCGGTTGTACACCTCGTCGTTGTGCAGGCGCGAGAGGTCGAGCAGCTGGTCGCGCGTGAGGATGCGCTGCGGCGAGCCGAGCAGCACGAGCAGCAGGCTGTACTCGCCGTTGCTGAGCGGCACCTGCCGCCCGTCGGTGGCGGCGAGCCGCCGCGTGTTGAGGTTGAGCTCCCAGCCCTCGAAGCGGTAGGCGCGCACGCCGTCTGGGCGGCCCTGGCGGACCTCGGCGCGCCGGCGCCGCAGCACGGTGCGGATGCGCGCCAGCAGCTCGCGCGGGCTGAAGGGCTTGGTCAGGTAGTCGTCGGCGCCCAGCTCCAGGCCGAGCACGCGGTCGTCCTCGTCGCTGCGGCCGGTGAGCATGATGAACGGGATCGCCGATTCGTCGCGCAGCCGCCGGGCGAGCGACATGCCGTCCTCGGCCTGCAGGCGCAGGTCGAGCACGACCAGGTCCACGACCTGCTCCTCGAGCACCGCCTGCATCGAGCGGCCGTCGGGCACCGCGGTGACGCGCAGGGCGTGCTGCCCGAGGTAGTCGACGATCAGCTCGCGGATCGTCGGGTCGTCGTCCACGGCGAGCACGTGGGGGGGCGCGGCCTGCGCGGATGCAGGATGTTGCTGATTCATATTTACCTGGCTCCTCACGGCCCGCGGAGTCTACGGGGGCGGCGCCCGGCGCCGTTACAGGTGTAACTTGCCCGGCTGCCGGATGTAAATTACACGCAATCGCCATCCTGTGGAATGGCCGCTTGAGCGACGCACGCCATCGAGGTCCCGAGATCCTCGTCATCGACGATGACGCGATCATGCGCGACCTGATGGCCGATTGGCTCGAAGCCGCCGGCTACCTGGTGCACAAGGCGACCGACTGCCGCTCCGCCGAGGCCGCGCTGCAGCGCGCGCCGGCGCTGGTGGTGAGCGACATGTGGATGCCCGGGCCATGCGGCGCCGAGGCGATCCGCTGGATGCGCGGCGCGCACCCGGACATGAGGCTGATCGCGGTGTCGGGCCATTTCGGCTCCGGGCAGGGCTGCAGCGCCGAGGCCGCGGTCGCGGCGGGCGCGGCGCGCACGCTCGGCAAGCCGGTCAAGCGCGCCGACCTGCTCAGTGCCGTCGCGCAGCTCATTGGACCTCCCCGGAAGTAGGGTCCTCTCGCGCGTCCCGCTCGGCCGCGCGCTGATCGGGCTCGGCGTGGTGCTGGTGGCGATCAACATCGCCGCCGCGGTCTGGGACGTGCGCAAGGCGCGCGAGCGCGTCGAGGCCCGCGCGCAGCGCGCCTTCTCCAACGTGACGCAGCTCCTCGCCAGCCAGACCGCGGCCTCGCTGGAGGCGGTGGGCCTGATGCTCCGCGACGCGGCGCGCGCGGGCGACGCGCGCGCCGTGGCGGCGCGCCTGCCCCGCCTTGGCGAGGAGCTCACCAACGTCTCCACCATCGCCGCGTTCGCCGTCCTCGACGCCGACGGCCAGGTGCTCGCGCGCACGGGCCAGATCGCGGTCCCCGACAGCGACCTCGGCGCGCAGCGCTTCTTCGCCGACCATCGCGACGGCGAGGCGCCGGGGCTGCGCCTTTCTCCCCCCTACCGCGGCGGCCTGCAGCAGCACCAGTGGCGCTTCCTCCTCTCCCGCCCCCTGGCCGGTCGCGACGACAGCTTCGGCGGCGTGGTGGCGGCGGCGATCGAGATCGAGAGCTTCGACCGGCTCTACCGCGCCATCGACCTCGGCGAGGGCGGCTTCATCACCCTGATCACCGACCGGGGCGTGCTCATGACGCGCGTGCCCGACCCCGGCAACGTGCGCGGCAGGACCTATCCGGGCGGCGCCATCATGGAAGCGATCCGCGCCGATGGGCGCTTCGAGGGATGGACCGAGAGCCCGATCACCGGCGAGCGGATCCTCACGGCGATCGCCGCGGTGCGCGGCTTCCCCCTGCTCGTGGCAAGCGGCAGCGACGAGAGCGCGGTGCTTGCGCCCTGGCGCGCCGAGGCGTGGCTGATCGTCGACCGCACCGCGCTCACCTCGCTCGCCATGCTGGCGCTGATCGGCCTCGCCGCCTGGGGCCTGAAGCGGCGCGAGGAGGCGATCGCCCGCAACTGGACGCGCTACCAGGCGATGATCGAGCACAGCTCCGACGCGCTGATGCTTTCGCGGCCGCTCGCGGGCGGGATCCTCTACGCCAGCCCGGCGATGGAGCGGGTGCTCGGCTATACGCTGCAGGACCTGCGCGGCCGCGAGGTGATGGACCTCATCCACCCCGACACCGTCGAGGTCGCGACGCGGCTGCGCGCGGAGCTGTTGCGCTCGCCGGGCAAGGTGTCGGTCGACGAGATGCCGATGCGGCACAAGGACGGCTCCTGGCGCTGGATCGAGCTGACGCGCAAGGACCTGCTCGAGGAGCCGAGCGTGCACGCGGTGGTGTTCAACTTCCGCGACATCACCGAGCGCAAGCAGGCCGAGGCCGAGCGCGCGCGCCTCGAGCAGCGGCTGCGCCAGGCGGAGAAGATGGAGGCGGTCGGGCGCCTCGCCGGCGGCATCGCGCACGACTTCAACAACATCCTCGGCGGCATCCTCGGCTACGCGGAGCTGCTCGCCGAGCACGCGCCGCCGGGCTCGCCGCTCGGGCGCTACGCCGCCAACGTGCTCACCGGCGCGAACCGCGCCAGCGGCCTGGTGGAGCAGATCCTCTCCTACAGCCGCACGCAGCGCGTCCGGCGCGCGCCGGTCGACATCGGCGCCATCGTCGCCGAGACGCTCGAGCTGGTGCGCGGCTCGTTGCCTGCCGGAATCACTCTCAAAACTGATTTTCCTTCTTCGGCAATCTATGTCGTGGGCGACGCGACGCAGCTGCACCAGGTGACGATGAACCTCTGCACCAACGCCGCGCACGCCATGCACGGCAGCGGCACGCTGCGCGTCGCCCTCGAGCCGGCCGAGGTCGTCGCCGAGCGCGCGCTCGCGCACACCGTGCTGCGCCCCGGCGCGTACGTCCGCCTGACCGTGGAGGACAGCGGCAGCGGCATGGACGAGGCGACCCTGGCGCGCATCTTCGAGCCCTTCTTCACCACCAAGGAAGCGGGCAAGGGCACGGGCCTCGGCCTGTCGCTCGTGTACGGCATCGTCACCGACTCGGGCGGCGCCATCGACGTGGCGAGCACGCCGGGGCGCGGCAGCCGCTTCGCCATCTACCTGCCGCGCGTCGAGGCGCCGGCGCTCGCCGTCGACGCGGCGGCCGGGCCGCTCGCGCGCGGCGCCGGCGAGCGCGTGCTGGTGGTGGACGACGAGGAGGCGCTGGTCGCGGTGACTTCCGAAGTCCTCAAGCGCATCGGCTACGAGCCGCACGGCTGCGCCAACGGCGACGCGGCGCTCACCGCGTTCGAGGCGGCCGGCGGGCGCTTCGACGCCGTCATCGCCGACGAGGTGATGCCCGGCCTTTCCGGCACGCAGCTGGCGCGGGCGCTGCGCCGCCGGCGCGCCGACCTGCCGGTGGTGCTGATGAGCGGCTACACCGGGCCGATGCTCGCCGAGCGCGCGCTCGCCGCCGGCGTGTGCGAGATCCTCAAGAAGCCGGTGCAGTCCCGCGACATCGCCGCCGCCCTCGCCCGCGCGCTGAAACGCGCTTGACGTTTCACCTGTAATCCCGTCGCTGCCGGGCCGAAACGTTCGCGCCACGGCCACGGCTCACGCTGCAAGCCATGAGAATCGACCTGCAGCGCGGCGAGCTCCTGCGCCTGGACTCGAGCGCCGGCAAGACCATCAAGGCGCACGCCGGCGCGGTGTGGATCACCGAGGAGGACAGCCTGGACGACGTCGTGCTCGAGCCCGGCGGGAGCTTCACCCTCGCGCGCTCGGGCCTCGCCCTCGTCGAGGCGTTCGACGACGCCTCGATCTCCTTCGATCCCGGGTCATGATCCGCGCGCTTCGCCGCCGCTGGCTCGCCTGGCGCAAGGCGCGCGAGGCCGAGCGCACCCGCCGCGAGCTGCGCAGCTTGAGCGACCGGGCGCTGCGCGACCTCGGCCTCACACGCGGCCAGATCGAGCTGCTCTTCCGGTAAGGGACGGTCATGAGAAGGCTCGTCCTTCTCTTCGCCCTCGTTCTTTCTGCGTGCGGCGTCGAGCAGCACAGCATCGACGACGGCATCGCGTGGGGCACGGTGCTCAGCGTCGAGGAAGCGCCCCGCGCCGACCTGGCGGAGCTAACGCAGGCCTACGACCACCTGCTGGTGCCCGAGGTGGCGTGGAAGATCGTCGTGCGGACCGACTGCGGGTACGCCATCACCGTGCGGCAGGACGGCGAACGCCGCTACGAGCCGGGCGAGCGCGTGCGCGTGCTCATCGACGACGCAGGCGCGCTACTCCTCTGAGTTACTGCAGCGTGCGCGCGAAGGTGCGTCGAGGTTCTCGCGCAGGCGGCCGAGCCTCGTGACTTTACTGTGCGCCGCGCTGGCGCCGCCACTCGCGCCACTCGAGGAACTCCTGGTACTCCGCCGAGCCGGCCTTGTCCTTCTTCCAGCGTTCGAAGTCGCGCCGCTCGTCGGGCTCGCCGGCGCGCAGCACGAGCGCGCCTTCGTCGCCCGAGAGCATGCCCGGGCCGCGCGGGATCTCGCTCTGCGGGTGGTACTCAAACGGCGCCGCGCCGCAGCCCGCGAGGGCCGCGGCGAGCGCCAATGCCGCGAAGGACTTCACGCTAGAACTTCAGCCGCGTGCCGACCATGGCGATGTCGATGTCCCGCAAGCTTGCGCCCGCCGCCCGGTCGAGGCTGTGGCGCTTGATGGCTGCGTAGATCTCCGCCCAGGCGATCGGCGTGTAGACGTAGCCCAGGCCCGTCATCGTCGCCTCGTCGCCGGCCGCCGCCTGGTCGTCGCCGGTCGCGTAGTCGACGGAAAACGCGTGCCTGCCGGTCTTGTAGCCGAGCTTCACGTAGTTGAAGGTGCCGTCGCGCCCGGTCAGCTCGCGCTCGCTGCGCGCCAGCGTGGCGTTGAAGCCGCTCGAATGCAGCCACGACAGCGAGCCGCCGATCACTTTGTCGTCGACCCCGGCCGGGGTGGCGGCATCCTGGCTGGAGTAGCCGAGCGCGGCGGCGAGGCGCCCCGGGGCGCCGAAGTCCCCGGCGTAGCGGATCGCCGCTTCGGCGACATCGCGGCCGTTGTCCTTGGCGCCCCAGCTGCCGGCGAGCGCGAAGCCACGCCACGACGGCGTGTCGTAGCGCAGGCGGTCGTAGCGGCTCTCGAAGTCCTGGTTGCTGATGGTGGCGTTGAGGGTTGCGGCGGTCAGGGCGCCCGCGTCGCTGCGGTGCGCGAAGCCGCCGCCGAGGCTGGTGGCGCCGGACCAGTGCGCGACCGCGGGGCCGGAGAGGTCCACTTCCGTGCCGCCGTCGGCGGCGCCCTCGCCCTGGCCGAGGGAGAGCTTGCCCCAGCCGCCTTCGAAGAACGCATCGACGTGCCGCTCGAGGAATTCCGGCGGTATGTCCTGCGCGGCGAAGCTCACCTCGTTGGACGGGTTGGACTGGAACTCGACCTCGAACACCACGCCGGCGCGCAGCCCCGGCTGCACGGGCGCGCTGCCGGCGACGCGCAGGCGCGAGCTGCTGATGTCGTTGTCGACGTGGAAGGCGTTGCTCTGCACGCCGTCGTCGACGTTCATGATGGCGCGGTTGACCTGCCCCGAGATCTTCACTTCCAGCCCCTGGGCCTGCGCCTGGGCGCCCTGGTGGAGCGCGAGCAGGGCGGCGCCGACGGCCGCCGCCAGCAGCGAATTGCGTTTTTGCATGGGTTCCCTCGAACGTGTTGGTTGAGAGCCGACTTTGCAGAATGCCGGTGAATCCGCCGTGACAGTTGCGCAGGATCAAAGTTACGTCGGTAACAATCGGGCGCCGCTCTTGAAGCAGTCCTGACATGTGCCCTTGGCAAGCTGCAGTCACGTCAGAAAACGACGCCGGCCCCGCGGCCGAAGTTCAGGGCGACTCCCCCTACTCCTCCCTCCCCATCTCGAGGAGCCCTGATGGCCCGCGGGGCCTTTTTTTTGCCCGTCAGGCAGCCGCGGCGGCGAGGGCGGGGCGCGCTTCGCGGATCGGCAGGTGCACCGCGGCGGCGAACAGGCACAGCGCGATGTCGGCGAACCACATCCAGTCGTAGGTCCCGGTGGCCTCAAAGGCCTTGCCGCCGAGCCAGGCGCCGAGGAAGCCGCCGACCTGGTGCGAGAGCATGACGATGCCGAAGAGCGTCGCGAGGTAGCGCGCGCCGAGCAGCTTCGCCACCAGGCCCACGGTCGGC
The DNA here is from genome assembly GCA_052387375.1 of Betaproteobacteria bacterium. Classification (GTDB taxonomy): domain Bacteria; phylum Pseudomonadota; class Gammaproteobacteria; order Burkholderiales; family SG8-39; genus SCGC-AG-212-J23. Next base: position 8,869 of record JBQTJF010000298.1, read on the forward strand.
GGCACGGTGGAGAGGTAGGTGAAGCCGATGCCGGCGGCGAAGACGAAGAAGGCGAGCGGCGTCTTCGGCGCGAAGAAGAAGGCGAGGATGAGGAGGGCGCGGGCGAAGTACAGCCAGGCCAGCGCGAGCTTCATGCGCCGCGTCTGGATCGCTTTGCCGATCCACAGGCTGCCGGCGATGTTGAACAGGCCGATCAGCGCCAGCGACCAGGCGCCGACCGAGGGCGGCAGCTCGCACAGCGCCACCACGCCGGGCAGGTGCGTGGCGATGAAGGCGACGTGGAAGCCGCAGGTGAAGAAGCCGGCGTTGAGCAGCAGGAAGCTAGGGTCGCGCGCCGCCTTGGCGAGCGCCTGCCCGAGCGTGCCGGCTGGCGCGACCGGCGCCGGGGCCGGCGCGCCCGGGCGCGAGAGCCAGAGCACGAGCGGCACGGCGGCGAGCCCGGCGGCGCCGAGGATCACCAGCGCCGGCTGCCAGCCGGCGAGCCCGATGGCGAGCTGGGCGAGCGGCACGAGCGTGAACTGCCCGAACGAGCCGCCGGCGTTGATGACGCCCGTGGCGATCGAGCGCTTCACCTCCGGTATCCAGCGGTTGGCGGCCGCGACGAGCAGCGACGGCCCGATCATGCCGGCGCCGATGGCGCCGGCGAAGCCGATGAGGATGATGAGCGCCGCGGCGCCCGTGGCGAGCGGCAGCGCCGCGGTGGCGGCGGCCACGAGCAGCGCGCCGATGATCATCACCGGCCGCAGGCCCCAGCGATCGGCGATGCCGCCGGCGAGCGGCTGGGCGACGCCCCACATGAGCTGGGCGATGCCGAAGGCGAGGCTGATGGTGGCGTAGCCGGCGGCGGTGTGCGAGTTGAGCGCGCCGATGAACAGCGGCTGCGCCTGGCGCAGGCCGAGGCCGAAGGCGAACACCGCGCCGGCGGCGAGCGCGACCGCGAGGTAACCCGGCTGGCGAGCCGCCTGCATGCGGCACTAGAGCACGGCCGCCGCCGCCGGTGTTTCAGCTGTCACACGGCAGCTAGCGGAAGAGCCGCTCGATCTGCCCGCGCTCCAGGCCGATGTCGCGCAGGGTGCGGTCGGAGAGCGCGTGCAGCTCGGCGCGGGTGCGCGCGCCGACCAGGGCCTTCCAGACGGAAAGGAAAAATCTCATCCCGGCAGGATGCCGCCCGGGCCGGGCCGCCTCAAGCGGATTCGGCGCATCCCGGGCATGCGCGCCGGGCATGCAAATCAGGGGGTTGCGAAAGCGATTGCGGGCCGGGCGGCGCCGTTATATTTTTTTCGGTGCCCATGGCAAGAACGCGCACCCCGCGGCTAGAGGACCTCGGCCTGACGCCGGCCGAGTACGCGGCGCTGGCGCGGCTGGACTCGCCGCAGAAGATCCAGGCCTTCGTGCACGGCCTGCGGCAGAACTTCGAGGTCGAGGGCGACACCTGCCAGACGGTGCGCCTGGTGCTGAGGACCAGGCGCGCGCACTGCATCGAGGGCGCGATGCTCGCCGCGTGCGCGTTCTGGGTGCACGGCGAGCCGCCGCTGCTGCTCGACATGCGCGCGGTGCGCGACTTCGACCACGTGGTGGCGGTGTACCGGCGCAAGGGCCGCTGGGGCGCCATCTCCAAGACCAACGGCATCGGCCTGCGCTCGCGCGACCCGGTGTACCGCACGCTGCGCGAGCTGGCGATGTCGTACTTCCACGAGTACACCAACCGCCGCGACCACAAGACCCTGCGCGAGTACTCGCTGCCCTACGACCTGCGCCGCGTCGACCCGAAGCTCTGGGTGAGCGGCGAGAAGAACGCCTGGACGGTGGCCGAGAACCTCGACGGGCTGCGCCACTTCAAGCTCGTCAACGGCCACCACCTGCGCGCGGTGACGCGCCGCGACGCCTTCGAGCGCCGCGCTTCGATGCTGCTGCAGTACCGGCGCCCGCGCGCCCTCATCGAGAAGCTCGAGCGGCTGAAGAGAAAGCGGAAAAAATAGGCGCCGCGGTTACAGGCGCTTACACATCTTGCACTTTCGCGGTTTGCTTCCTGCAGGGGCGCGCGTCAAATGGGTGCCACTTGGAAAGGAGGCACCCGATGCTCAAGAAACTGGTCCTTGCCGCAGCCGCCCTGGGGCTCTCGGCGCCGGCGCTCGCCGACCCGCACCACAAGCACTTCGACGGCCGGCACGTCGATCGCGGCCATCACTACGGCCATCGTTACCACTACCATCCGCCGCGCCGCGTCGTGGTCATGCCGCCCCCGCCGCGCGTCTACTACGCGCCGGCGGTGGTGTATCGCCCGGTGCCGGTGTATCGCCCGGTGCCGGTGTATCGGCCCGCGCCCGTGTACCGCCCCGCGGTGCCGTACGGCGGGATTTCCATCAGCTTCAACATCCCGTTCTAGTCGTTGCGGTTGAACTCGGCCTTGAATCCGGGCGGCGGCGAGTAGGCGAAGCTGCCGCGCCGGATCACGGCCTCCCTGCCGCCGTTCGCCGCCACCAGCTCCGCCTGGCGGCGCTTCGCGCGGCGGTCCACTTCCACCGGGTCGAGCATCGCCGCGAGCTTCTGGTGCAGGAGCTCGACATGGCTCGAGAAGGCCTTGTCCGCGCCCAGGTCGTTCAGCTCCTCCGGGTCCTTCTCCAGGTCGAAGAGCTGCGGCTGCTGCGGGTAGCGCACGAAGTACACGTACTTCCACTTGCCGTGGCGGATCATGTACTCGCCGGCGCGCGAGGAGGAGGCGTGGTACTCCGACAGGATGACCCTTTCTTTTGTCATCCTGAGCAATGAAACGCCAGACGCGTCGGGCGCCCCCGCGCCGACGCACTCCATCACCGTCGGGTAGACGTCGACGTGGCTCACCGGCTCGCGGCGCACCGCGCCCGCCGGCACGCCGGGCCCGGCGAGGAGCAGCGGCACCTTGGCGGCCTCCTCGTACAGCACCTGCTTGCCCCAGAGGCCGCGCGCGCCAAGGTTGTCGCCGTGGTCGGAGGTGTAAAGAACACGGGTCGTACTTTCCAGCCCCGCTTCCCGCAAGGCATTCAATAGGTGCCCGATATTCTCATCCAGCGACGAGACGAGGCCGAAGTAGCCGGCGCGCGCGCGCTTCACCGCCGCCGCGTCGGCGAAGTGCTGGTCGTAGCCGGTGTTGTCGTGCTGGTCGCGCACGTAGGGATGGACGTCCTTGTGCCGGTAGAGCTTCGGCATCGGGATGCGCTCGAAGGGATAGCGGTAGTACCAGTGCGGTGGCGCGGTGAGCGGGAAGTGCGGCGCGACGAAAGAGACGAACAGCACCCAGGGCCGGTCGCGCTGCCGGCGCGCTTCCTCGCGCAGCCAGATCTGCGCGCGCGCGGCGATCTCGCGGTCGTACCAGGTGTATTCCGACTCGCCGGGGCCGGCGAGCGCAGCGAGCTTGCTTCCGTCGGCACGCGGCGGCATGTCGTCGCCGCGCAGCAGGCCGTACAGGTCGCCTTTGCCCTCGAACACGTTCATCGGCACGATCGCTTCCGAGAAGCCGTTGTCGTCGTCGGTGGAGCGGAAGTGCAGCTTGCCGACCGAGACGACGCGGTGGCCGGCCTCGCGCAGGCGGTGGTGCCAGCTCGGGATCTTGCCGTCGTAGGGATCGGCGTTGTCCCAGAAGCCGATCTCGTGGATGTATCTGCCGACGGCGAAGGCGGCGCGCGCCGGCACGCAGATCGGGCAGGTGGTGTAGGCGTCGGTGAAGCGCGTGCCGCGCGCGGCGAGCCGGTCGAGGTTGGGCGTCTGCACCAGCGCGTTGCCGGAGCAGCCCATCCAGCGCGGGTCGTGCTCGTCGGACATGATGACGACGAGGTTGGCCGGCGTCATGCCATTCCCACCTGCGGCAGGCGCGGCCCGATGTCCTGCGGCCGGCTGCGGATCATATCGGTCAATTGGTGTTGCACGGACTTCGCTCCCGGATCATTGAAACGGTTATCCATTTCATGCGGATCGTTGACCAGGTCGTACAGCTCTCCGGCGCCCGAGCGCATGTCCACGGTCAGCTTGTGCGTCTTCGTGCGCACCGTGCGCAGGTCGAGGTCCACGCCCGAGCGCGAGGCGCGCAGGTCCCACTCGCTGTAGGCGAAGTCCCGCCCGCCTTTTCCCTGAATGAGCTTCTTGAGAGACGTCGAATGCTTCGGCTGAAAGTCCACGCCCGCGTAGTCGGCGAAGGTGGCGGGCAGGTCGACCGTGGAAACGGGATCGGCGACGATTTTTCCTTGCGGAATTCCCGGGCCCTGCATGATCAGCCCGACTCGCAGCAACCCCTCGTACGCCATCGGCCCCTTGAGGATCAGGCCGTGGTCGCCCAGCCAGTCGCCGTGGTCGGTGGAGTAGACGATCAGCGTGTTCTTCAGAAGATCGAACGCCTCGAGATGCAGGAGGATCCGCCCAACGTTGTGGTCGATGAGCGAGACCATGCCGTAGTAGTTGGCGATCAGCTCGCGCAGCTGCCGGTCGCTGTGCTGCGGGATGCGCGAGTACTCCTCGCGGATCCGGCGCAGCCGCGCCTCGATCTGCGGCTGGCCCTCGAGGCTCTGGCGGTGCCACCACGGCCGGCGCTCGAGGTCGAGCGTGCGCTGCGGCGGCAGGTCGACCTCGTCGGGGTGGTGCATGCGGCTCCAGGGATCGGGCGCGTCGAACGGGTGGTGCGGATCGGGGAAGGAAGCCCAGATGCAGAACTTGCTGTTCTGATTCTTGCTTAGAAATTCAATCGTCCGGTCGCCCACCCACGTCGAGTTGTGGAAAGCCGGCGGCAGCGCCGAGTGGAAGGTCTGCATCGCGCTCGAGCGCGGCTCGAGCTGCGTCTCGTAGAGCCGCTGCAGCGCCTCGCCGCGGCCGTCCTTGTGGAACCAGCGCTCGTAGTGCTGGCCGCGCGGCGGCTGCATCGGCGGCCAGTGGTTGTGCCCCTCGACCACCAGCTCGACGTGCTCGAAGCCCATGTAGGGCCCGAACCAGTCCTGCGGCTGGTCGCTGTTGCGGCACTCGGGCGTGCCGGTGGCCTTGAAGGTGTGCGAGGTGGCGAAGTGCGCCTTGCCGATGTAGCCGGTGCGGTAGCCCTCGCGCGCGAAGGCGCCGGCGAAGCCCGCTTCGCCGGCCTTCGGGTCGAGGTCGATGCCGTTGTCGGAGACGCCGTGCGTATAGGGAAGAAGCCCCGTCAGTATGGACGCCCGAGACGGCTGGCAGACAAGGTTCGGCGTGATGCAGGCCGAGAAGCGCGTGCCTTCGCGCGCCAGGCGGTCGAGGTGCGGCGTCTTTACCCTGCGTCCCTCGAAGCCGTAGCAGTCGCCGCGCTGCTGGTCCGAGGTGATGAACAGGAGGTTCAGTTATCTACCCTCGCCCCGCTCGCCTTGACCACCGGCGCCCAGCGCTGGACCTCGGCCTTGATGAACGCGGTGTAGGCCGCGGGCGAGGCGCTCGGCGTGACCTCCAGCCCGGCGCCGTTCCAGCGCTCTATCAGCTTGGGGTCGCGCATCGCCTTCACGAACTCGTCGTAGATCTTCTTCACCACCGGCTGCGGCGTGGCGGCCGGCACCGACGGCCCCCACCACTGCAGGGTTTCGAAGCCCGGAACGCCCGCTTCCTGGAACGTCGGCACGTCGGGAAGCAGCTTCTGCCGCGCCTTGCTCGTCACGGCAAACGCCTTCAGCCGCCCCGCCTTGATGTGCCCGGCGGTCGGCGGCAGGCCGAGCGAGGCGAGCGGGACCTGCCCGCCGACCAGGTCGCCGATCGCCTGCCCGCCGCCCCGGTAGGGCACGTGGGTGATCTGCAGGCCGCCGGCGATGCCCTTGAAGAGCTCGGCGGCGAGGTGCTGCGGCGTGCCGTTGCCCGGGCTCGCGTAGGCGAGCTTGCCGGGGTTCGCTTTCGCGTAGGCGATCAGCTCCTGCAGCGTGTTCGCCGGCACCGAAGGATGTCCGACCAGGATGTGCGCGCCGCTGATGATCTGCGTGACGTGCGCGAAGTCCTTGACCGGATCGAAGGTCAGCTTGGTGAAGAGCGAGGGCGCGATGGTGTAAGCGTCGGCGTAGAAGAGGATGGTGTGCCCGTCGGGGTCGGCGCGCGCCACCGCCTCGGCGGCGATGTTGCCGGCGCCGCCGGTGCGGTTCTCGACCACGAACGGCTGGCCGAGCGCCTGCTGCAGGATCGGCGAGAGGGTGCGTGCGGTCATGTCCATCGCGCCGCCGGCGGCATAGCCGAGCACGAAGCGCACCGGCTTCGTCGGCCAGGTCTGCGCCGCGAGCGAGGTCGTCAAACCGAACACGCAGATAAAAGCCAGGAGCTGCAGCGGGCGTTTCATGGGTCCTCCTCCCTTGACGAAACGTCTAAACGTTTATACAACGAGTCGCCCCACGATGTCGACGCCGACTTTCTCGCCGCAGCCCGTGCTCGCCCTGCACCACCAGGTGAAGCAGGACCTGCTGCTGCGGCTGCGCTCGGGCAACTGGCCGCCGGGCACCGAGATCCCGCCCGAGCCGGCGCTGTGCGCGCACTACCGCGTCAGCCGCGGCACGCTGCGCCGCGCCATCGGCGACCTGGTGAACGAGGGCTACCTCGAGCGCTACCGCGGCCGCGGCACCTTCGTCAGCCCGCCCAAGCTCGAGAGCCGCTTCGCCGGCTCCTTCGGCCGCTTTACCGTCATCGGCCCCTCGCTCGAGCCGCGCAGCCGCGTGCTCTTCTGCCGGCGCGTGCGCGCGGCGGAGCCGGTCGCCGCGGTGCTCGGCCTGGGGCGCGGCGAGGAGGTCTGGCACCTCGAGCGCGTGCGCTTCGCCGGCGAGCGGCCGGCGGCGCTGCAGGGAAGCTACCTGCCGCGCTCGCTCTTTCCCGAGCTTTCGCGCCAGGCGCTCGACCGGCGCTTCCTGCTCGACATCATGACCGAGGTGTACGCGGTGCCGCTCCTGCGCGCGGTGGAGGTCGTCGACCCGACCAAAGCCGACAGCTACGCGGCGAGAGCGCTCGGCATCCGCGCCGGCACGCCGCTCTTCCGCGTCGAGCGGCGCACCTACTCCACCGCCGAGCGCGTCGTCGAGTACCGCATCTCGGTGCTGCGCGGCGACATCTTCCGCTACCGCACCGAGTTCCGCTGACCCTTGGGCGGACCGGCCACCCCGAGCCCGACGCGCGTCGTCTCGAGGTCGATGAGGTCCCCGGGCGCCACGTTGGCGAGATTGACGTCGGGCCCCAGCTCCTCGATGAGCAGCTTCTTCAGCGCCTCGACATCGCAGTGGCGCACGTCGGGGATCCACGGCCCGGGCAGCTCGATCATCACGCGTTTCATATCCAAAGCCGAAATGAGCAGATCCAACGTCCTCCTGTTGGGGCGACCCTTCTTCACCAGCTCCGCCGCCTCGACCAGCACCAGCGCCGCACCGGCCGCGAAGCAGTCCTCCGCCTGCGCGACGAGGAGCCGCGGGTTGCTCGCCGTTTCCTTCGAGCCGACCTCGCCGTACACGGTGAGGCCGGCCTGCCTTGCCGCCCGTATTTGCTTTCTTCTTTGTGAAGGGGTCAGGGGCACGACGTTGTCGGAGATCTCGATCGCTTCGAAGCCGACGCGCAGCGCCTCGACATAGAACCGCGGCAGCGCGCGCGTCCCCTGGGTGGCGAATACGTACTCGTGGAACTGCCCGCCGAGGAACGGCTGCACCCGCGCGCGGCGGTAGGCACGCAGCTTTCTCCTCAGCGAGGGCTCGGAATAAACCCTTGCGCTGCCTGTTTTGATCTTGGCGAGGTCGACGTAGTCGGCGGCGAGCGCCAGCAGGTCCGCCTGCTGGCCGAGCGGCAGGCCGGCGTCGACCATCATCGTCAGGCCCGAGCGGCGGGGCTTGTCGCTCCGCGCCGCCGGTAGCGGTACCATCGCAAAGGGTCGTCTCGGCATGCCGGGCATGTTAGTTTCCGGCGCCCCGGGCGACAAAAGGAAACTCGATGAGGACCTCCCCATGGACCGACGCGCTTTCGTTCTCGCCCTCGCAGCTCTGCCGCTGTGCGCCCATGCCAGGCCGCGCAACATGAAGGAAGTCGAAGCCCTGCAGAATAACTGGAAGGCCTTCCTGCCGGCGGGGGCGAGCGTGCCCTCGCCGGGCGAGCCGCTCAGGCTCTCCGACGACGAGTGGCGCAAGCGCCTGCCCGGGCAGTCCTACAGCGTGCTGCGCAAGGAAGCCACCGAGCGCGCCGGCACCAGCCCGCTGAACGGCGAGAAGCGCCCCGGCGTCTTCGCCTGCGCCGGCTGCGGCCTGCCGCTCTTCACCTCCGAGATGAAGTTCGAGTCGGGCACCGGCTGGCCGTCGTTCATCACCACCATCCCGGGCGTGTTCGGCACCAAGAAGGATTTCTTTCTCATCTACCCGCGCACCGAGTACCACTGCATCCGCTGCGGCGGCCACCACGGCCACCTCTTCGACGACGGCCCGCCGCCCACCGGCCAGCGCTGGTGCAACAACGGCGTCGCGCTCACCTTCATCCACAGGGACGGCGGCAAGGCCTAGTCGCTGCGACATCTCGCCAACATCCGGCGCGGCGAGGGCGCCTCGGTCGCCGTCGCGGCGCTGTTCTTCTTCTGCGTGCTGACGGCGCTGATGGTGGTGCGACCGGCGCGCGAGGCGCTCGGCATGCAGCGCGGCATCGAGGCGGTGCGCTGGCTGTTCATGGGCACCGTCCTCGTCACGCTCGCCGTCAACCCGCTGTTCGGCTGGCTCGTGAGCCGCTTTCGCCGCATGGCCTTCGTCGGCGCCACCTATCTCTTCTTCGCCTTCGGCCTGCTCGCCTTCTACGGCCTGCTCGCGCTCGCGCCCGCCGCGGTGGGCGAGCGCAGCGGCCAGGCCTTCTACGTCTGGTTCAGCGTCTTCAACCTCTTCGCCACGATGCTCTTCTGGGCGCTGATGGCCGACCGGTTTTCCCTGGAGCAGTCCAAGCGCCTCTTCGGCGCCGTCGCGGTGGGCGGCACGCTCGGCGCCATCTTCGGGCCGTGGCTGGCGAGCGTGCTCGCGCGCCCGCTCGGCACGCCGGCGCTGCTCCTGGTCGCGGCGGCTTTCCTGATGCTCGCCCTGGGAGCCGCAGCGTGGCTGGCGAGAATCAGCCCCGAGAAGCACGAGAACGCCGTTGTCATCGGCGGCAGCGCCTGGGAAGGCTTCCAGGCGGTGTTCCGCTCGCCGTACCTGCTCGCCATCTGCGCCTACGTGCTGATCCTCGCGGTGATGGTGACGTTCCTGTATTTCACGCGCCTGCAGATGGTGGCGGCGCTCGGCACGGACCTCGACCAGCGCACCGCCACGTTCGCGCGCATCGACATGATCACGCAGGCGGCGACGCTGGTCCTGCAGGCGCTGGTCACCGGCCATCTCATGCAGCGCCTCGGCGTCGCCTTCACGCTGGCGCTGCTGCCCGCCACCGCCCTGCTCGGCTTCCTCGGGCTGGCGATCGTCGGCTCGATCGCCGCGCTCGTCGCGTTCGAGGCGACCTTCCGCGCCGTGCAGCGCGGCATCATGCGCCCGGCGCGCGAGACGCTCTTCACCGTCGTGGCGCGCGCCGAGCGCTACAAGGCCAAGGCTTTCATCGATACTTTCGTCTACCGCGCCGGCGACGTGGCCGGCGCGCAGACCGAGGGCGTGCTCAGGCAGCTCGGCCTGGGGCTCGCCGCGCTCGCGTCCTTCGCCGTGCCGCTGGCGCTGGCATGGCTCGTGCTCGGCGCGTGGCTCGGCTACGCGCAGCCTGCCCGGGCGACAAGGACACCCATCAACGAACCCGTGGAGGCTTTGCCATGAAGCGCAACCGTCGCGAATTCCTGCAGCTCGGCGCTGCTGCCCTTGCCCTGGCTGCCGCGCCGCTTTCCTCGCATTCCTCGAACGGAAGAAAGGTGAAGATCGGCGTCGTCGGCTCGGGCCGGGTCGGCGGCGCGCTCGGCGGCGTGTGGGCGAAGAAGGGCCACGAAGTCATGTTCTCGTCGCGCAACCTCGAGAACGACAAGGCGCTCGCCGCCAAGCTCGGGCCGAAGGCGGGCGCGGGCACGCCGCGCCAGGCGGCCGCCTTCGGCGAGGTGCTGCTCGTGTCGGTGCCCTACGGCGCGCTGCCCGACGTCGGCAAGGACCTGAAGGACCTCCTCAAGGGCAAGGTGGTGATCGACACCTGCAACCCCTTCCCGGGGCGCGACGGCGAGATCGCCAACTGGGCGCGCCAGAAAGGCGCCGGCCTCGCTTCCGCCGAGCTGCTGCCCGGCGCGCGCATCGTGCGCGCCTTCAACGCGGTGAGCTACGTGCGCATGGCGCAGGCGCACGAGGAGCCCGGGCGCAGCGGCATGCCGATCGCCGGCGACGATGCAAAGGCGATCGAGATCGCCTCGGCGTTGATCCGCGACATCGGCTTCGAGCCCGTCCTGGTCGGCGGCCTGGCGATGGGCCGGCACCTGATGCCCGGCACGGCGCTCGCCGGCGAGCGCTCGCCCGAGGAGATCCGCAGGATCGCCGCGACGCTGAAGTAATACCGGCCTTGGAAGCCGGCCCCGGGAAAGGCAAAATGGGTACGATCGTACCCATTTTGTTTCGCCCCCTCCGAGAGCCATGTCTCAACCGTCGCCGGCGCGTCGGCACGTTCCTTCTCGGCATTGCCGCGCCCATCCGGGTAGTGGTACCAGTCCTTATGTAACGAGATCTCTCCGCAGCTCAGGCATTGCGTCTTGAGCCACTTGTAGCGACAACGCGGGCAGACACCGCCCGTCCAGAACGTGTTCCAGGATTCCCCGCAGCTCGCGGGGCCTAGGCGGCATGGGCCCTCCTAGAGATCAGGCGGTTTTTGCCGATGCTCCGGGAACTGCGGCAGCCCGTCGGTGATGTCGAACCAGGGCGCCTTGTATGCGACGAATACATGACACTTTGGTTTGACGCGCGGGTCGTCATCGAGTGCCCCGAGAGGAAGGCCGTACCAGGACGGATCGAAGTCGAAGCGGCTGAGGAGAGGCGACCCGCAGACGCGGCAGAAGCCGCGGTGATTGCCGGGGGAGGACTCGTAATACGTGACGAGCTCTTCGCCGCGAGTCCATCGGAAGTCGGCCGCCCTTACCGAAGCGCGGCTGCGAAAAGCCGCGCCATGCGCCTTTCGGCACATCGTGCAATGGCAGTTGAGCGCGCCGGACAATCGACCGGTGATCTCGTAGCGAACCCCGCCGCACAAGCAGCTGCCTCGCAACATCAAAGCCCCCCAACGTTCTTAGACATCAAAGGCAATGCGCTCACGCTGCCGCCTCGCGAACGCTGGGTTGGCGTAGGGCCTGGAAACCGAGGGCGGGGGAGGCAGAATGGGTACGAGCGTACCCATTTCGCGTTCTCGTCTCATCGCAGCTTAAAGCGGACCACCGGTCGCGCGGGCTTGCGGCGCGCCACTTCCTTGAAGCCAGCGCGGTCGTACATCGACTTGGCGCCGAACCACATTGCCCCGGGGTGAGCTTCATGCGTGGAAAAACGTGGTCTGTCCCTGGTTTTTGTCTATTCGCGGCCCGAGCGCCAGATGCCGTAGACGATCCACAGGCTGTTGAGGAAGGCGAGCAGGTAGCCGAGCAGGCCGAGCGCGGGCAGGACGGGGATGCCGAAGAACTCCGGCCCGTCGCGCACGGTGAGGACGATCGCCGAGCCGATGACGAGCGACGCCGTCATGATGCCCACCGTGACGCGGTCGAGCGTGCGGTCGAGCTGCTTGCCGAAGCTGTCGAGGCGCTTGAGGTCGAGGTCGACGCGCGCCTTGCCGCGGCGCGCCTCGCGCACCAGGCGCGCGATGTCGCGCGGCACGGTGCTGACGAGCTCGAAGAACTCGCGCGCCGCGCCGCGCCCGCGGCGCACCACCTCGGCGGGCTGGTAGCGTTCGGCCAGCGCGCGGCGCACCAGCGGCGTGATGTGCTCGACGATGTGGATGTCGGGGTCGTACTGCCGCCCCAGGCCCTCGAGCGTGATCAGGGTCTTGAACATCAGCGACAGGTCCGAGGGCAGCACGATCGAGTGCGCGCGCACGATGTCGGCGAACTGGCGGACGACGTTGCCGATGCGGATGTCCTTGAGCGGCATGCCCTCGTACTCGAACACCATCTCGTTCACGTCGTTGGCGAGGCGCTCGTCGTCGACGTAGGCGTCGCCCGCCCACTCGTGCAGCACCTCCAGCATCGGCTCTTCCGCCATGCGCGCCAGGCCGGCGAGCAGGTCCACCACCTGCGCGCGCCGCTGCGGCGAGAGCCGCCCGACCATGCCGAAGTCGATGATCACCAGCTTGTTGCCCGGCAGGTAGAAGACGTTGCCCGGGTGCGGGTCGGCGTGGAAGAAGCCGTCGATGAGGATCATCTTCAGGAAGGCGTCGACGCCGCGCGCGGCGAGGAGCTTGCGGTCCAGGCCGGCCAGCTCCACCGCGGTGGTGTCGGTGGCCGGTATTCCCGCCACGTGCTGCTGCACCAGCAGCACGTCGCTGCTGAACTCGGGATGGATGTCCGGGATCACCACGTGCTCGTGGCCGGCGAAGTTGTGCCGGAAGCGCTCGATGTTGCGCGTCTCCACCGCGAAGTCGACCTCGCGCTCCAGCGAGCGCGCGAACTGCGCGGCGATCTCGGCCGGGCGGTAGCGGCGCACCTCCGGCATCTCGGACTCGACCAGCTCCGAGACGCGGCGCAAGAGCCGCAGGTCGGCGTCGATCTTCTCGCGCACGCCCGGGCGGCGGATCTTCAGCACCACCGGAGTGCCGCCCGGGGCGTTGTCCTTTAGGCGCGCCCGGTGCACCTGGGCGATGGAGGCGGCGGCGTAGGGCCGCGTCTCGATCTCGGCGAACACCGCGAAGGGCGAGCGGCCGAGCGCGCGCTCGAGCTCCGGCAGCAGCGCCTCGAAGGGCACCGGCGGCACGTCGGCGTGCAGCTTCTCGAACTCGGCGATCCACGCCGGCGGGAAGAGGTCGACGCGGGTGGCCATCACCTGGCCGAGCTTGACGAAGGTGGGGCCGAGCTCCTCGAGCGCCAGGCGCACGCGCTGCGGCGTGTCGAGCCGCTGCGACTCGGCGGCCTCGCCCCAGTGCACGATCTGCCCGGCGCGCTCGAACAGGCCGGCGATGCCGATGCGGCGCACGAACTCGCCCAGCCCGTGCCGGATCAGCACCGCGGTGATCTCCTGCAGGCGCGGCAGCTCCCGCATGAGACCGAGGGTCTCCCTCAACATCTATTGTTTATCTGATGTTTTTCGCTGCTGCAGCGCGTCGGCCATGCCGGCGAGCACGCCGCTCGCGAGCTGCATGAAGCGCGCGCTGAACTCGCCGGCGATCTCGATGCCGGCGAGGGTGAACTCCGCCATCAGCCGCGCCGTCTGCCGGCCGGTCTCGGTGCCGGCGTGCAGCGTCTGGCGCAGCGCCTCCTTCAGCTCGGGGCGCAGCCGCTCGTTCGCCGAGGAGGCGACCTGGCTCACCGTGTCGACGAAGTCCTCCTCGATCTTCTTCAGGCCGGAGAGGCTCTGGCGCAGCTCGTGGTCGGAGAAGCCGCGGCCGGTGGCCACCATCTGGCGCAGCGCCTGCTGGCCGGCCTGCACCGACTTGGTGAGCGCCTCGTCCATGCCGCGGAAGGCCTCGCCGAGCTTATCGCGCAGGCCGCTCGTGCCCGGGTCGGCGCCGTGCGTCAGGCCCTCGGAGACCGCGCGCACCACCTCGCGGATGCCCTCGCGGTCGAAGCGGCGGTTCTTCAGCGCCTCGAGCGTCACGTCGTGCACGCGGCGGCGGACGTCCTCGCCGCGGCGCAGCGACTCGGCGGCGGCCTGCCGGATGGTCTCGCTGGGATCGTGGTCAGCCATGGCTCCTCCATAGTCCGCGCAGCGGGGGCGCGCTACGGGGAATTATCACCCCGGGAGATGTCAAATATGCAGATGACCGTCGTGGCCCGCTTCGAGGTGCGCTGCACCCGCTATCTCGATCGCGACGGCAAGGCCCTCGGGCCGCTGCCCGCCTTCGCCGCCGACCCGGCGGCGCTCGTCCCCGACTATCGCGCCATGGCGCTGATGCGCGCGCTCGACGCCAAGGCTGTTGCAATGCAGCGCACCGGGCAGATCGGCACCTACGCCTCGACGCTGGGCAAGGAGGCGATCGACGCCGGCATCGCGCACGCGCTCGAGCGCGACGACGTCGTCCTGCCCAGCTACCGCGAAAGCGGCATCCTGATGCTGCGCGGCGTTTCGCCGCACCGCGTCTTCCTCTACTGGGGCGGCGACGAGCGCGGCAACGTCTTCCCCGAGTCGCCGCGGGACTTCCCCTTCAACGTGCCGATCGCGAGCCAGCTGCCGCACGCCGCCGGCGTCGCCTACGCGATGTAGCTGCGCGGCGAGAAGCGCGCCGCGCTGGCGCTGTGCGGCGACGGCGCCACCTCCAAGGGCGACTTCTACGAGGCGCTCAACGCCGCCGGGGTCTGGCGGCTGCCGCTCGTAGTGCTGGTGGTGAACAACCAGTACGCCATCTCGGTGCCGCGGCACCTGCAGAGCGCGGCGCAGACCCTCGCGCAGAAGGCGATCGCCGCCGGCATCGACGGCGAGCAGGTGGACGGCAACGACATCATCGCGGTGCGCGACGCGGCCGGCCGCGCGCTCGAGCGCGCGCGCTCGGGCGGCGGGCCGACCCTCCTCGAGGCGCTCACCTACCGGCTCTGCGACCACACCACCGCCGACGACGCGACGCGCTACCGCAGCGCCGAGGAGCTGGCGGCGCAATGGAAGACGGAGCCGATCTTGCGCCTCAGGAATTTCCTGGCTTCGCAGGGAATCTGGACGAAAGAGAAAGAAGAACAGCTCCATCGGGACGTGGCCGAGCGCGTGCGCGACACGGTGAAGAGGTATCTCGACACGCCGCCGCCCGAGGCGGCGCAGATGTTCCGCCATCTCTACGCCCGTCTGCCGCGGGCCTATGCCTGGCAGCTCGCGGCGCTGCGCGACGAGCGCGAGGAGGACCATGCCGAGCATCACGCTGGTTGAAGGCATCAACCTCGCGCTCGCCCGCGCGATGAGCGAGGACGCGAGCGTCGTGGTGCTGGGCGAGGACGTGGGCAGGAACGGCGGCGTCTTCCGCGCCACCGCCGGGCTGCAGGAGCGCTTCGGCCCGCTGCGCGTCGCCGATACGCCGCTCGCCGAGGGACTGATCGCCGGCATGGCGGTGGGCATGGCCGCCGAGGGCCTCAGGCCGGTGGCCGAGATCCAGTTCGCCGGCTTCGCCTACGTCGCCATCGACCAGATGCTCAACCACGCGGCGCGCCTCAGGCACCGCACCCAGGGACGCCTCACCTGCCCGATGGTGCTGCGCACCCCGGTCGGCGCCGGCATCCACGCGCCCGAGCACCACTCCGAGAGCCCGGAGGCGATGTTCGCGCACATTCCCGGGCTGCGCGTCGTTTCACCCTCCTCGCCGGCGCGCGCCTACGGGCTGCTGCTCGCCGCGATCGCCGACCCCGACCCGGTCGTCGTCCTCGAGCCCTCGCGCCTGTACCGCCGCTTCAAGGAGGAGGTCGACGACGACGGCCGCGCCGCGCCGCTCGACCGCGCCTTCGTCGTGCGCGAAGGCACCGACCTCACCATCGTCGCCTGGGGCGCGATGGTGCACGAGTCGCTCGCCGCCGCCGACGCGCTCGCCGCCGAGGACCTCTTCGCCGAGGTGATCGACCTCGCCACGCTCAAGCCCTACGACCTCGACACCATCCTCGCCTCGGTGAAGAAGACGGGGCGCTGCATGGTGGTGAGCGAGGCGCCGCGCACCTGCGGCCTCGCCTCCGAGATCTCGGCCGCGGTCGGCGAGCAGGGCCTGCTCTCGCTGCTCGCGCCGGTCGAGCGCGTCACTGCCTGGGACTGCGTGACGCCGATGGCGCGCCTGGAAGAGCACTACATGCCGGGCGTGCCGCGCATCGCCGCCGCGGCGAAGAAGCTGCTCGCCTACCAGTAATGCGCGTCTTCAACCTCCCCGATCTCGGCGAAGGCCTGCAGGAAGCGACCGTGGTCGAGTGGCACGTCAAGCCCGGCGACGCGCTCGCCGCCGACCAGGCCATGGTCTCGGTCGAGACCGACAAGGCGATCGTCGAGGTGCCCGCGCCCTTCGACGGGCAGGTGGAGAAGCTCTTCGCCCAGCCGGGCGACACGGTGCACGTCGGCGCGCCCCTGGTCGGTTTTCAAGGAGAAGGTCAGGACAGGGGGGCGATCGTCGGTGACTTGGCCATTCAAACCAAACATGAAGCGAAAGCGACTCCCGCCGTCCGCTCGCTCGCGCGCAGCCTGAGCGTCGACCTCGCCAGCGTGAAAGGCACCGGCCCCGGCGGCATCGCCACCGCCGAGGACGTCAAGCGCGCGGCGCGGGGCGGCCTGCGCCAGGCGATGGCGAAGAACATGGCGGCGTCGCACGCCGCGGTGGTGCCGGTCACGCTCACCGACGACGCCGACGTCGAGCACTGGCCCGCGGGCACGAAGCCGCTCGCGCGCCTCGCGCGCGCCGTCGTCGCCGCCTGCCAGTCCGAGCCGGGCCTGAACGCCTGGTACGAGGACGACAAGCGCAGGAGCTTCGCCGAAGTGCACCTCGGCATCGCCGTCGACCTCCCGGACGGCCTGCTCGTGCCGGTACTGAGGAATGCGGATAGGGGCATTTCCGAAGATGATTTATTTCAGTTCCTGGAAAGAGCGAAGAAGCGCCAGCTGCCGCCCGCCGAGCTGCGCGGCGCGACGATCACGCTCTCCAACTACGGCTCGATCGGCGGGCGCTACGCGACGCCGCTGGTGGTGCCGCCGATGGTCGCGATCGCAGGGTTCGGTTCGATAAAGAAAAGGCCTGTCGTGACGGCGCAGGGGGAGCTGAAGGCGCACCGCGTCGTTCCCATCTCGCTCAGCTTCGACCACCGTGCCGCCACCGGCGGCGAGGCGACGCGCTTCCTCAATGCGCTGATCGCGGATCTTCGGCGCTGAGGCGCAGGTCCTCTTCCAGCGGCGGCGCCGGGAAATGGAAGCGCACCGGGCCGTCGGGCAGCGCGTTCAGGAACTGCCGGAGGTAGGGGTCGCCCGAGGCCTCGACCTCGGCCGGCGTGCCCTTGCCGAGCACCACGCCGTCGCAGATCACGTAGACGGTGTCGGCCACCTTCAGCGCCTCCTTGACGTCGTAGGTGACGACGATCGAGGTGAGGCCGAGCGCCTCGTTCAGGCTGCGGATCAGGTTGACGATCTGGTTGAGCGAGATCGGGTCGAGGCCGGC
>JBQTJF010000299.1:0-4300 GCA_052387375.1 Betaproteobacteria bacterium
CCGCTTCGCCGCCCTCGCGCGCGCGCATCAGCGCGCTCGAGAAGCAGGCCGGCCAGCAGGCGCAGACGCTCGATGCCGACTTCTGGGACAGCATAGTCAAGGCGAGCGCGAACCCGGCGGAGTACCAGGCTTACCTCGAGCAGTTCCCCGACGGCCGCTTCGCCTCGCTCGCGAGGGCGCGTATCAACGCCCTGAAGATCGCCGCTGCGAAGCCGGCGCCGGTCGCCGCGCCGCCTCCGCCGGCCACTGCGCCGCAACCGCCGGCCCAGGTAGCGGCCGTAGCGCCGGCCCCGGTCGCGAGCGGGCGAGCGCCAGTGGTGGGCGAGCGCTGGACATACCGGTACACGGACCACTGGAAGCCCGGCGCCGCGGTGCAGGTCACCCACACCGTCACCGCGGTGCATGATGGCGAGATCGTGGAGAGGCTCTCGGCGGTGGTCGGCGGACGCACGCTCAGCGCCGAGGCCTCAATGGCGAAGGGCGCCGAGATCCGCGAGTGGAACCTCGGCGAGCTCGCCTTCCGCGAATTCGCCCCGTTCGCGCTCGCCTTCGACGCGCTCAGGCCGGGCCGCGGCATCGGCGAGTTCCACAGCGACATCCTCCAGGAGACCGGCCGCGTCGACTGGCTGGTCAAGACGCGCATCAGCGGCGAGGAAGAGGTCACCGTTCCGGCCGGCCGCTTCCTGGCGACCAAGGTGGTCCTCGAGGGCGCGAGCAGCCAGTTGATGCGCGGCATGACGTCCTTCCGGCTGACCGTCTGGTACGCCCCGCAATCCAAGCGCTACGTGAAGGCGACGTTCGCGAGCTACGCGAGGATGCAGAGCGCGTCGAACGGCCTGCATCACGACGAGGTCTACGAGCTGGTGAGCGCGCCGCGCTGAGCTAGCGCAGGTAGTAGCTCAGCAGGAAAGCGAGCAGCATCGCCATCACGCCCAGGGCCATCGCGCCGACGCCCCAGGTGCGCGCGAAAGCGCCGCCGGGGCCGAGGAAGCGGCGCGTGCCCGCGTCGAGCCGCGCCAGCGCCTGCGCCGTCGCCGCGCCGGCGGCGACGAGCGCCGCCGCGAGGACGCGGGCGGCGACGAGGGCGAGCGCACGGAAGAGCACGCGGTAGAGCCAGTCCAGGTCCAGCGTGATGGTGAGCGTGCGCTGCAGCCAGCCCAGCATCACGAAGAAGGCAAGCCCCGAGAAAAGCAGCAGCTGCAGCTGCGCCACCACGTGCCAGCCGGTGTACGGCGCGTAGTCGACCGGAAAGGGCAGCAGCCGGTAGAGCGGCTCGTAGAAGACGCCCAGGCCGATGCACAGGGCGGAGAAGAGCGCCATGGCGAGGCGCATGTTCCACGGCGGCTCGGGCGGGCGCAGGCCCGAGTCCTTCTGGAAGAAGACGAACCACGGGAACTTGATGCCGGCGTGCAGGAAGACGCCCGCCGACGCCGCGGCGAGCAGCAGCCACACGGCGAAGAGGTGCCCGTCCGCGGCAGCCTGCGAGATCATCGACTTGCTCACGAAGCCCGACGTAAGGGGAAACGACGAGATCGAGAGCGCGCCGACGATCCCGCAGGTCGTGGTGAACGGCATGCTGCGGTGGAGGCCGCCGAGGTCGGTGCACTTGCGCCGCCCGGTGACGAGCAGCACCGAGCCCGCCGACATGAGCAGCAGCGCCTTGTAGAGGATGTGCGTGAAGGCGTGCGCCGCGGCGCCGTTCAGCGCCATCTCGGTGCCCAGGCCGACGCCCGCCACCATGAAGCCGACCTGGTTGACGATGCTGTAGGCGAGGATGCGCCGCATGTCGTTCTCGAGCAGCGCGTAGACGATGCCGTAGAACACCATCGCCAGCCCGAGAGTGACCAGCAGCTCGGCGCCGGGAAAGCCGCGCAGCAGCACGTACACCGCGGTCTTGGTGGTGAAGGCGGAGAGGAACACCATGCCGCTCCAGGAGGCCTCGGGATAGGCGTCGGGCAGCCACGCCGACAGCGGCCAGGCGGCGGCGTTGATCAGGAAAGCGCCGAGAATGAGGAAGCGGGGAACGCCGTCGAGCGCCATGACGGAAAAAGCAGTGCTGCCCGTCTCGAGCACCTGCGCGGCGACGCCGGCGAAGAGCAGCATGCCGCCGAAGAGGTGCACCATCAGGTAGCGCATGCTCGCCGCCCCGGCGCAGGGCGTGCCGGCGCCCCACAGCACCAGCGTCGAGCCGACCGCCATCAGCTCCCAGCAGACGAACAGCGTCACCAGGTCCCCGGCGAGCACGGCGCCGATCGCCGCGCCGGCGTGGAGGAGCGCCGCCGGCAGCTCCAGCCGCCGCGGCTGGTTGAGCGCAAAGAGCGCGCCGCCCAGCGCCATCAGCGCGAAGATGATGGCAAAGAGGCGCGAGAGCTTGTCGACGGCGAACGGGGTCAGCTCCAAGCCCAGCCAGCTCGTCTGCCAATGAACGCCTTCGGGAACGGTGAACGCGAAATACAAGGCGACCGCCGGCCCCGCCAAAGCCGTTACGTTTCGAGACCAACCGCGCAGCGGCGCCATGAGCGCGGCGGCGAGGATGAGGACGAGGCCGGGGTGGCTAATCATCGTAGTAGTCGTCGCGGCGCTTGAGGAGCACGCCGAGCGCCTTGGCGAGCAGGATGAGCGCGGCGCAGGCGAGGAAGCCGTAGAGCGCGTTCCAGGCGAACAGCCGCTCGACGGCGAAATGCGGGTGCGCCTCGATGAAGAGCTGCGCGGCGACGGTGAGCGCCAGCACGGCGAGGAAGGCGTTCCAGATCACGTCAGCCTCACCGCGAGCGCGAGCGGCAGCTCGGCGAAGAAGAACATGAGGATGGTCAGCGCCGCGGTCGCCACCAGCGCGGCGACCATCGAGATGGGTGCTTCACCGTGAGAAGCCGCATCCTGGGGAAGGGGATTGAAGAACGCTTTGTAAAGAATCGGCAGGAAATAGCCGGCGTTGAGCAGCGTGCTGGCGGTGATGACGCCGAGCGCCAGCCACTCGCCCGCCTGCAGCGCGCCGGAGACGATGAACCACTTGCTGACGAAGCCCGCCGCCGGCGGCAGCCCGATCATGGACAGCGCGCCGACGCCGAAGGCGGCGAAGGTCCAGGGCATGCGCCGGCCGATGCCGTCGAGCTGGCTCACCTCGGTCTTGTGCGCGGCGGTGTACACCGCGCCGGCGGCGAAGAAGAGCGTGATCTTGCCGACGGCGTGCGCGGCGATGTGCAGCGCGGCGCCGGCCACCGAAAGCGGCGTCAGGATGGCCGCGGCGAGCACCACGTAGGAGAGCTGGCTCACCGTCGAGTAGGCGAGCCGGCGCTTCAGATTGTCCGAGCGCAGCGCCACCACCGAGGCGGCGACGATGGTGAAGCCCGCGACCCACGGCAGCCAGGCGAAGGCCTCGCGCGCGAAATCCAGGCCGAAGACGTACAGCACCACCTTGAGCACCGCGAACACGCCCGCCTTCACCACCGCCACCGCGTGCAGGAGCGCCGACACCGGCGTCGGCGCCACCATCGCCGCCGGCAGCCAGCGGTGGATCGGCATCAGCGCCGCCTTGCCGATGCCGAAGGCGTAGAGCGCGAGCAGCAGCGACGCCTCCCAGCCCGCGACGCGCCCGGCGAGGATGCCGCCGGGGACGAAGTCGAGCGTGCCCGCCTCCCACCAGGTAACCGCCATCGCCGGCAGGAGGAAGAGCATCGACGAGGCGAGCAGCAGCGCGAGATAGGTGCGCCCGCCGCGGCGCGCCGCGCCGTCGCCGTGGTGCGTCACCAGCGGCCAGGTGATGAGCGTCAGCGCCTCGTAGAAGAGGTAGAGCGTCAGCAGGTTGCCGGCCAGCGCCACGCCGATCGCCGCGGCGATGGCGAGCGCGAAGCAGACGTAGAAGCGCGTCTGGTGCTCCTCCGCGTTGCCGCGCATATAGCCGATCGAGTACACCGCGCTGACGAACCACAGGCCCGAGGCGATCAGCGCGAAGAGCAGCCCGAGCGGCTCGAGCTCGAGCACCAGCGCGAGCCCGGGCAGCATTTCGCCGAGCACGAGGCGCGGCCGGCCACCCTGCAGAACTTCCGGGGTGAAAAGGACAATGACTGCGAAAGTCGCGGCAGCGCTCGCCAGCGATACCGCCTCGCGCAGGTTGGGCAGGCGGTGGCAGGCGGCGACGAGCGCCGCGCCCGCCGCGGGAATCAGCAGGCACGCGGCGAGGGTCACCTCAGGCCCCGCAACAGCAGCGCCGCGGCGTGGGGGGGGCCCCCCCCGCCGGACCCAAACGAAAAACGCCAGGCTGACCGGGGCAGGCCCCACCCCCACCCCGGCGCGGGCCCAC
>JBQTJF010000300.1:0-3385 GCA_052387375.1 Betaproteobacteria bacterium
CTATCACCGCGCCCGCGCGCGCGGCTGCGACCACCCGCACGCCATCCGCATCCTCGCCCGCGCTTGGGTGCGCGTGCTGTGGCGCGCCTGGTTCACCAGAACCCCCTACCAACCTCGCCTGCATCGCAGCGCCGTAGCCCTCAACACGGCCAAGGGTTGACACAGGATGTCTCATGCGTAGTCGATCCCCATCGCCTCGCGCACCTCGCGCATGGTCTCGGCGGCGAGGCGCTTCGCCTTGTCGCAGCCGTCGGCGATGATGTTCTTCGCCAGCGTCGGGTCGTCGAGGTAGGTCTGCGCCCGCGCGCGCATCGGCGCCAGCTCGGCGTTGATCGCCTCGATCACCGGCTGCTTGCAGTCCAGGCAGCCGATGCCGGCGGTGGTGCAGCCCTGCCACGCCCAGTCCCGGCGCTCCTGGCCGGAGTAGACCTTGTGCAGGTCCCAGACCGGGCATTTCTCCGGGTTGCCGGGATCGGAGCGCTTCACGCGCGCCGGGTCGGTCGGCATGGTGCGGACCTTCTTCGCCACCGACTCGGGCTCCTCGCGCAGCGCGATGGTGTTGCCGTAGGACTTGGACATCTTCTGCCCGTCGAGGCCGGGCATGCGCGCCGCCTCCGTGAGCAGCGCCTCGGGCTCGACCAGGATCCTCTTGCCGCCGCCCTCGAGCCAGCCGTACAGGCGCTCGCGGTCGCCGCGCGAGAGGTTCTGCTGCGCCGTGAGCAGCGCCTGCGCGCGCAGCAGCGACTCGGCCTCGCCCTGCTCGAGGAACTTGGTGCGCAGCTCGTTGAGCAGCCGCGCCTTCTTGGTGCCCATCTTCTTCACCGCGGCCTTCGCCTTGTCCTCGAAGCCCGGCTCGCGGCCGTAGAGGTGGTTGAAGCGCCGCGCCATCTCGCGCGTGAACTCGACGTGCGGCACCTGGTCCTCGCCCACCGGCACGAAGCGCGCGCGGTAGATGAGGATGTCGGCCGACTGCAGCAGCGGGTAGCCGAGGAAGCCGTAGGTCGAGAGATCGCGGTCGGCGAGCTTCTCCTGCTGGTCCTTGTAGGTCGGCACGCGCTCCAGCCAGCCGAGCGGCGCGATCATCGACAGCAGCAGGTGCAGCTCCGCGTGCTCGGGCACCTGCGACTGGATGAACAGGATCGCCTGCCCGGGATCGACGCCGGCGGCGAGCCAGTCGATCACCATGTCCCAGCAGTTCTTCTGCAGGTCGGCGGGTCTCTCATAGTCGGTGGTGAGCGCGTGCCAGTCGGCGACGAAGAACAGGCACGGATACTCGGCCTGCAGCCGCACCCAGTTCTTCAGCACGCCGTGATAGTGGCCGAGGTGCAGGCTGCCGGTCGGGCGCATGCCCGACAGCACTCGGGTCTCGAACACTAGAGGAGCACCATCGCGCGCACCAGCGCCTCGGACTCGAAAAGCAGCGGGCTCAGGATCAGGCTCAGGGCGTTGGAGCCGTAGACCGGCAGGAACACGAGCACCAGCAGCAGCGGCACGCCCCAGGGCTCGAGCTTGGCGAAGCGCCAGGCCGCGCGCGTCGGCAGGAGGCTGGTGACGACGCGGCCGCCGTCGAGCGGCGGGATCGGCAGCAGGTTGAGGAGCATCAGCACCAGGTTGACGAGGATCCCGGCCGCGGCGACGCCGATCAGGTACTCCGCCGCGCCGCTGCCGTGGCGCAAGGCCGCGTCCACCAGTCCGGTCGTGCCGTACACCTGCGCCACTTCCGCCCAGGCGCCGGCGCGCTCGGTCATGGCGATGCTGGCGCGCAATGCCACCGCCCAGGCGAGCGCCATCGCCAGGTTCGCGGCCGGGCCGGCGGCGGCCACCCACGCCATGTGCTGGCGCGGCTTGCGCAGCGCCGAGTAGTTGACCGGCACGGGCTTCGCCCAGCCGAAGAGAAACTTGCCGCCAGTCACGAGCAGGATGACGAGCGGCACCACTGCCGTGCCCAGCCAGTCGATGTGCCGCAGCGGATTGAGGCTGATGCGCCCCTGCGCGTGCGCCGTCAGGTCGCCGAAATGCCGCGCCACGTAGCCGTGCGCCGCCTCGTGCAGCGTGATCGCGAACAGCACCGGGATGGCGTAGATGGCGACCGTCTGAACGAGATTGTTGACGTCCATCTTATGCGGGCCGATTTTATCAGACGGGTTGCGCCGCGAACGGCGCCAGCGAGCCTTTGCCCTTGCGCAGGACCACGGGCGCTTCGCCGGTGAGATCGATCACCGTGCTCGGCTCGGTGCCGCACGAGCCGGAATCGACGACGAGATCGAGCTCGCGCTCGAGCCGCG
The DNA here is from genome assembly GCA_052387375.1 of Betaproteobacteria bacterium. Taxonomy (GTDB): domain Bacteria; phylum Pseudomonadota; class Gammaproteobacteria; order Burkholderiales; family SG8-39; genus SCGC-AG-212-J23. Next base: position 2,286 of record JBQTJF010000300.1, read on the forward strand.
CGCGGACCTCCGTCGCGTCGGAGAGCGGCGCCGCCTCGCCCGGGATGATGAGCGTCGCCGAGAGCATCGGCGCGTCGAGCTCGACGAGCAGCGCTTGCGCCACGGCATGCCCGGCGACGCGCACGCCGATCGTCTTCTTGCGCGTCACGCGGCGCGGCACCGGCCGCCGCGCGCGCAGGATGAAGGTGTAGCTGCCCGGCGTCCTGAGGAAGCGGTACGCCGCGTCGCCGACGATCGCGTAATTCGCGATCTCGGCGAGGTCGCGGCACATCAGCGTCAGGTGATGGCGCGCGTCGATGCCGCGCACGCGGCGCAGGCGCTCCAGCGCCTTCGCCTCGCCGAGCGCGCAGCCGAGCGCGTAGCAGGAGTCGGTCGGATACGCGATCAGGCCGCCGGCGCGCACGATGTCCGCGGCGCGGCGCACCAGGCGCGCCTGCGGATGCGTCGGATGGATGGCGAAGAACTGCGCCATCAGCCGGCGAGGAACGGCTCGATCAAGCGCGCCAGCGCCTCGGGCTGGTCGTGGTGCAGCATGTGGCCGGCATCCTTCACCACCTCGTAGCTGAGGTTCGCGAAGGCCCCCCGCCGTTCCGCGAGCTGCGCCGCATCGAGCTTCATGCGCGCCGGCGTGTCGGACTCGGCGGCGTCCACCCACAGCACCGGCGCCGTCACCTGGCGCCAGCAGGCGCGCACCTCGTCGTAGCGGTAGAGCACCGGATTGACGATCTTGTGCGCCGGATCGCCGCGCAGCACGACGCTGCCGTCCTCCGCCTCGCGCCCCCAGTGGCGGGCAAGGAAGCTGGATCTTTCAAGACTCAGCCTGGGATTTCCCTTTCTCAGCCGTTGCGCCAGCTCGTCGAAATCCCTATAGGGCCGCAGGCCCGGCCGGTCGCGCAGCTCGTCGAGCCAGCGCGCGTAGCGCCGCGGCGCGTCCTCCGGACGCGTCGGCGGCATGCCGAAGCCCTCCAGGTTCACAAGTCTCCTGATCCGCTGGGGACGGATTCCTGCATACAGCGCCGCCACGTTGCCCCCCAGGCTGTGGCCGACAAGATTCACAGGGAGGGAAGGCTCAATTCGCAGAAGCAATTCATCCAGATCGG
>JBQTJF010000301.1:0-22096 GCA_052387375.1 Betaproteobacteria bacterium
AGCTCGCGCAAGAGGTGGCTCAGCGCCGACTGGGTCAGGTGCAAGTGGCGGGCGGCCGTGGTGAAGCTGCGCCGCCTCGCCACTTCGACGAACGCGCGCAGCTGCCGGAGCGTGATATTCATGAGGACAGCTCATGATTCAAGCAGAAAAAATCGCTTACGGGGAGGGCGTCCTGCGGAGCAGAATGCAACCCTGCCCTGCTATGTTCGACCCGATCGACTTCCCCAAATGGCTCGATCAGCATCGACACCTGCTGAAGCCGCCGGTCGGCAACCAGCAGATCTGGCAGGACACCGACTTCATCGTCACCGTGGTCGGTGGGCCGAACCAGCGCACCGATTTCCACGACGACCCGTACGAGGAGTTCTTCTGGCAGTTCAAGGGCAATGCCTACCTGAACGTCCTGGAGGACGGTAAACAGCGCCGCATCGACCTTAGGGAGGGGGCTATGCTCCTGCTCCCCGCGCATGTGCGGCACTCCCCGCAGCGCCCGGAGGCGGACAGCCGCTGCCTCGTCATCGAGCGCCAGCGCCCCGAAGGCATGCTGGACGGGTTCGAGTGGTATTGCCCCGAATGCAGCGGGGTCGTCTATCGCGTGGAAGTCCAGCTGAAGAGCATCGTCAAGGACCTGCCGCCGCTGTTCGAAGCGTTCTACGCAAGCAAGGAGAAGCGCACTTGCCCCGCTTGCGGGCACGTGCACCCCGGCAAGTCGCCAGCTCGCGCTTGAAACCCTCGGATATCGGCCGACATGGGGAGGCACAGGTCGGCCGGCCGCGCAGGCGCGTCGAGGACGATGCGCTGCTCACCGGCGCCGGCTGCTTCGTCGGCGATCGGGCCCCGGCGGGCTGCCTGCATCTCGCTTTCATTCGCAGTCCACACGCGCGGGCGAGGATCGCTGCACTCAACGCCGACGCGGCGCTCGCCATGCCCGGGGTAGCGCGGGTGCTTACGGCGCGCGACCTCGGGCCCATCGGCCCGCTGCCGGTTAACGGGACGATGATCGAGACTCGAGTCGCGAACCGGCATGTGCTTGCGCGCGAAGAGGTGCGCTATGTCGGGGAGCCTGTTGCCGCGGTGATCGCCGAATCCATCGATGTCGCCCGTGATGCGACGGAGAGCATCGAAGTCGAGTTCCACCCCGAAACGCCGGCGCTCGACCTCGGAGAGGGCGCAGAAGAGGCTTTCCGGCATCAATGGAGCGCGGGCGATGTGGAAGCGGCGTTCGCCGGCGCCGACGAAGTCGTCGCGCTGACAGTCGAACAACCCCGCGTGGCGCCCGCGCCGCTCGAGCCCCGGGCGACGCTCGCCTCGTGGGACGCCGAGCGAGGTGAGCTAACCGTGTGGCTTTCGAGCCAGGCGCCGCATCGCGCGCGCGATCACCTGGCGAAGCTGCTCCGGCTCGATCCGCGCAGCGTACGCGTGGTGGTGGCCGATGTCGGCGGCGCTTTCGGCGGCAAGGCGTCCATTTACCCGGAGGACCTGGTGGTGGCCTGGGCGGCCCGCGAGGTCAGGCGTCCGGTGAAGTGGGTCGCAGCGCGCGGTGAGGACCTCGTCTCGGCATCCCACGGTCGCGGTGCGCGGCTCGCCGGCGAGCTGGCGCTCAAGCGTGACGGCACATTGCTCGGCCTGCGGGCACGGCTGAGCTTTCCGCTCGGCGCGTGGATGCCGTTCAGCGCGGTCGTGCCTGCGTGGAACGCCGGCCGCATACTGCCCGGCCCTTACCGCGTTCCTGCCTTACAAGTGCTCGCGCGCGGTGTCATCGACGACGCGGCGCCCGTGGGAATCTACCGTGGCGCGGGGCGCCCGGAAGCCGCCATGCTCATGGAGCGGCTCGTGGACGAAGCGGCGCGCGCGATCGGAATGGATCCGGCCGACCTGCGCCGCCGCAATCTCATTCCGCCGGACCGCCTTCCGTACGCCACGCCGACCGGCGAAAAGATCGACTCCGGCGCTTACCCGGAGCTCCTTGAGAAGGCGTTGCTAGCGGGTGACTACCGGGCGCTTTGCGAGGAGCGCTCGCGCCGGCGCGCAACAGGCAAACTCTACGGTATCGGCATCGCCTTCTACATCGAACCCTGCGGCCGTGGGAGCGAGAGCGCCCGCATCCGGCTCGAGGCCGACGGCCGCGTCCTCGTAGCAAGCGGCACCACCCCGCAAGGACAGGGCCATCGCACCACGTTCGCCCAGATCGCTGCCGACGAGCTCGGCGTCCCATTCGAGGCCGTGCAAGTCCTCCAGGGAGACACGCGGACCGCGCCCGCCGGCATAGGAGCGCTGGCAAGCCGCAGCACGGCGATCGGCGGCAGCGCGGTGCTGCGGGCCGCAAGGCTGGCACGCGAACGACAGCTTGCCTGCGAACCCCTGCCCATCGAGGTCTCGATAGAGTACGCAGCCGAAGGCGAAGCCTGGAGCAGCGGCTGCTGCATCGCGGCGGTCTCGATCGACCGGGACACCGGCGAGCTGGCGATCGAGCGCTTCGCATGGGCGGACGACGCTGGGGTGGTGATCAATCCGCTGCTCGTCGAGGGGCAGCTCAGCGGCGGTTTCGCGCAAGGCCTCGGCCAGGCGCTCCTCGAGCGCCTGGTTTACGATGCAGAAGGCCAGCTTCTCACCGGATCGCTGATGGACTACGCCGTGCCGCGCGCGACGGATATTCCCGGAGTGCGACTGGCTGAAATGCAGACGCCCTCCCCCGCCAACGCCCTTGGCGCCAAAGGCGTCGGGGAGTCCGGAGCGATCGGCGTTCCTCCCGCGATCGTCAACGCTGCGGTGGACGCGCTGAACGATCACGGCGTCCGCCATCTCGACGTGCCGCTTACCTCGGAAAAGCTGTGGCAGGCGCTTCACCAGTCGTCGAGAGATTGCGGCGTTCTTTCGAGTAGAAAGGCCAAGTGAATGACCAATCCGATGCACGACACCGCGGCGTATGACGCGCATACCGTCAAGGTCGCGCTCGACGAAACCGGCATTGCTCACCTGCAATTCAACAGACCCCCAAAAGCCAATGCGTTCAATCCCAACGACGGGGGCGCGCTCTTCATCGCAGGCAGAGCCAGGGATGTAATCAAGCGTTCCGGCTACAACGTCTATCCCTTGGATATCGAAGCTGCCCTTTACGCGCACCCGCGGTGGCGCTGTGCTGCGTCGTCGGCAGGGCCAAGGGGATCGATGAGGAACTGGTGGCGCTCGTGCGACTCAAGCCGCAAACGGCGACCACCGAGCGACCTGCGGCGCTTTCTCGAAGAGAGGCTTGCCGGCCATAAACTGCCGAACGTCATTCAAGTGCTGACGTCGTTACCGACCCTCGACAGCGGCAAGCTCGACCGGGCGTCCATAACGCCGAATCGCTGTTTCGGCCGACGGCGTCCACCAGGGAGAATGGCGCCGTAGCTGCTAGCGGGCAGAAGCGAACGCTTGACCAGTCACGGGGAGTCGAAGTGAAATATCGCAGACACGAAGCCAAGGATTATGCGCGGCAGAACCTCAGAGGAATCTGGGCCGCGACGTTGACGCCTTTCACCGTAGAGCTCCGGGTCGACGAAGCGGGCTGGCGCGCCAACCTGCGGCACTGGTATCGCGAGCTGGGCATCGCGGGACTCTTCGTCAACGGCAAGCAGGGCGAGTTCGCCTCCATGACCGTTGCCGAGAGAAAGCGCACCGCGGAGCTCGCGGTGGAGGAGAACGGCGGCGGCGTGATGGTCTCGTGCTCCGACCAGAGCCTAGACACGGTCATCGAGCTGGCCAAGCACGCCCAGGCCATCGGCGCGGATTACATTGTCGTGCATACGCCGCTGCTGTACTTCGGCGCGCATACCGACGACACGGTATACGAGTATTACCGCCACATCGCCGGGCAGGTCGATATCGGGGTAACGCTGTGGAACCAGCCGCCCGACTGCGGCTATACGCTCTCGCCAGAGCTCTGCCTGCGGATTGCCGAGATTCCAAACATCGTCGCTATCAAGTACAGCGTGCCGCGCGAGCTGTATTCGCGGCTGACTCGCATGGCCGGAGACCGATTGATCGTCAGCACCTCCAGTGAAGACGACTGGCTCGACAACATGGTGGAGCTCGGCTGGCAGGTGTACCTCTGTTCGACGCCGCCCTACCTGCTGCAGACCGCGTCCGACCGGCGCATGCACGAGTACACTCAACTCGCGCTTCAGGGCGCGGTCGACAAGGCGCGCGAAGTGCGAGCTAGCCTGGATCCGGTGCGCAAGGCGCTAAAGGAAACGCGGCCGGCCGGCAAGGCGGCCGCGCACCAGAAGTACTGGCAGGAGCTGCTCGGGCAGCGTGGCGGGCCGGTGCGCCGCCCTCTCCTCGATCTCACCGAGCCGGAAAAGGCCGCCACGCGTGCTGCCTTCGAGTCATGCGGTCTGCGGAGCGACGGACGCTCCAGGCGCGCCGCTTCCCGATAATGGGGTCCGCCTACATCGACAGCATCAACCACGTCGGTATGGCAGTGCGCGACTTGACGCAAGCCGCGCGACGCTTCGAGGCGATGGGCTTCATCCTCACGCCGTACTCGCCACATTCGGGCGCCTGGAAGCCGGGCGAGCCCGTGCAAGCCTTTGGCTCCGGCAACCGCTGCGTGATGTTCGATCGCAACTACCTCGAGATCCTGGCGAGCGAGACGCCCGCGGCTCCGGCGCCACGCATCGAGGAATTTCTCAGACGCCACCAAGGGGCGCACATCATCTGCTTCAACTCCGAAGCGCTGCAGAAGGTCGACGCGCGGCTCTCGGCGGCCGGCATGCGCACCTCCGGCGTGATCCCGCTGCAACGGGATATCGACACGCCGGCGGGCGTTCGCACGGCGAAGTTCGAGCGCGTGCACTTTGCCCCCGAAGACTCTCCAGAGGGCTACATCCAGGCTGCCCGGCATATGACGCCGGAATACGTCTACCAGCCGCGCTATATCGCCCACCCGAACGGGTGCACCGCGCTTTCCGACTGTCTGCTGGTCGTCGACGATCTCCCGCATTTCGCCGCAAAGTACGAGCGATATCTCGGCATAGCCCCTGCGCGCGAGGGAAGCGCGTGGAGGTTTCAATTTTCGCTCGTCGGCCACCTCACTCTGATCGACTTCCGGGACGTCCGCGAATGGCTGCCTGGAACGCTGCTCCCCCCGCTGCCGGCGATCGCGGCCGTGACCTTCCGCACGCGCGACCTCGCCGGGCAGGAGGCGAGGCTTGGCGCAGCGGGCATCACGGTGCGCGCGGTGAAAGAGCGCCTGCTCGTACCGGCCGAGGAGGCCTACGGCGTCGCGATGCTCTTCGAGTCATGAGCCGCGTGCCTGCGCTGCCGGAGTTGAGGCTCGTCGCGATCGACCCGGAGCGCGCCGGGATGGAGGGAGCGCGCATGAGCTACATGGAGGCAGGCACCGGGCATCACGGCACGGTGCTGCTCCTTCACGGCATCGGGTCAAACTGCACCGGCTGGCGATACGTGCTGGACGGACTGGGTGCAAGCTTCCGCACGATCGCCTGGAACGCGCCGGGCTATTACCTGAGCGATTTCCTGCGCGACGCAGCGCCCACGAATTGGCAGTACGCCGATGCGCTGGCCGCACTCATGGAGGCTCTCGGCATCGCATCTGCCCATGTGGCGGGAAGTTCCTTCGGCTCGCTCGTCGCCGCCTCATTCGCCGCCCGACATCCGCAACGGGTGCGCCGGCTGGTTTTGCTCGGCGCTTCGCGCGGCCAGAAGTGGCTGCCGGCCGAGGAGCGCGCGAGAAGTCTGGCTCTGCGCGACGAATCAGCGCGGGCCGGCGCGATAGCGATGAGCGAACAGCGCTGGCGCGTGCTGCTGGGTCCCCAGGCTTCGGAGGTCGCGGTACGCCTCACGAGGGAAGTCCTGATGGCCACCCATCCCAGAGGATTGATGCAGTCGGCGCGGGCGACCGACGCCACGGATGTGTGCGAGTTCGCCGGAAGCATCCGCGCTTCCACGCTCCTCGCGACGGGCAGCGAGGACAAAGTAAACCCGCCGGAAATCGCCCGCACGATCGCCGCAGCGATCCCCGGCAGCCGGTTTACCGAGCTGGCCGGCATCGGACATCTGCCGAAGCTCGAGGATCCGGCCCGCACGATTGCCTTGTTGAAGCACCACTTCATGGAGGAACGATGAAAAACCTCTTTCTCGCGTTGGTTGCGCTTTTCATCGGCGTCGCCCATGCACAGGAGTTCCCGACGCGTCCGGTTCGTATTGTGGTTCCATATCCGCCCGGCGGCGGGGTGGACGGCATGGCGCGCCCGCTGGCCGACCGACTGACGAAGCTGTGGGGCCAAACCGTGCTCGTCGACAACCGGTCCGGCGCGGCGACGAATATCGGGGCGGAGTTCGTTGTCAAGTCGGCACCCGATGGCCACACGCTTTTCCTCACCACGGACCAGACGGTCACGAGTAATCCTCATCTTTACGCGAACATGTCGTTCGATCCGCTCAAGGATCTTGCGCCGATCACGCAGCTCATCGACCTGCACCAGATGGTCGTGGCTCATCCGTCGGTACCGGTCAACAGCATGCAGGAACTGGTCGCCCTCGCGCGCATGCGGCCTGGCGCACTCAACTACGGTTCTTATGGGAACGGCAGTCAGCCTCAGCTGCTCTTCGAGGCGCTGAAAGCGCAGACGGGCATCAGCATCGCACACATTCCCTACAAGGGCATCGCGCCGGCACTCACGGCCGCCATCGCGGGCGAGGTCCAGTTCACGCTTGGCGGCGCGGCGACCACGCGCGGCCACTTCCAAACCGGTCGGCTAAAGCCGCTCGCCATCGCGAGGAAAGAGCGCCTTGGCCTGTATCCTGACGTGCCGACGTTGCGCGAGGCCGGCTTCCCCGACATCGATCCGCAGCCGTGGTTCGGGCTGTTCGCGCCCAGCGCGACGCCGCGCCCGCTCATCGCGCGCATCAGCAAGGACGTGGCCGGCATCCTCGCTGACGCAGAGTTCAAGGAAAGAGAGATCGTCAACAAGGGCTACACCGCGGTCGGAAGCCCGCCGGAGGAATTTGCCGCGTTTATTCGTGCCGACCTCGAATACAAAGGCCGCCTCATCCGGGCCGCCGGGGTGAAGGCGGAGTGAAGGAAGGTTCGTCATGAATAAGCGCATCGAACTGGGGCTCCCCGCCGTTCCCGCCTGGATCGGCGGCAAGGCGTTGGCGCCTTCGGGCCGCTCGGGCGACGTCTACAACCCCGCGACCGGGCAGGTAACCAAGCGCGTTCCTTTCTGTAACGAGGAATTCATTGGAAAAGCTGTTCAGGCGGCGGCTTCCGCGTTCCCCGCATGGCGCGACACACCGCCGATCCGCCGCGCACGGGTGATGCAGGAGTTCCTGGTCTTACTCAAGAAGCACCAAAAAGGACTTGCCGAGATCGTCTCCTCCGAGCACGGAAAAGTGCTCGAGGACGCGATGGGCTCGGTGCAGCGCGGTATCGAGGTGGTCGAGTTCGCCTGCGGCATCCCGCACCTCCTCAAGGGCGAGTTCTCCGAGAACGTCGGCACGCAGGTCGACACCCACACCATCCACCAGCCGGTTGGCGTCTGCGCCGGCATCACGCCGTTCAACTTCCCGGTGATGGTGCCGCTCTGGATGTTCCCGATGGCGATCGCCTGCGGCAACGCCTTCGTTCTGAAGCCTTCGGAAAAGGTGCCCTCCGCCTCCATCCGCATGGCGGAGCTATTGAAGGAGGCGGGCCTGCCCGACGGCGTCTTCAACGTGGTGCATGGGGACAAGGCCGCTGTCGATGCTCTTCTCCTGCACCCCGGCATCAACGCCATTTCCTTCGTCGGCTCCACGCCGATCGCAAAGTACATTTACGAGACCGCGGCAAAAGCCGGCAAGCGCGTCCAGGCCCTTGGCGGCGCGAAGAACCATGCGGTGGTGCTCCCGGACGCGGATCTCGAGTTCGCCGCCGAAGCGCTGATCGGCGCGGCCTACGGCTCCGCCGGCGAGCGCTGCATGGCTGTCAGCGCCGTCGTGGCAGTCGGGGCTGCGGCGGACCCGTTGGTTCGTCTCTTGCAGAAGAAAGCCAAAGCGATCCGCCTGGGCGCCGACATGGGCCCGCTCGTGACCGCGCAGCATCGCGACAAGGTCGCCTCCTACATCGATAAGGGCGTCGCCGAAGGCGCGAAGCTCGTGGTCGACGCGCGCCAGCAGCAGACGCCGAAGCAGGGCTTCTACCTCGGCACCTCGCTCTTCGATCACGTGACGCCCGACATGGAGATCTACAGGAACGAGATCTTCGGCCCGGTGCTGGTGGTCCTCAAGGCGAAGACCCTCGAAGAGGCGATCGCGCTGGTGAACCGTAACCCGTACGCGAACGGCACGGCGATATTCACCGAGTCGGGCGGCGCGGCGCGTCGCTTCGCCGCCGAGATCCAGGTCGGCATGGTCGGCATCAACGTGCCGATCCCGGTGCCGGTCGCGTTCTATTCCTTCGGCGGCTGGAAGAGCTCGCTCTTCGGCGACCTGCACGTGCACGGCATCGAGAGCGTCAAGTTCTACACCCGCACCAAAGTCATCACCTCGCGCTGGCCGCACCAGGACACGCCCGCGCCGGGCCTCAACATGCCGACGCTGGGATAGACGCGAAGGACAGCGCGAGGCATATGGCCTCAGCACAGCCTAACTTCATCCTTTTCATCACCGACCAGCAAAGGGCAGACCACCTAGGCTGCTACGGTCATCCGGTCCTGAAGACCCCGCACATCGACGCCATCGCGGCTGGCGGCGTAGCGATGGACCGTTTTTACGTGGCAAGCCCCGTGTGCATGCCCAACCGCGCAAGCCTGATGACCGGCCGCATGCCTTCGTCGCACGGCGTGCGGGCAAACGGGGTTCCGCTGGCGCGTTCGAGCGTGACGTTCGTGGAATTGCTCACGGGGGCAGGCTATCGCACGGCGCTCGTGGGAAAGAGCCACCTCCAGAATTTCCTCGGCGTGGCGCCGACCTTGATGGCCCCGGAACCCGATGCGGGCCTTCGCAAGCCGCCCGCCGCGCTAGCGAGCGCCGTGCGACAGGACCTTGGCGGACAGCATTACGAAGAGGAAGACCCGCGCCGCTGGGAGGCGGGGAAGCAGGCGGTCAACGTGCCGTTCTACGGCTTTCAGCACGTCGACCTCGTGACGGGCCACGGCCATCAATGCGGAGCGGATTATCTGCGCTGGTTGCGTGAGCAAGCTCCGCAGGCCGAGCGCTTCCTTAGTGCCGAGGCTGTGCTGGAGCACCGCTACCGATGTCCGCAGGCGATTCGCATCGCCATGCCCGAAGAGCTCTACCCCACGGCATTCATCCGCGACCGTGCCGTGGAGTATCTACGTCACGCTGGAAAGGACAGTCCGTTCTTCCTGATGGTGTCGTTCCCGGACCCGCACCACCCCTTCACGCCTCCAGGCAGGTATTGGGACTTCTACAAGCCCGAAGAAATGCCACGTCCCGCCGCCTTCACCGCGACGGACTGGCAACCGGCGCCGTTGATAAAGCGCCTGATCGCCGCGCGCGAGAGCGGTAGGTCGACGGGCGAGGGGCATGGGGCCTTTGCCGTGAGCGAGCGCGAAGCGCTTGAAGCTAGGGCGTTGACCTGCGGCATGATCGCTTTCATCGACGATGCGGTCGGGCAGGTACTTGCCGCCTTGCAGGCGAGCGGCCGGCGCGAGGAGACTGTGCTCATTTTCATGAGCGACCACGGCGATTACCTCGGCGATCACCGCCTGATGCTGAAAGGAAGCCTGCTGTACCAGGGTCTGATCCGCACCCCTTTCCTGTGGTGCGATCCGAAATCGCGGATGAAGGGCCGCCGCTCCGGAGCCATAGCCTCCACGATCGACGTGGCCGCGACCGTGCTCGAGCGCGCCGGGGTTGCACCCTACCGGGGAATGGAAGGCGCGAGCCAGCTCGCCGCACTGGAAGGACGCGGCATGGCGCCCCGCGAAAGCGCGCTCATTCAGTACGACCACCAGTTGGGCGGTCACCGCCCCGGGCGCATGCTGCGCGCCCATGGTCTCGTGACGCGGGACTGGCGTCTGAGCATCACGGAGGGCGCCCCCGGCGGAGAGCTTTACGACCTGAAGAACGATCCCGACGAGTTCTTTAACCGCTGGGGAGACTCGGACGCGATGTCCGACAAGTGCGCCATGCTCGAGCGTTTTGCGCACGCCCAGGTGGAAAGCGTGGACGAGCTTCCTCTACCGACCGGCAGGGCCTGAGAAGCCTTTATGAAAGGCCTACGCGCGGCGCCGGATGGCCTTGCGCCGCGCGGCTTCGGCGGCGAATTCCTCGAGGTCGGGGTCGAGCGCGTGGCGCGCCGAGACTTCTCGTGCATGAGCAGGAGCGCCCAGCCGAACGTTTCTTCCGGCGTAACGGTGATCGGCTCGCGCGTCATCACTTCGGCAAGCGTCGTCGTGCGCGGGTCGCGCCCGGGCGCGATGACGCGGCAAAGCGCGTCGCGCTCGGTGAAGATGCCGACCAGGCGCCCATCCTCGACGACGAGGATCGCGCCGACCTTGCCTTCCTTCATGATCGCGGCCGCGTCGCACACCGTGGCCTGCGGCGAGGCGGTGACGAGCTTGCGCGGCTCGAGCACGCTGCCGAGCGGAGCCCCGAGCATGCTCAGGCCCTGTTCCAGTACGGCTCGCCCTGCAGCCCCTTGGCGATGGCCGAGCCGATCGCGGGAATGTGCGAGGTGGTGACCGCGCCGACGATACGCGCCATGGCTATCTGCCTTTCTCGACCAGCATCGCCTTGAAGGCCTCGACGCTCATGCCGGTCTGCTGCGCGCCGACGTCCTGCACGCCCAGGCCGAAGATGCCGGCGAACTTGGCGAGGTAGTAGATGTTGCCGCCGGCGGCGATGAGATCGAGCACGTGGCGGCGGCGGATCGCGTCGCGCTGCGCGTCGTTCAGGCCGTACCGGCGGCAGTAGGCGTCCTCGTCGCGCAGGAACGCGGCGCGGTTCTCCGCGCTGTTGAAGGAGAAGCACATCCTGTTGAGCGCATGGCCCTTGCGTGCCTGCGCGCCGTCGAAGACGGTGGTGCCGGGAATCGGAGCGTTCATGGCGCCCAAGCTAGCGCGCCGGCGCGGCGGACCCTTTGACGCAGATCAAAGCAGCGGTGGCGATGAAGAGCGCGATCGCCGCGGCGTTGCCCCAGGCGCCGAGCGCGGTGGATAGCGTGGCCCGCACGGCAAGCGATGCGTGGAGGAGGAACAGAGGAACATAGAAAAAGCTGCTGTAGGGCAAGCGCACCCTAAGCACCGCGGGCAGGATCACGGGCGCGTGGCCGAAGACCATGGAGAAGACGAAGCCGACGAAAATCGCGTGCATGGCGGCGTCGTAGGCATAGGACGCCGCGATCAGCACGCCGCCCACCGCCAGCCAGAAGTAGCCGGCGAGCAGGCATACGGCGACGTAGCGCGGCAGGCCGGACTGGCGCACCGTGACACGGGCGAGGTCGAAGGCGAAGAGCCACGCGGCAAGCAGGACGAGCGCCACCCCCAGGAGCCACGGAACAACGGGGGAAAGGAGCAACACGCCGGCGAGCAAGCCAAACGCCCGCCGCGTCCAGGGATCCCGCTTGAGATAGCGCGAGAGCTCGAGCCGCTCGCCGCCGATGGTGAGGGCGAAGAAGGCGATCCACCACGGCAGCGCCGCCAGGCCCTCGAAGAGCATCAGGTTGCCGGCGAGCCAGGCGCCGGCGCCGGCGAGCAGCGTCGCGGTCTCGAGCGAGGGCTGGCGGCGCATCACCGCGGCGCTCGCGGCGAGGAGGACGAGCGCGGCGATGGCGAGCGCGACGAACCCGGCCATGACGAAGCCGGAAAGCAGGAGCACGCCGCCGGCCCCGGCGGCGAGCGGCGCCGCGTACGCCCACGGGCGGTCGAGGGCGGCGGCGCGCTCGAGCGAGATCACGGTGCCGAAGAAGGCCGAGACCATCAGCGGGCCGTGCAGCGCGATCGCCGTTCCCGGAACCGGCAACCACGGAGTCAGTCTGGAAAGCCCCCCGGCAACGCCGAAGGCGAGGGAGACGAAGCCGAGAACGAGAAGCGGTACGCGCCAGCGCGGCGGCACCGCTACCTCGACCAGCCGAATCGTTTCTGCGCCTCCGCGCTCATGCCGGCTTCCGGGTCTTCCGCAGAGCGCAGCGCCTCGCGCACCGCAGCTTCGTCGATAATCTCGGGCATGCGCGAGCTTAGTCCATCGATGCCCTTCGTCCAAGCGCCGCCGCGGCTCGGCAACCAGTACCGCGACGACCGCGTCCTGCGCAGCTACCTCGATCGCACGCTCCCGGAGGACGCGCTGGCGGGCGCCGCGCCTGCCCTCGAGCGCCTGGGCGCGCTGGCCGGCGGCGAGCTCTACGCGCAGCAGCTCGCCGAGCGCTCGCTCGAGCCCGTCCTCGAACAGTGGGATGCCTGGGGGAACCGCGTCGACCGCATCGCGCTCACGCCGCTGTGGCGACGCGCCGAGGAAATCGCGGCGCGCGAAGGGCTGGTCGCCCTCGCCTACGAGGCGCCGCTCGGCAGGGACTCGCGCGTGCTGCAGTTCGCCCTCGCCTATCTCTTCGCGCCGTCCACCGACGTCTACGCCTGCCCGCTCGCCATGAGCGACGGCGCGGCGCGCACCCTGCTCGCCTCGGGCAACCGCGCGCTGATCGAGCGCGCGCTGCCGCGCCTCACCAGCCGCGACCCGGCGCGCTTCTGGACGAGCGGCCAGTGGATGACCGAGGCGATCGGCGGCTCGGACGTCGGGCTGGCGGAAACGCTGGCGCGCGCCACGCCGGGCGAGGGATGGCGGCTGCACGGGCGCAAGTGGTTCACCTCGGCGATCACCTCGCAGATGGCGCTCACCCTGGCGCGCCCGGAAGGCGCGCCGCCGGGCGGCAAGGGCCTCGCCATGTTCTACGTCGAGACGCGCGACGAGCACGGCCGCCCCAATCGCCTGAGCATCGATCGCCTCAAGGACAAGCTCGGCACGCGCAAGCTGCCGACTGCCGAGCTGACCCTCGAGGGCACGCCCGCCATCCCGGTGGGCGAGCTCGCCAACGGCGTGCGCGCCATCAGCACCGTGCTCAGCATCACGCGCACCTGGAACGCCGTCGCCGCCACCGCTTACATGCGCCGCGGCCTCGCGCTCGCGCGCGCCTACGCCCGGGAGCGCGTGGCCTTCGGCGCGCCGCTCGCGCGGCAGCCGCTGCACGCCGACACCCTCGCCGGCCTGCAGGCGGAATTCGAGGCTGCCTTCCACCTCGCCTTCTTCGTCGTCGAGCTGCTCGGCCGCGACGAGTGCGCCGAAGCGAGCGACGAGCAGCAGGCGCTGCTTCGCCTGCTGACGCCGGTCGCCAAGGTCACCACCGGCCGCCAGTCGGTGGCCGTCGTCTCCGAGGTCCTCGAAGCCTTCGGCGGCGCGGGCTATGTCGAAGACACCGGGCTGCCGGCGCTGCTGCGCGACGCGCAGGTGTTCTCCATCTGGGAAGGCACGAGCAACGTGCTCTCCCTCGATGCGCTGCGCGCCATCGGCCCGCGCGGCCTCGCGCCGCTCCAGCGCGAGGTTGGTTTCCTCCTCAACGGCATGCGCGAGCCCGGCCTGGTCGCCCTCTCGGCACGCATCCAGGCCGCCCTCGAGCGGGCCGAAGCCTGGTGGCAAAAGAATGCCGGCAGCGACGCGGCCCGCCTCGAGTCCGGCGCCCGCCGCTTCGCCCTGACGCTGGGCCGCAGCACCGCCGCCGCCCTGCTTTCCCGCCACGCCCAGTGGTCGCTCGAGCACGAGAGCGAACGGCGCGCCCTCGCCGCCGCGCTGCGCTTCGCCGCCTCGGGCATCGACCTCCTCGCCGACCCCGACCCCGCCCTCTCGCGCCTCCTCGCCGACGAGCGTTGATCTTTGCCGAGCGTCACCTCACGGCATCGCCCGCAGGAAGCGCAGGCTGAGGCCGGGCGCCGGAAGCCGCTTCTCCACCGCGCCGGCGATCGCAGCGTGCGAGGTGCGCGCCGGGTCGTAGGCGAAAGACAGCGCCGCGTTCTCGAGGGACACGCGCGCCGTTCCGGGCTGCACGCCGCGCTGCGTGTGAATGGCTTTCGATACCACTTCGTGGCCGCGCGCCTTCGCCTGCGCCACCACGGCGTGGTCGTAGCAGGACGCGAGAAGGCTCTTCACTCCCATGTCCCTATTTCTTGGCCGCCGCCTTGGGCTGCGCGGCGTCGAGGAAGCGGAAGTACTTCAGGTAGCCGCGGATCTCCGCGTCCGACAGGTCCTGGTTGGGCATCGGCACCTTGTACTTCGTCAGCAGCGCCTTCGCCGTGGGGTCTTTGGCGAGCATCTCCTCCGGCGATTTGAGGAACTTCGCGATCCAGTCCTCGCTGCGGCGCCTGGTGACGCCGAGGAGATCGGGGCCGATCTTGGCGCCCTCGCCGCCGGCGATGGCGTGGCAGGCGACGCACTTCGACTCGAAGTTGGTCTTCGCCTGCAGCGCCTCCGGGTCGCCCGGCGCCGCGGAGGCCGGCAGGTTGTGGTGCTCGTGCGCCGCCTCTTCCGCCTTGACGCCGGCCTCGATGATGCCGATCGCGCCCTGCGAGGCGTTGGCGAAATGGTGGTCGACCATGATGTACGAGCCCGCCTCCGGAATCACGAATTCGACGGTGGCGCTGTTCGAGGAGCCGAGCAGCACCGTCTGCATGCCGCGCATCTGGTTGTCCGGGTTGCCCTCGATCCAGACGCGGTCGAAGATCGTGCCCACCACGTGGAAGCTCGAGGTCTTGCTCGGGCCGACGTTCAGCACGTGCAGCCGCACGCGCTCCCCGGGCCTGGCCGGCAGCGGCTTCTTGATCATGCCGTCGTGCACGCCGTTGAACACGGTGTGGTTTGGCTGCGAGGCGCGCAGCCGCTCGGTGTCGAGAACGTGCACCGCGGCGCCCTCGACCCGGCGCTTCTGCGGGTGCGGCTTGGTATAGAGCTCGCTCTGCACGATCACGTACTCGCGGTTCACCTTCGTCGGGTAGCCTTCGCGCGGTTCGACCACCACCGCGCCGTACATGCCCGAGGCGATGTGCTCGAGCACCATGGGCGTGCCGCAGTGGTACATGAAGATGCCGGGGTAGTTCGCCACGAACTCGAACTCGATGGTCTGGCCGGGCGCGATCGAGCGGTACTTGTCCTGGGGCGACACCATCGCCGCATGGAAGTCCATCGAATGCATCATCGGCGCGGTGACGATCTGCGGCGGCCCGATCGGCTCGTCGCTGCGGTTGGTCATGACGAACTTGATGCGGTCGCCGACTCGCGCGCGCACCGTCGGGCCCGGCACCTGGTCGCCGAACGTCCAGGCCGTGAACTTGGCCCCCGGCATGAGATCGATCAGGCGGTGGGTGACATCGAGACGCACGGTCTTGGTCGGCGACGGATCGAGCGGCTTCAGCTCCGCGCCCATGCTGAGCGCCGCGCCCTCGGCAAACGCGCCCTTGTGCCGGACGGCGGTGACCTTCGCGGGTACCGATTCGAGCTTGGGGGTGGCGTAGGGATCGGCGGACGACTGGGGGGCGGCGCGGTCGCAGGCCGAGAGCGTCGCGGCGGCGGCGAGCGCGCAAAGCAGTGTGGTTTTCATGGCCTCGCAGGCTACGGCACCACCGCGGGGCCGGTTTGACGCAGATCAAACCGGCCCGCGGGAGCCGTCTATCGTCCTGCCATCACAACCCGAAAAGACGACCGCAATGCAACCCACCCGCAGACTCTGGCTCGGCCTCGCCGCCGTCTTCTTCCTCTCCTTCGCCGTGCTGCTCTGGCTGGGACGCGAGATCTACCTGGCGGCGGCGCCGATCCCCGAGGTGAAAGCCGCGAGCGGCGGGATTCTCTACACCCCGGAGCAGATCCGCGACGGCCAGCGCGCCTGGCGCAGCAGGCCATCGCGCCGGACGAACTGGTGATAGAGCGCGGCGCCAGCGTGGATGAGGACGAGCAGCGCGAGCAGGCCGCCGACGACGCCGTGCACCGCGCGCGCCGGATAGGCGGAGAAGGACTCGGGTAGCGGCGCACCCGAGCCGCCGAAGACGATGTCCGGCAGTCCGGCGGAAACCGCCAAGGCGAAGCCGCTCGCGGCCATCAGGATCACCAGCACGTAGAGGCGCCAGTGCGCGAGCACGGCGGCGCGATCGAGCAGCGGATGGCCGGGGCTCGCGGGCGGAGGTCGGCTTGTCAGCAGACGCACCGCGAGCCGCACGAGCCACGATCAGCCCGGCGAGCAGCCAGTGCAGGACGATCAGGGCCGGGTGGTAGCGCGTCGGCGCCGCCCCCGGATTGCGTGTCAGCCTTGCTTCAGAATCCAGGCTACGAGCTTCTTGATATCGCCGTCCGGAACCGCACCGTTGGGCGGCATCGGCACCTGTCCCCACTTGCCGGTGCTGCCGTTCTTCACCGACGCCTCGAGCGCGGCGGCGACCTTCTGGCCCTCGTACTTCTTGGCGATCTCGCGGTAGGAGGGTCCGACGACCTTCTTGTCGACGGCGTGGCAGACGAGGCAGTTGTGCTTCTTGGCGAGCGCTTCGTCGGCGCGCGCCGGGCCCGCGGCGAGGAGCGCCCCGGCGGTGGCGATGAGAATCGGCAGCTTCATGAGTCCCCGGTGGTTTGAAAGCGTGGTCCGTATTGTAGCGACTGTGGCGCGCCGGAAGCATGCGCGTGCCACAGCGCGGCGGCCAGCACGAGCACCGCGCCCGCCTGGTGCGGCGCGGCCAGCGCGAGCGGCGCGGCGGCGAGCAGCGTGGCGATGCCGAGCGCGGCCTGCAGCGCGAAAGCGGCGAGCAGGAGCTGCGCGCTGCGCGAGCCCCGCCCGCGCCACCATGCCCAGCCGATCAGGGCGAGCAGGACCCAGAAGAGCGCGCGGTGCACGAACTGCACCGTCGCCATGTTGTAGGCGAAGTTGCGCCACCAGGGCTCGAGCACGAGGATCTCGGGCGGCACGAGGTGGCCGTTCATGAGCGGGAAGGTGTTGTAGGCGTACCCGGCGCGCAGCCCCGCCACCATGCCGCCGGAGAGCGCCATGGCGAAGACGACGAAGGGCAACACGACAGGAAGCTTCGGGAAACCGCTTCTCCCGGACAGCATCTGCAGGGCAAACCAGACCTGCAAGCCGAAGATCGCCAGGGCGAGGCCGAGGTGCGCGGTGAGGCGCAGGTGGCTCACCCGCGGGTCGTCGACCAGGCCCGACTTCACCATGTACCAGCCGAGCGCGCCCTGCGCGCCGCCGAGCATGAAGACGCCGGCAAGCTTCCAGGCCAGCGGCGCCGTCAATTTTCTCCGCATCCAGAACCACAGAAACGGCACCAGGAAGACCGCACCCGCCAGCCTGCCGAGCAGGCGATGCGCGTACTCCCACCAGAAAATGCGCTTGAAGCCCTCGAGCGTGATGTCGAAGTTGACGAGGCGGTACTCCGGCGTCTCGCGGTACCTGGCGAAGAGCTCCTGCCAGTCGGCTTGCGAGAGGGGCGGGATGGCGCCCAAGAGCGGCTGCCACTCGACGATCGACAGCCCCGAGCGGGTAAGGCGCGTGATGCCGCCCACCACGACGACGGCGAAGACGACTGCAGCGCAGAGGAGAAGCCACGCTGCGACGGCGCGGCGGTCCCGGTCGGTCATTGCGGCCGTGATGTTGCCGCGGCCGCGCCGCCAAAGCTAGCCGCGCCGGAATGATCTTGACGTAGCTCAACTGCCTGTAACCTTCGCCGGTTACCCTCGCGCCATGTACAAGCACATCCTTCTCCCTACGGATGGTTCCGCACTCGCGATGAAGGGCGTGCGCGCCGGCGTGCGCCTCGCCAAGGCGCTCGGCGCGCGCGTCACCGGCGCCTTCGTCATCCCGCCCTACCTGCCGCCGCTGTACGGCGAGGCGGCCATGTACGTGCCCGCCCTGGACCCCGAGGATTACCGCGTGGCGAGCGAAAAGCAGGCGCGCAAGGCGCTGGCGGCCGTCGAGGCCGAGGCGCGCGCCGCCGGCGTGCGCTGCAAGAGCGTCTTCCTGACCGATCCGCAGCCCTGGAAAGGCCTCCTGCGCGCCGCGCGCCGCGAGAAGTGCGACGCCATCGCCATGGCCACCCACGGCCGCGGCGGGCTCGGCGGCCTCATCCTGGGCAGCGAAACGACGCGCGTCCTCGCCCACTCGAAGGTCCCGGTGGTTGTCAGCCGCTGATCCGGCCCCCATATTGGCCGGGTGAAGTACAAGGACTACTACAAGGTCCTCGGCGTCGCCCGCGCGGCGAGCGACGAGGAGATCAAGAAGGCGTACCGCAAGCTCGCGCGCAAGTACCACCCGGACGTCTCGAAGGAGGCGAACGCCAAGGAGCGCTTCCAGGAGGTCTCGGAGGCCTACGAGACGCTGCGCGACAAGGAAAAGCGCGCCGCCTACGACAGCCTGGGCAGCTTCCGCCCCGGCCAGGACTTCCGCCCGCCGCCGGACTGGTTCGACCGCTTCGGCGCCGGCCGCGCCGAGGACCTGCGCGACGTCGACCTCTCCGACCTCTTCGAGTCGATGGGCATCTTCGGCCGCGCCGCGGGCCGCCGCGGCGGCTTCGGCCGCTCGATCCCGATTCCCGGCGAGGACTACGAGATCACGGTGCGCATCGGCCTCGAGGAAGCGTTCCGGGGCACCGAGCGCGCCTTGCAGCTCGACGGCCAGGAGCTGCGCGCCCGCATTCCGCGCGGCGCCACCGACGGCCAGCGGCTGCGCCTGAAGGGCAAGGGCGGCGCCGGCGCCAACGGCGGCCCGCCGGGCGACCTCTACCAGCAGATCGCGCTCGAGCCGCACCCGCTCTTCCGGGCGAGCGGGCACGACCTCGAGATCGAGGTGCCGCTCGCGCCCTGGGAGGCGGCGCTCGGCGCGCAGGTCGAGGTGCCGACCCTCGAGGGCCGCGTGACGATGAAAGTGCCGCCGGGCTCGAAGGGCGGGCAGAAGCTGCGCCTCGCGGGCAAGGGCCTGCCCAGGCCGGGCGGCGGCGCCGGCGACCTCTACGCCGCGCTCAACATCGTCGTGCCCGGCACGCTCACCGAGCGGGAGAAAAAGCTCTTCGAGGAGCTGCGCGAGGCGTCGCGCTTCGAGCCGCGCAGCCGCTTCCCGCGCTAGCTAGCGCCTCAGGCCACCGGCCCGAGCCCGACCGGCGCGGGCGCCAGGCCGACGATGCGGCTGAACTGGCGCTCGAAGTCCGGGTTGGCGCCGAACGCGGCGTCGATCTCGCGCCAGTCGCTCGCCGTGAGGTGGCGCTCGGCGAGGGGCAGCAGCTCCTCCTCCTCCTTGCGCATGTGCTTCCAGTGGAACTCGGCGTAGGCGGTCACCGCGTCGAGGAACTCCTTCGCGCCTTGCGGAGCGCGGTCCTCGAAGAACACCAGCGCGCGCTCGAGCTCGCGCACCAGCCTGGCGCCTTCGGCATGCTCCTTACCCAAGCTCTGCACGAGGGAGGCGGCCGACCCCGACCTGGCAGCCAGCATTTTCATCAGCTGGTCCTCCTTGGGATGGTGCAGCTTCTCCGGGAACTCGTCGATGAAGCGGATCATGGCGCGCAGCGCCGGGAAGGCCGGCGTCCTGCCGCGCCCGGCGTCGCGCGCGAGCTCCTTGAGCGCCTGCAGCACCGCGGAGATGGTGCGGTCACCTTGGAGTACGTCGCGCGCGCCTCGCGCTCGCGCAGGTAGCGGTCGAAAACCATGCAGGCTCGCCGCACCAGCAGGCGCCCCTTCGGCGTGACGACGATCCAGTCGGGCGCCAGCTCGACCAGCCCTTCGGCGGCGAGGCGGCGCAGGTCCTTCAGCTCTTCGGCGAACACCTTGCGGAAGTCGACGAGGTAGGCGAGCTCGATCGATTCGATCGAGACGCGGAAGTGGCACGAGAGCGCCTGGATGACGGCGCGGCGCACCAGATCGTCCGCGGAGAGCTCGATGCCGCGCGCCACCGGCAGGCGGCCGGCGTCGAGCGCGGCGTAATAGTCGTCGAGGCGCTTCGCGTTCTGGTAGTAGCTCGGACCGACGCGGCCGATCGCCGAGACGCCGAAGCCGAGCATGTCGCTCTCGGGGCGCGTCGAGTAGCCCTGGAAGTTGCGCTGCAGGCGCCCCTGGCTCTGCGCCACGGCGAGCTCGTCGCCCGGCCGCGCGAAGTGGTCCATGCCGATGTAGAGATAGCCTTCGCGCGTGAGGCGCCCGATGGCGAGCGTCATGATCTGCAGCTTCGCCTCCGCCGAGGGCAGGTCGGCGGCGGCGACGCGCCGCTGCGGCTTGAACAGCGCCGGCAGGTGCGCGTAGCTGTAGAGCGCGATGCGGCCGGGGGCGAGCGCGATGACCTTGTCGAGCGTGCGGTTGAAGCTGTCGAGGGTCTGCTTGGGCAGGCCGTAGATCAGGTCGAGGTTGACCGAGCGGAAGCCGCTCGCGCGCGCCTCCTCGATCACCCGGCGCGTCACCTCCTCGCTCTGGATGCGGTGCACCGCCTGCTGCACGGCGGCGTCGAAGTCCTGCACGCCGATTGACACGCGGTTGAAGCCCAGGCCGGCGAGGAAGGTCATGGTGCCGCGCTCGACGCGGCGCGGGTCGACTTCCAGGGACACTTCGGCGTCGGCGCTGCGCTCGAAGGTGGCGTCGAGCGCCGCCATCAGCTCGGCCATCTCCTCGCGCGAGAGGAAGGTCGGCGTGCCCCCGCCCCAGTGCAGCTGGCAGAGCTTGCGGTCGTTGCCGAGCAGCGGCCGCAGCAGCGCCAATTCCTTCTGCAAGTACTTGATATACTTGGCTGATCTGCTGTGGTCGCGCGTCACCACCTTGTTGCACGCGCAGTAGTAGCAGACGGTGTCGCAGAACGGGAGGTGGACGTAGGCCGAGAGGGGCTGGCTGATGCCGCCGATGTTGCGCTTGGCGAGCCACTGCCGCAGCTCGGCCTCGCCGAAGGCCTCGACGAAGCGGTCCGCCGTGGGATACGAGGTATAGCGCGGCCCGCTCACATCGTGGCTGCGGATGAGGACGGGGTCGATGACGAGCTCGGAAGCGGGGTATTGCATGGCCGCACTATGGACGCGCACCGCGATCCGGGCTTGATTTCGGTCAAACGCAGCGCATTGCGCCATCCGTTCGCCCTCGCGGCGGGCGGCGCGGCGCTCGTCGCGCTGCTGGCGCTGAACGGCGTCGCTTTCGCCGCGGGGGTCGAGGCGCCGTGGCTGCTCGGCTCGGTGATCCTCGCCGACATGCTGGTCATCGGCGCCGGCGTGCTGGTCGCGGCGCGCGAGGTGCTGATGGCCGAGAGCCGCTCCGAGGCGAGCGAGGCGCGGCTCGCCGCCATTGTCGACTCGGCGATGGACGCCATCATCACCGTCGACGAGTCGCAGAAGATCGTGCTCTTCAACCGCGCCGCCGAGCAGGTGTTCAACGTGCGCCGCGACCAGGCGATCGGCAGCGCCCTCGACCGCTTCCTGCCGGCGCGCTTCCGCGGCGCGCACCGCGGCCATATCGAGGCCTTCGGCCGCACCGGCGTGACCAGCCGCAAGATGGGCGACGTCACCACGCTCTGGGCCCTGCGCGGCGACGGCGCGCAGGAGTTCCCGATCGAAGCCTCGATCTCGCAGGCGGAGGAAGGCGGCCAGCGCTACTACACCGTGATCCTGCGCGACATCACGCTGCGCAAGCAGGCCGAGGACGAGCTGCGCCGCCAGCAGCAGGAGCTGCGCGAGCTCTCGGCGCGCGTGCTGGAGGCGCGCGAAGAGGAGAAGACGCGCATCGCGCGCGAGCTGCACGACGAGCTCGGCCAGCTCCTCACCGCCATGAAGATGGACCTCGGCTGGCTGCGTGGTCGCCTCGCCGAGCCCGAGCTCGGCGCCAAGGCCGACGAGATCGGCGACATGCTCGACCGCACCGTCGCCTCGACGCGGCGCATCTCGGCCGACCGGCGCCCGCTCATGCTCGACGACCTCGGCCTCGCCGACGCGGCACAGTGGCTGGTCGAGGACTTCGCCAAGCGCTCGGGCGTGAAGTGCGAGGTCCGCATCTCCGAGGGCGCGGACTTCGAGCGCATCTCGAAAGGCGTCTCCACGGCGGTGTACCGCGCGGTGCAGGAGTCGCTCACCAACATCGCGCGGCACGCCGGCGCGAAGAGCGCCTGGGT
>JBQTJF010000302.1:0-3126 GCA_052387375.1 Betaproteobacteria bacterium
TCGAGCTCCACCCCCGATGCTAAACGGATTTTTTTTACATGAACCTGAAGAACCTGCACGCGGCCCGGCCTGTCGGGGCGGTCGACCAGCACCTGGCGGTCGAAGCGCCCGGCGCGCAGCAGCGCCGGGTCGAGGATCTCCGGCCGGTTGGTGGCCGAGAGCAGCACCAGCCCGGTCGAGGGATCGAAGCCGTCGAGCTCGACGAGGAGCTGGTTGAGCGTCTGTTCCTTCTCGTCGTGGCCGCCGAGCGGGCCGCCGGCGCCGCGCGCGCGGCCGAGCGCGTCGAGCTCGTCGATGAAGATGATCGCCGGGGCCTTCTGGCGCGCCTGCTCGAAGAGGTCGCGCACGCGCGCCGCGCCCACGCCGACGAACATCTCGACGAACTCCGAGCCCGAGATGGAGAAGAAGGCGACGCCGGCCTCGCCGGCGACCGCGCGCGCGAGCAGCGTCTTGCCGGTGCCGGGCGGCCCGACGAGCAGCACGCCCTTGGGCACGCGCGCGCCCAGCCGCCCGTACTTCTTCGGGTCCTTGAGGAACTCGACCACCTCCTGCAGCTCGGCCTTCGCCTCGTCCACGCCGGCGACGTCGGCGAAAGTGACGCCGGTCTGCTTCTCGACGTAGATCTTGGCGCGGCTCTTGCCGATGCTCATGAAGCCGCCGCCGAGGCCGCCCGCCTGGCCCGCCATGCGGCGGATCAGCCAGAACCAGATGCCGAAGAAGACCAGCGCCGGCACCACCCAGGAGAGCAGGTCGCGCAGGAAGGTGCTCTCGTGCACCTTGGTGTACTTCACGCCGTACTTGGAGAGCCGCGCCGCGAGTTCGGGCTCGACGAGGTTCGCCACGGCGATGGTCTTGCCCCCCTCCGGCGCCTTGAGCTTGCCGGTGATGCGCTGGTCGGAGACGGTGACCTCGGCGATCTTGTTCTCGGCGAGCAGCTTCTCGAACTCGCTGTAGGGCACGACCTCGACGGTCTGCGCCGTCTGCCACCACTGCTGCAGGAATACCATCGCCAGCAGGGCGAACAGCAGGTAGCCGACGTTGAATTGCGTGCGGCGCTCCATTTGCTAGGGCTGCCTTGAATCCCTTCGGGGTGACCCCATGTAGGGCATAGGGCCATTATGCGATTCGAAAAGTTCACCACCAAGCTCCAGGAAGCGCTCGCCGAGGCGCAGAGCGCGGCGCTCGGCCGCGACCACCAGTACATCGAGCCCCAGCACCTGCTGGCGGCGCTCCTCGATCAGGCCGACGGCGGCATCGCCGGCCTGGTAGCGAAAGCGGGCGGAAACGCTCCTGTCCTAAGGAAGAAGCTTGCCGAGGCCGTCGCACGGCTTCCCAAGGTGGAGGGCACCCCGGGCGAGGTGCACCTCTCGCGCGAGCTCGCTCAGCTCCTCAACGTCGCCGACAAGGAGGCGCAAAAGCGCGGCGACCAGTACATCGCCGCCGAGCTGTTCCTGCTCGCCGCCGCGGCCGACAAGGGCGAGACGGGAAGGATTCTCAAGGATTCCGGCTTTAGCTGGAAAAGCCTGGAGGCCGCGATCGAGCAGCTGCGAGGCGGCGAGAGCGTCAGCGGGCAGGCCGACGAATCGCAGCGGCAGGCGCTGGCGAAATACACCCTGGACCTGACGGAAAGGGCGAGGCAGGGCAAGCTCGACCCGGTCATCGGCCGCGACGACGAGATCCGCCGCTGCATCCAGATCCTGCAGCGGCGCACCAAGAACAACCCGGTGCTGATCGGCGAGCCGGGCGTGGGCAAGACCGCGATCGTCGAGGGCCTCGCGCAGCGGATCGTGAACAATGAAGTTCCAGACTCTCTTCGCAATAAGACCGTTCGAGTGCTCGACATGGCCGCCCTGCTCGCGGGCGCCAAATACCGGGGTGAATTCGAAGAAAGGCTCAAGGCCGTCCTGAAGGAGCTGGCGCGCGACGAAGGCAACACCATCGTCTTCATCGACGAGCTGCACACCATGGTCGGCGCCGGCAAGGCCGAGGGCGCGATCGACGCCGGCAACATGCTCAAGCCGGCGCTCGCCAGGGGCGAGCTGCACTGCATCGGCGCCACCACGCTCGACGAGTACCGCAAGCACGTCGAGAAGGACGCGGCGCTCGAGCGGCGCTTCCAGAAGGTGCTGGTCGGCGAGCCGAGCGTCGAGGCGACCATCGCCATCCTGCGCGGCCTGCAGGAGCGCTACGAGCTGCACCACGGCGTGGAGATCACCGACCCGGCGATCGTCGCCGCCGCCGAGCTCTCGCAGCGCTACATCACCGACCGCTTCCTGCCCGACAAGGCGATCGACCTGATCGACGAGGCGGCGGCGCGCATCAAGATGGAGATCGATTCCAAGCCCGAGGCCATGGACCGCCTCGAGCGCCGGCTGATTCAGCTCCGGATTGAACGGGAAGCCGTCAAGAAGGAGGCCGACGAGGCCTCCAGGAAAAGGCTTTCCCTGATTGAGCAGGAAATCGCGCGGCTCGAGAAGGAGTATTCCGACCTCGAGGAGGATTGGAAGGCCGAGAAAGCGACGGTCGCGGGCAGCCAGCACGTCAAGGAGGAGCTCGAGAAGCTGAAGCTGGCGATGGAAGAGGCGCGGCGCAAGGGCGACTGGCAGAAGATGTCCGAGATCCAGTACGGGAAGATTCCTCCGCTCGAGAAGCAGTTGAATGAAAAACCTGACCTGAAGAAAGCGAAGCTGCTGCGCACCCAGGTGGGCGCCGAGGAGATCGCCGAGGTGGTGTCGCGCGCCACCGGCATCCCGGTAGCGAAGATGATGCAGGGCGAGCGCGAGAAGCTGATCCGCATGGAAGAGCGCCTGCACGAGCGCGTGGTCGGGCAGGACGAGGCGGTGCGCCTGGTCTCCGACGCCATCCGCCGCTCTCGCTCCGGCTTGGCGGACCCGAACCGGCCCTACGGAAGCTTCCTGTTCCTGGGGCCCACCGGGGTCGGCAAGACCGAGCTGTGCAAGGCGCTGGCGGCGTTCCTCTTCGACGCCGAGGAGCATCTCATCCGCATCGACATGTCGGAGTACATGGAGAAGCACGCGGTGTCGCGCCTGATCGGCGCGCCGCCGGGCTACGTCGGCTACGACGAGGGCGGCCAGCTCACCGAGCAGGTGCGGCGCAAGCCCTACG
>JBQTJF010000303.1:0-1729 GCA_052387375.1 Betaproteobacteria bacterium
TGCGCCCGCCGCATCGCGCGCGAGATGCGCCGGCGCCTCGAGACCGCGGCGCAGTCGGTGGACGGCTGGGCGCGCCGCCTGGTGCATCCCGCGGCGCGGCTGCGCGCGCACCGCGAGCTCGCGCTGCAGCTCGGCGCCCGTCTCGCCTTCGCGCTATCGCACTGCGTGCACCGCGCGCAGGCGCGCCTGGAGCGCCTGCAGGCCTCGCTCGCCAGCCTCGATCCGGCCGCGGTGCTCGGGCGCGGCTACAGCATCACCCGCGACGCCTCTGGCGAAGTGCTGCGCGACGCCGCGCGCGTGCGCGAGGGCAGCCGCATCACCACCACGCTCGCGCGCGGGCGGCTGGAGAGCGAAGTGACCAAGAAAGGCGACCTATAATCCGCCGTGGGCCATCGCCTCTCGAAGATCACCACGCGCACCGGCGACGCCGGCGAGACCGGCCTGGGCGACGGCACGCGCGTCGGCAAGGCGAGCCCGCGCGTCGCCGCGCTCGGCGAGCTCGACGAGCTGAACAGCGCCGTCGGCCTGGTGCTCGCC
This sequence comes from Betaproteobacteria bacterium, assembly GCA_052387375.1. GTDB lineage: Bacteria > Pseudomonadota > Gammaproteobacteria > Burkholderiales > SG8-39 > SCGC-AG-212-J23. Next base: position 538 of record JBQTJF010000303.1, read on the forward strand.
GAGGAGGTGCCGGCGGCGCTGCGCGAGGCGCTGCTCGAGGTGCAGCACGACCTCTTTGACCTCGGCGGCGAAGTGAGCATCCCCGGCCACGCGCTGCTGAAGGAGGAGCGGGTCCTCTTCCTGGAGGACCTGCTCGCGTCGTGGAACGCGGACCTGCCGCCGCTGAAGGAGTTCATCCTGCCCGGCGGCACGCGCGCCGCGGCGGCTGCGCATCTCGCGCGCACGGCGTGCCGCCGCGCCGAGCCCAGCGTCGTGGCGCTGGCGCAGCTGGAGACAGTCGGCGACGCCGCGCGGCGCTACCTGAACCGTCTTTCCGACCTGCTCTTCGTCGCGGCGCGGCTCCTCAACCGCCACGCCGGGCGCGGCGACGTGCAGTGGCGGCACCAGCGCGGCAAGGCCTGAGCCGCTTTTTATCGCGCAGTCCGGGAAGGCCTTTTGTGTAAAAGTACGCCATGCGCGTGCTGATCGTCGACGACGAGGAATCCACGCGACTGCTGCTGGCGAGGCTGCTTTCCACGCAGCTTGGCGTCGAGGCGCAGCTCGCCGGCACCTGCGAGCAGGCGCTGCGCATGGCCGAGCACACCGCCTACGACGCGATCCTGCTCGACCTGCTGATGCCCGGCATCGGCGGCTTCGCGGTGCTGAGCGAGGTCCGCGCCTCGCCGGCGAACGCGCGCACCCCGGTCATCATCGTCTCGGTGGTGGGCGAGAAGGAGACGATCGACCGCTGCCTCGCCGCCGGCGCGAGCGCTTATCATGTGAAGCCGGTGCGCCGCGCCGAGCTGGTGGCCACGGTCAAGGCCCAGCTCGGCCGCAAGTCTTTGACAAGCTGAGAGCGAGACACATGGCGGAGATCAAGATCGGCGACGTCGAGGCGCTGGGCAAGCCCCTCGGGCAGTACTCGCACCTGGCGCGCGTGAAGGCGAACGAGCTGCTGTTCATCGCCGGCATGCTCGCCCCCGGCGACAGCTTCGACGCCCAGTGCAGCGGCGTGTTCGAGGCGATCGAGAAGGCGCTCGAGTCGCAGGGCGCGGGCTGGGCGAACGTGGTGCAGTTCACCACCTACCTCGTGCACTCGCAGGACATCCCGCGCTTCATGCAGTGGCGGCTGCGCGAGTTCCCGCGCCTGTTCCCGAACGGCGCCTACCCGCCCAACACGCTGCTCGTCATCGACCGACTGGTCGGCGAGCCC
>JBQTJF010000304.1:0-2039 GCA_052387375.1 Betaproteobacteria bacterium
GCTTTGAGGCTCAATTCGATCGCGATGCCGTACAGATACAAAGTGGGAAAGAACAGCTGCCCCTCGCCCCTGATCCTCACGTCAACCGTCCGGGCCGCCAACAGGTAGTTGGCCGCAAACCGCCAGAAGCCGTGGGCCGTTGATCGGGCCGGGTCGAGTGCCATGCTGTCTAACTAGTGATTAGCCTGCATGGGCCGGATGCTAGAAGTGTCTATCTGTAGAAGCAAGTTGCTACGGATGGAAGCTGGCATCTGCGGGCAGAAGCGCGAGGAGAGCAGCGTGGTGCCCGGAGTCATGGGGAAACGATGCGATCGGTGATCGAGAGTCGCTTAGCGTCGCGCCAGGTCATCTCCCAGAGCCTTTGGGCCGGGCGCCAGATTGCGCCGAGGCGCTTGGCGCGCTCGCGCAGGTCGGTCTCGTGGTAGGCGATGCGCACGGCGACGAGGTCGTCGTTGCGCCTGCGCGGGTTGCGCGGGCGCGGCTGCCACGGGGTGGACGAAACGATAAGCTCCGCGGTCTTGTAGCGCCGGCCTGCGTCCGCATCGTAGACGTAGCGTACGCGTAGGAGCCGCTCGCCGAAGCGTGCCAGGAGCTTGCGGGTGCCCTTCTGCCCCGGGCGCAGGGTCGTGCGTGTTTCCATCCACCGAGGAACGGACGAGGTTGGATGCGCGTTGACCGCACCGCCCAGCCGCGCAGCGCGCACTTTTCGTACAGATCCGGAGGCACGCCAAGAAATCCTGGCACAGTGCCTGCGCCGACTACAGACCAGCGAGCGCGAGGAGCTCCAGCAGCCTCTCCTGGTGGCGGCCGCTGGTGAGCGGATAGGTGTCGAGCCAGCTCCGCGCCGAGAAACCCGGCTCCAGGGTGCGCAGCTGCTCGGCTTCCCATTCGGCTTCGCGGCGCTCGCCCTTCGCCGCGAGCGCCGCGATGAGGAACAGGCGGGTCTCGAGGTTGTCGGCGTTGCGGGCGTGCGCCTGGCGCAGGTTGAAGAGCGCCTGCTCGACGTCGTTCTCGAACAGGTAGGCGCGCCCGAGCAGCAGAAAGTAGAGGTGGCCGCCGTCCGGATTGAGGCGCTGCGCGGTGCGCAGGAGCGGGATGCTCTTCGCCGGCTGGCCGATGTACGTATGGATACCGCCCATGAACGCGTAGGCATCGGCGTAGGAGGGATTGAGCCCGATCGCATTCTGCAGGTGCTTGAGCGCCTGCTCGTGGCGCCGGCTTTGCGTCTCGACGAAGCCGAGCGCCCAGCGCACCTCGGGAATGCCCGGATCGATCTGCTGCGCCGGCCTGCACTCGCTCGTGATGTTCGTCGTCGACGCGACCCCCTTCCAGCGCCGCGACCACGCGGCGGGGGTCGAGCAGCCCCGGCTCGATCTCGAACACGTGGCTGTCGGGCTTCGCATCGCGGATGCGCGCCGCCATCGCATCGCTGCGCCAGCTTGCGCCACGTCCGCCGTTCCGGGCCGGCAACGCCGCCGTCAATGCCTCGACGCCCAGGCGCGCGTCGGCCCGCAGGTGATGGCGCGCGACCTCCTGGCCCTGGCTGACCGCGACGGGATCGATATCGATCTGCAGCATCTTTGCCTTCGCCCAGAGCTGGCCGCCGCCACCCGCGTGGTAGGCGAGCGAGCAGCCGACCGCGACGATGAGAAAGAACGGGCTTCGGGCCTGGGACCTGGGAAGGTGCGGGCCTGGAATGCGGCCACTCAACGTGGGCGGATGTTCTGGTTGTGGTGGAAGACGTTGTCGGGGTCGTAGGCAGTTTTCACGCCCACCAGCCGCTCGTAGACGGCGTCGCCGTACGCCTCGCGGACGCGGCCGGGGTCTTCGTCGCCGGCGAGGAAGTTGACGTAGACGCCTTCGCGGAAGCGGCCGAGGGCGGCGAAGAACTTCCTCGTCCAGGCGGTGTCCCGGTCGCCGAAGTCCTCGCCGGGCCGCCACACGGCATCGAGGGTGATCGAGTGCGACGCCTGACGGTTCCCGAACGCCGTCCCGCCCTCGGCCACCCGGCCCACCGCGCCCTTCAGATGGAACATCGC
>JBQTJF010000305.1:0-28973 GCA_052387375.1 Betaproteobacteria bacterium
TACATGCTCGGCACCTTCGTCGGCTTCGGCATCTTCGTGTTCATGGTCCAGTACCTGCAGCTGGTGCTCGGGATGACGCCGCTCGTCGCCGGGCTGTGGACCGTGCCCTTCGCGCTCGGCTTCGTCGCCGGCTCGCTCGTCGCACCGCGCCTGGTGCGCAGCCTGCGGCCGGCCGACGTGATGGCCGGGGGCCTCGCGCTCGCCGCGCTGGGCTACCTCCTCATCACACAGGTGAGCCGCAGCGACGGGCCGGGGCTGCTCGTCGCCGGCATGGTGCTGCAGTCGCTCGGGCTGGCGCCCGTCTTCACCCTCACCAACGACCTCATCATCGGCTCGGTGGCGCCGGAGCGCGCCGGCGCGGCCTCCGGGATCTCGGAGACCACTTCCGAGCTCGGCGGCGCGCTCGGCATCGCGCTGCTCGGCAGCCTCGCCACCGCCGTCTTCGGCGCCGCGCTCGCGCGCGAGACGCTGCCGCAGGCGCTCGAGCTGACCGCCGCGGTGTGCGCGGCGATCGTCCTCGCGATGGCGGCGGTCATCGTCGGCCTGTTGCGGCCCGCCAGGGCGGCGGCCTGACGCGGGCATTAGAATGCGGCGCTTGCCGCCGATCATCTCCGTCGAGAGCCTCTCCAAGACCTACGCCGGCGGCTTCCAGGCGCTGAAGCGCGTCGACCTGGAGATCCGCCGCGGCGAGATCTTCGCCCTGCTCGGGCCGAACGGCGCCGGCAAGACCACCCTCATCAACGTCATCTGCGGCATCGTCACGCCAACGGCGGGGCGCGTCGCGGTCGGCGGCCACGACATCCTCCGCGACTGGCGCGCGGCGCGCTCGCTGATCGGCCTGGTGCCGCAGGAGCTGCCGAACAACGCCTTCGAGAACGTGCGCGCCGTGGTCGAGTTCAGCCGCGGCCTGTTCGGCAAGCGCAAGGACCCGGCGCGCATCGAAGCCGTGCTGCGCGAGCTCTCGCTCTGGGACAAGAAGGACGCGCGCATCATGACGCTCTCCGGCGGCATGAAGCGCCGCCTGCTCATCGCCAAGGCGCTGGCGCACGACCCGCAGGTGCTGTTCCTCGACGAGCCGACCGCCGGCGTCGACGTCGAGCTGCGCCAGGACATGTGGCAGGCGGTGCGCCGCCTGCGCGAGGCGGGCGTCACCATCATCCTCACCACGCACTACATCGAGGAGGCCGAGCTGATGGCCGACCGCGTCGGCGTCATCCACAAGGGAGAGATCATCGTGGTGGAGGAGAAGGCCGAGCTGATGCGCAAGATGGGCACCAAGCAGCTGACGCTTTACCTGCAGGAGGCCTTGCCAACGATACCGGAGCGACTGTCCCGCTACCGGCTCTCCCTGGGGGCAAACGGCCACGAGCTGGTCTATACCTACGATCAGGCCGAGGGCGGGGTCATCGGCCAGCTGCTGCACGACGTGAGCGCCGCCGGCATCGCCTTCAAGGACCTGCACACCACGCAGAGCTCGCTGGAGGAGATCTTCGTCGACCTGGTGACGGAAAGACGATGAACTGGCCTGCCGTCCGAGCGATCTACAAGAACGAGATGGCGCGCACCGGGCGCACGCTGTTCCAGAGCATCGTCGCGCCGGTAGTTACCACTTCGCTTTTTTTCGTTGTGTTCGGCGCCGCGATCGGCTCGCGCATCGCCGAGATCGAGGGCGTCAGCTACGGCGCCTTCATCGTGCCGGGCCTGGTGATGCTCACCATCCTCACGCAGAGCGTCACCAACGCCTCGTTCGGCATCTTCTTTCCGCGCTTCGCCGGCACGCTCTACGAGGTGCTCTCGGCGCCGGTGTCGCCCTTCGAGATCGTGCTCGGCTACGTCGGCGCCGCGGCCACCAAGTCGATCATCCTCGGCCTGGTCATCCTCGCCACCGCCGGCCTGTTCGTGCCGCTGCACATCGAGCACCCCGTGTGGATGCTCGGCTTCCTCCTGCTCATCGCCGTCACCTTCAGCATGCTCGGCTTCGTCATCGGCATCTGGGCCGAGGGCTTCGAGCAGCTGCAGTTCGTGCCGCTGCTCGTCATCTCGCCGCTCACCGTCCTCGGCGGCACCTTCTACTCGATCGGCGTGCTGCCGCCGTTCTGGCAGACCGTGACGCTCTTCAACCCGGTGGTGTACCTGGTGAGCGCCTTCCGCTGGAGCTTCTACGAGATCGCCGACGTCGACGTCGGGGTGAGCCTCGGCATGACGCTCTTCTTCCTCCTGATCTGCCTGGCTGCCGTGTGGTGGATCTTCAGGACGGGCTACCGCCTGAAGACGTGAGGTTTCTCCTCGCATTGGTGGCCGCCGGCTGCACGCCGCTGCATCACTCCATCGAGCCCTACGCCAGCGATCCGGCGCAGGCAGCGGATGTCGAAACGCGGGCGTCTGCATATTGCGCGGCGCTGCGGCCGGGCGGGACGCTGCCGCCGCACTCCTTCACCACCGACGGCTGCTCGATGTTCCCGGACAGCGACTGGGTGCAATGCTGCGTCGAGCACGACTTTGCGTACTGGTGCGGCGGCTCGGCGAGCCAGCGCGAGGAGGTCGATCGCGCCCTGCAGGACTGCGTCGCCGGCCTTGGACAGGCGCAGACCGCCTGGTGGATGCACAAGGCCGTGCGCGCCGGCGGGCATCCGTGGTGGCCGCTCCCCTGGCGCTGGGGCTACGGCTGGCCCTGGCCGCGCGGCTACGAGCAGTCCCCATAGCCTCCCGGCATAATCGTGGCCGCTCATGTGGATCCGCCACGAGGTCGAGAACGGCGCGAGCGTCCTGTACCTGGACGGCGCCTGGCGCCTCGGCAACCTGCGCCCGATCTCCTCCGAGCTCGAGTCCCTGAAGCTGCCGCGCGACTGCACCTACACGCTCGACGGCAGCCGCCTGGGCGAGCTCGACACCGCCGCCGCGTTCACCCTCTGCCACCGGCTGGCGGAGCTGGGCTGCAACGAGGCGATGGTCGCCACCCGCGCGTTTGCGCCGCGCCTGGAGCGCCTGCTCGGCCTGGTGCGCAGCCGCATGCGCACGCCGCCCGCCGAGGCGAAATCCACGCACCGCGGGCTGCTCAGCCGCCTCGGCGTCGCCGCGGTCGAGGACTGGAAGTTGATCCGCGTGCACAACGCCTTCACCGGCCTGGTGGCGACCGAGCTTCTCGCGCTCGCGCGCCGGCCGCGGCTCTTCCGCGCTCGCGAGGCGGTGTCGCAGTTCGAGGACGTATGCCTGGACGCCATCCCGGTGGTGAGCCTGGTCACTTTCCTCATCGGCGTGGTGCTCGCCTACCTGCTCGGCGTGCAGGCGAGCCGCTACGGCGCCGGCATCTTCGTCGTCGACGGCGTCGGGCTCGCCATCTGCCGCGAGCTCTCGCCGATCCTGGTGGCGGTGGTGGTCGCCGGGCGCTCGGGCGCCGCCTTCACCGCGCAGATCGGCGCCATGAAGGTGCAGGAGGAGGTCGACGCGATCCGCACGCTGGGGCTCTCGCCGGTGCAGGTGCTGGTGGTGCCGCGCCTGGTGGCGCTCACCCTCGCGCTGCCGCTGCTCGTCTTCGTCGGCGACCTGTGCGGCATCGCCGGCGGCATGGCCGCGGCGAGCTGGCAGCTCGGCATCGCGCCGCAGACCTTCATCGACCGGCTGCACGCCGTGCTGCCGATGAGCGCGCTCGGCGTCGGCCTGGGCAAGGCGCCGGTGTTCGCCGTCTTCATCGCCATGATCGCCTGCCGGATGGGGCTGCTCGTCTCGCGCGACGCGCGCAGCGTCGGCGAGAACACCACCTCGACGGTGGTGCAGTGCATCGTCTCGGTGATCGTGCTCGACGCCATCTTCGCCGTCACCCTGCAGCGCCTGGGCATCTGATGGTTCTGCGTTTTGATTCCGTGGTGACGAGCTTCGGGCCGCAGCGGGTGCACGACGGCGTCAGCTTCGCGGTGCGCCGCGGCGAGATCGCCGCGCTGATCGGCGCCAGCGGCACCGGCAAGTCGGTGCTGGTGAAGGAGGCGATCGGCCTGCTGCGGCCGGACGCGGGCCGCATCGAGCTCCTCGGCACGGACGTCTGCCGCGCCGGCAGCCGCGAGATGAACGCGCTGCGCAAGCGCTTCGGCATGCTGTTCCAGGACGGGGCGCTGTTCTCCTCGCTCACCGTGGCGGAGAACGTCGCCGTGCCCTTCCACGAGCACACCGACCTGCCGCGCCAGCTGATCGCGCCGCTGGTGGGCTTCAAGCTCTCGCTGGTCGGGCTGTCGGCCGAGGCCGGCGCCAAGTCGCCGGCCGAGCTCTCCGGGGGCATGCGCAAGCGCGTCGCGCTCGCCCGCGCCCTCGCGCTCGAGCCGGAGCTGCTCTTCCTCGACGAGCCGACCTCGGGCCTCGACCCGGTCAACGCGCGCGCCTTCGACGAGCTGGTGCGCGTGCTGCGCGACGGCCTGGGCCTCACGGTGCTGATGGTGACGCACGACCTCGATACCCTCGCCATCGTCGATCGCCTGGTGGTGCTATCCGCCGGCAAGGTGATCGCCGACGGGCCCGTGGCGGAGGTGCGCTCGATGCAGGACCCGTGGATCCGGGAATATTTCGCAGCGAGGACGCAGGCACAGTGAGAAGAGAGGAGAAATCCCATGGAGTCTGAAGCGAGATACGCGCTGGTGGGAACGGTGGTGCTGGTGCTGCTCGCCGCGATGATCGTGGCGATCGTCTGGCTGCGCCGCGCCGGCGGCCCCGGCGACACGCAGCAGTACAAGATCTATTTCGCGCGCCAGTCGCTCGACGGCCTGCAGCTCAGGAGCGACGTGAAGATGCGCGGCATCGTCGTCGGCTCGGTCGACGCCTTCCGCATCTCGCTCTGGAAGAAGGGCTCGGTCGAGGTGGTGATCCGCGTCGACGAGCAGGCGCCGGTGCGCGAAAGCACGCGCGCGGTGGTCGAACGCCAGCTCGTCACCGGCATCGCCAGCATCCGCCTCGTCACCACGGACGAGGAAAGCCCGCTCCTCGCCAAGGCGCCCGAGACCGAGCCCTACCCGGTCATCGCCGAGGGCGAGTCGGAGTTCGAGCACCTCTCGCAGTCGCTCACCCAGCTCGCGCAGAAGGCGGGCGAGACGCTGAACAGGGCGAACGAGACGCTGAACGGGCTGAATGCCATGATCACCGAGGACAACCGCGCCGCGCTCTCCCGCACCCTCGCCAGCTTCGAGCGGCTCGCCGCCACCACCGAGCGCAGCCTGAAGGGGCTGGACAAGACCCTGGCATCCATCAGCGCGACGGCGGAAGAGGTGCAGGGCCTGGCGGCGGGCCTCGGCGAGGACGGCGCGCGGCTCGCCGCGCGCTACGACGAGCTCGGCAAGGACGCGGGCGCCGCCGCGCGCGAGGTGCGTGCCGCGGCGAACCGCATGGCCGACGACGTCGCCAAGCTTTCGGTCCGCGCCGACACGCTGCTCGCCGCGAGCAGCGCCGAGGTCGGCGCCACCGCGCAGGAGCTGCGCATCGCCGCGCGCTCGCTCGGCGCCGCGGCGCGGCGCTTCCGCGATCCGCGCGCCATCCTGGTCGGCCCGGCGGCCGGCGACATGGGCCCGGGCGAGGCGAGATGAGGTTTTTCGCAGCATCGGTGCTTCTTTTGGCGGCATGCGCGCCCTTCGGCGAAACGAAGCAGGCGCACCGCTACTACGTGCTCGAGCCGAAATCCGAGGCGGTGCCGCTGCCGGTGCGCCTGGGCAGCGTCACCGCCTCGAGCTTCTACGACACCGAGGCGATCGCCTACAGCCGCTCGCCGGGAACGCGCGGCTACTACCAGCTCAATAGCTGGACCGAGCCGCCCGCGCGGCGCATCGGCGAACTTCTTGCTCGCCAGGTCACCGACAAGGGCCCGGTGCTGAACCTGCACTTGATCGAGATGTACCACGACGCAGCGAGCGCGCCCGGCACCGTCCGGATATCCATGGCGGCGGAGATTTCCGGCAAGGGGCGCAAAGTCTTCAGCAGCAGCGTTCCGGCCGCCGCCTTCGACGCGGCGGGCGCGGTGAAGGGCTTCAACGAGGCTGCCGGCGCGATGATGCAGGAAATGGCGACATGGATCCGCTCCGACTGAGCGTGCGGCAGGTTCTCGCCGGGCAATCCCCCAAGGATGCGCCGGTGACGGTGCGCGGCTGGGTGCGCACCCGGCGCGACTCCAAGGCCGGCTTCTCCTTCATCCACCTCTCGGACGGCTCGTCGTTCCATCCCGTGCAGGTCGTGGTTTCGAACACGATTGAAAACTATGGCAGCGAAATACTGCGCTTGACCTCGGGCTGCGCCATCGAGGCGACGGGCAGCATCGTGCCGTCGCCCGCCAAGGGCCAGCCCTTCGAGATGCAGGCGAGCGCCGTGAAGGTGGTGGGCTGGGTCGAGGACCCGGACCACTACCCGATCCAGCCGAAGCCGCATTCGCTCGAGTTCCTGCGCGAGGTGGCGCACCTGCGGCCGCGCACCAACGTCATCGGCGCCGCGACGCGCGTACGCCACACGCTCGCGCAGGCGATCCACCGCTTCTTTCACGAGCAGGGCTTCTTCTGGGTCAACACGCCGATCATCACCGCCGCCGACGCCGAAGGCGCTGGGGCGCTCTTCCGCGTCTCGACGCTGGACCTGGCGAACCTCCCCCGGGGCGAGGGCGGCAAGGTCGATTTCTCGCAGGACTTCTTCGGCCGCGAGACCTTCCTCACCGTGTCGGGCCAGCTCAACGTCGAGGCCTACTGCCTCGCGCTCGCCAAGGTCTACACCTTTGGCCCGACCTTCCGCGCCGAGAACTCCAACACCAGCCGCCACCTGGCGGAATTCTGGATGATCGAGCCCGAGATCGCCTTCGCCGACCTGCAGGACGATGCGGCGCTTGCCGAAGCTCTACTGAAATTCGTGCTTTCCGCCCTGCTGAAAGAGAGCCATGAAGACCTTGCGTTCTTCGACGAACGCATCGAGAAGGGGCTGGTGGCGAAGCTCGAGGGCATCGTCGCCTCCGCCTTCGTGCGCATGGACTACGGCGAGGCGATCTCGATCCTCGAGCGCGCCGGGGAGAAATTCGAGTTCCCGGTGAAGTGGGGCGTCGACCTGCAGTCCGAGCACGAGCGCTACCTCACGGAGAAGCACGCGAAGAAGCCGGTCATCGTCATGAACTACCCGAAGGCCATCAAGGCCTTCTACATGCGCGTCAACGACGACGGGAAAACGGTGGCGGCGATGGACGTGCTCGCCCCCGGCATCGGCGAGATCATCGGCGGCAGCCAGCGCGAGGAGCGCCTGGAGGTGTTGGACGGCCGAATGGAAGAGGTGCGGATAGACAAGGAAAACCTGGCTTGGTACCGCGACCTGCGCCGCTACGGCAGCGTGCCGCACGCCGGCTTTGGCCTGGGCTTCGAGCGCACGCTCGCCTACGTCACGGGCCTCGCAAACGTCCGGGACGCTATTCCCTTCCCGAGAACACCCGGTAACGCGAAGTACTGACGCGAAATCAGGGACAGACCACGTTTCTTCCAGACGTGTCCCGCTCGGGCAGCAGCGAAAAACGTGGTCTGTCCCTGTTTCCAGTTCGCTTTCCCCGCACGCCGGGCAACGCGAAGTACTGAAACGGCGACAGGCGCTTAAGACGCTCTTAAGGACGGGGGAGGCATCATGCCACTGCCCGCGTGATGCGCCCGGCGTTGTCAATCAATCAAGCCGACGGCGCCACGCGAGGCACCATTAGAATCCGCCAATGGCTGAGACGAGGGAAGGGGCCTGGGCGCTCGTCGAGAAGGGCAAGGAGCTCTGGGGCCGGGTGGCGGCGCGCCGCGCGCGCACCGCGAGCCGGGCCGAGGAGCACGCGGCGATCGAGGTGCGCGTGCACGCGCTCGAGGAGCGCGCCGCGGGGCTCGAGGAGGAGGCGGTGTCCTCCTTCGAGGTGGTGCGCTCGATCACCGAGCAGCACTCGCAGCTCGCCGAACAGAACGCGCGGCTCGCCGAGACGGTCGACGCGCTGCTTGCGCGCACGCGCCTTCTCGCCTGGGCGTGCGCGGGGGCGGTCGGCGTCGCCGCCGTGGCGCTGCTGGCGGCCTTGCTCGCCTAGCGCGGCGCTACCGGTAGAAGACGTGCCGGCCGATGCGCGCGATGCGCTGGCGCTCGTTCGACCACTCGGGCTGCACGTAGACGGCGTGGTAGTGCAGCGCGCCCTGCAGCGTCGGCAGCCGCTTCTGGTAGTACACGGCTTCGGCGATGCGCTGCGCGCGTTCCCATTCGTCGCCGGCGGGCCGCGGCAGCACGACGCTGAAATCGGTCCAGGAGAAGGCCGCCCTCTGGTACACCACCTCGCAGACGGTGCGCGGGTAGCGCCGCGAGGCGACGCGGTTCATGGTGACCTCGGCCACGGCGTACTGCCCGGCCGCCGGCTCGCCGCGCGCCTCGTAGTAGACGTTGCGCGCCAGGCAGTCGACGCTGCGGGCATGGAACTCGCGGGCGCGCGCCCGGTCGGCGTCGCGCTGCATGAACACCGCGCCGGCGGCGAAGCACAGGGTGCCGACCACCGCGGCGAAGAACAGCGCGAAGGCGAACATCGCCTTGTCCAGGCGGTACCAGAAGAGGCGCAGCTTCCACAGCATGGGCGCCACTTTGCCCAAGCCCGGCCGGCGCGGCGAAGGTCAAATTGCCGCTCCGGAAGCGATAACATTTGTTGACGCATGACCGTCAACGACACGCACAGCAAGCTGATCGGCTACCTGCTGTGGATCTTCGGCTTCACCGGCTCGCACCGCTTCTATTTCGGCCGCCCGGTGAGCGGCACGATCCGGTTCCTGACGCTGGGCCTGCTCGGCATCGGCTGGCTGATCGACCTCTTCCTCATCCCCTGGATGGAGCGCACCGCGGAGCGGCGCTTCGCCGCCGGCGCGACCGGCTACAACGCCGCCGGCGGGCTGCTGCTCCTCGGCGTGCTCTACGACTTCTGGACGCTCAACTCGCAGATCAGCGAGGAGGACCGCGCCCGGGGCGGGATTTAAGGCGCACTTAAGCGTTCCGGGCGCAGACTCGCCGCGCTCAAGGAGGCGTCATCTCCGGGGTCAAGGTCGTCGCGCGCGAGCCCCTGCGCAGGGGCCGCTAAGCTTAAGTCGGGCTTAAGTTGGCGGAGGCCATGCTGGCCGCCGCACAGGAGGAACCATGCGCACATCACTATTTGCCGTTTCCATCCTTTCTTTCGCCCTCGCCTGGCCGGCTTGGGCCCGGGTGGAGGGCGACACCATCATCCTCGGCTCGGCGATCTCGCTCACCGGCAAGTACTCGCAGGAGGGCAAGAACGCCAAGGACGGCTACGACCTGGCGGTGAAGCGGATCAACGACCAGGGCGGCGTCGAGGTCGGCGGCAAGCGCTACAAGCTCGCCATCAAGTATTACGACGACGAGTCCACGCCGGCGCGCACCGCGCAGCTGCTGGAGCGCCTCATCCGCCAGGACGGCGTGAAGTTCGTGCTCGGGCCCTACAGCTCCGGCACCACCAAGGCGGCCGCCCCGATCACCGAGAAGCACCGCATCCCGATGGTCGAGGCCGAAGGCGCCTCGCGCTCGCTCTTCACCCAGGGCTACAAGTACCTGTTCGCCGTGCTCTCCACCTCCGAGCAGTACCTGAAGAGCGCCATCGACCTCGCCGCCGACGTCGCGAAGCGGCAGGGCAGGGACCCCGGCAGCGTACGCATCGCCATGGCCTTCGAGAACGACCCGTTCTCCCTCGACGTGCGCGCCGGCGTGGTCGAGGACGCGAAGAAGCACGGCATGGACATCGTCATCGACGACAAGCTGCCGCGCGACCTCTCCGACATGTCGGCGACGCTCACCAAGGTGAAGGCGCTCAAGCCCGACCTGCTGGTCGTCTCGGGGCACACCAAGGGCGCCACCACCGCGGCGCGGCAGATCGCCGAGATGAAGGTCGAGGTGCCGCTCATCGCCATGACGCACTGCGAGTCGGCCGACCTGACCAACAAGTTCGGCAAGACCGTCGAGGGCATCCTCTGCCCGACGCAGTGGGCGGAGACGCTCTCCTACAAGGGCAAGGTGTTCGGCTCGGCCTCCGACTACGACAAGCTCTTCCGCAAGACCTACCGCGAGTACGAGACCGTGCCCTACCAGGCGGCGCAGGCCTCCGCGGCGGTGATCGTGTGGCAGGACGCCTTCGAGCGCGCCGGCAGCTTCGACACCGAGAAGCTGCGCGAGGCCATCGCCGCGACGCGCCTCGACACCTTCTACGGCGCGATCAAGTTCGGCCCGCAGGGCAACAACATCGCCAAGCCGATGGTGCTGCGCCAGATCCAGGACGGCGAGTACAACGTGGTGGCCCCGGCGAAGTGGGCCTCGCACAAGCTGGAGATGGCCGCCTCCAAATGAGGGGCGGATCCTGCCGACTCCTTGACAAGGGGGTCGTGACCCCCGCCTACGCGGGGGGGACGGGGGGTTTTGTTTACCGGCCCTGGAAACGGGAGGACGCGGTCGCGAAATGCTTCCGATCGGAAGCATTTGAGCACCGCCCCCCCGGTCGCGGATGCTAGACAACCTCGCCATCCTCTACGCCGCGCCGCTGTTCAACGTGCAGCTCGTCCTGAACGGGCTGCTCATCGGCGCGATCTTCGCGCTCGCCGCCTACGGCCTGGCGGTGGTGTGGGGGGTGATGAACGTGAAGAACCTCGCCCAGGGCGACTTCGTGATGCTGGGCGGCTACCTCGGCTACAGCGCTGAGCAATACGGCCTGCACCCGGTGGCGGCGCTCGTCCCGGTGGCGGCGCTGATGTTCGGCTTCGGCTGGCTCGTCTACCACCTCGTCATCCGCCGCGTCATCCAGCGCGATCTCTTCACCTCGCTGCTTGCCACCTTCGGCCTCGCCATCGTGATGCAGCAGTCGATGAACCTGGTGTTCGGCCCGGAGGTGCGCACCGCGGACTCCGGCCTGGGCATACGGGAGTGGTTCGGCGGCGTGGTGACGGTGAGCGACATCCGCCTCCTTTCCTTCGCACTGTGCGCGGTGCTCGCCGCAGGCCTGGTGCTCTTCATGACCCGCAGCCGCATGGGCCGCGCCATCCGCGCCACCGCGCAGGACGCGCGCGCGGCGCGCGTGCTCGGTGTCGACGTCGAGCGCGTCTACGCCTTCACCTTCGCGCTCAACGCCGCGATCTGCGGCGCCGCCGGCGTGCTGGTGGCGATGATCTGGGTGCTGCAGCCCTACTACGGCATCGCCCACTCGGTGCGCGCCTTCGTCATCGTCACCGCGGCGGGCCTCGGCAACCTGCCGGGGGTGATCGCCATGGGCCTCGGCCTGGGCGTGGTCGAGCAGTACGGCGGCTTCGTCCTCGGCGCGCAGTTCCAGCAGGCCACCGTGGTGGGGCTGCTGATCGTGGTGCTGGTGTGGAAGCAGCTCGCGCTGCTGCGCCACCGGCAGGCGCTGCAGTGAGCCGCGGCGCGCTCGGGCATCTCGCCATCCTCGCCGCCGGGGCGGCGGTGCCCTTCGTCTGGCCGGCGCACACCACGCAGATCGCGATCCTGTGGATCATGGTGCTGTTCGCCCTCACCTGGGACCTGCTGGGCGGCCAGATGGGCTACAACTCGCTCGGCAACATCCTCTTCTTCGGCGTCGGCATGTACGTGTGCGCCATCGCGCAGATCGGCATGTTCTACGACGTCGCCGAGTACACCGCGGCCTTCGGCGCCATCAAGGTCGACTTCACCGATGCGCAGTACTTCGGCGGCCTGGCGCTGGGCCTGCTGCTCGCCGGCCTGGCGGCGATGCTCGTGGCGGCGGCGCTCTCCTGGGTGCTCTTCGGCATGCGCGGCCCGTACTTCGCCATCGGCACGCTCGGCGTCGCGCTCGCCGCCGCGGAGCTCACCGGCGCCTGGGGCTACGTCGGCGGCGGCGGCGGCATCTCCATGCCCGTCTTCCCCGGCGACTACGACACGCGCGCCGTGCTCTTCTATGCCCTGTGCATGGTCCTTGCCGTCGTCTGCTATGTGTTCCTGCGCTGGCTCTACAGCACGCGCTTCGCCCTCGCCGTCAACGCCATCCGCGACGACGAGGACAAGGCCGAGGCGCTCGGCCTGCACACCAAGCGCGTGAAGGCGCTCGCCTGGTCGGCTTCCGCGTTCTTCCTCGGCGTCGCCGGGGGCCTCTTCGGCAACATGACCGGGTTCATCGAGCCGCTGGAGGTTGCCTACCCGACGCTCACCTTCGGCGTGCTGATGGTGGCGATGACGCTGCTGGGCGGCAAGGGCACGCTGTGGGGGCTGGTGCTGGGCGCGACCCTCCTCTATTCGTTCAAGGAGCTCACCTGGACCTATCTCCTCGGCTGGCAGTGGGTGGCGCTGGGGCTGCTCATCATCGTCAACGTCGTGTACTTCCAGCAGGGCATCCTCGGCTGGCTGCGCGAGCGCCGGCCGGAATGGTTCGGCGTCACGGTCGGAAAATGAGCGCGATCCTCGAGGTCAGCGGCGTGAGCAAGTCCTTCGGCGGCGTGCAGGCGAACCGCCACCTCTGCCTGGAGGTCGCCGCGGGCAGCATCACCGGGCTGATCGGCCCGAACGGCTCGGGCAAGACGACGCTCTTCAACTCGATCGTCGGCTTCCATCCGGTCGACGCCGGGTCGATCCGCTTCGACGGGCGCGAGATCTCGCGCTTGCCGGTGCAGAAGATCGCGCGCCTCGGGCTGATTCGCAACTTCCAGCAGACGCGCGTGTTCCGCGGCATGAACTGCGTCGACAACCTGCTGGTCGCCGCGCCGCACCGCGACGGCGTGTGGCGCGACATGTTCCGCCGCAGCGCCGCGGCGCTGGTGGCGCGCGCCGAGCGCCTGCTCGAGTTCGTCGGCCTGCACGCCAAGCGCCGGCTGCCCGCGGGGTCGCTCTCCTTCGGCCAGCAGCGCCTGCTCGAGCTCGCCATGGCGCTCATGAACGAGCCGCGGCTGCTGCTGCTCGACGAGCCGACCGCCGGCATCAACCCGACGCTGATCAACGGCCTCATCGACCGGCTCAAGGCGGCCAACCGCGAGTTCGGCGTGACGCTGTTCGTCATCGAGCACAACATGCGCGTCATCATGGGCCTCGCCGGGCACGTGTACTGCATGTCGCGCGGCGAGCTGCTCGCCGCGGGCCCGCCCGAGCGCATCCAGCGCGACCCGCACGTCATCGATGCCTACCTGGGGGCGCAATAGCACGCCGATGCGGGCGATCTCGGTCGAGGAGGTGGCGCGGCAGGCCGAAGGCCTGCGCCGCGACATGTCGCCGCCGGCGCTCGCCGCGCTGGCGCGGCCCGAGCCCTTTCTGTCGGTGGAAGGCCTGACCGCGGGCTACGGCGCCATGCAGGTGGTGCACGACTTCACGCTGCACGTGGCGCGCGGGCAGTCGGTTTGCCTGATCGGGCCCAATGGCGCCGGCAAGTCGACGGTGCTGCACGCCATCTTCGGCTTCGCCCGCGTCTTCGCCGGCCGCGCCTGCGTCGGCGCCAACGGCGCCCGCCGCGACATCACGCGCCTCGGCCCCGAGCGCAAGCTGCGCGAGGCGCGCATCGCCTACGTGCTGCAGGACAAGTCGGTGTTCCCGGGCCTGACGGTGGAGGAGAACCTGCTCATGGGCGGCTACCTGCTGCCGCCGGCGCAGGCGCGCGAGGCCGCCGAGCGCGTGCTCGAGCGCTATCCGCGCCTCGCCGTGCGCCGGCGCCATCCGGCGCGCGTCCTCTCGGGCGGCGAGCGGCGCCTGCTCGAGATCTCGCGCGCGCTGGTGATGCAGCCCGACGTGCTGCTCATCGACGAGCCTTCCATCGGCCTCGAGCCGCGCTACATCGAGATGGTGTTCGAGCTGCTCGCCGGGCTGCAGCACGAGGAGGACAAGACCATCGTCATGGTCGAGCAGAACGCGAAGAAGGGTCTGGAGTTCGCCGACCTGGGCTACGTGCTCGTCTCCGGCGAGCTCGCGCTCGCCGGCAGCGGCGCGAGCCTGCTGCGCGACCCCGAAGTGGGCCGCTTGTTCCTGGGCGGCTGAGCCATGCGGCGGTTGCTGCTCCTGGCGATCCTTTTCCTTCCGGGTCTTGCAACGGCAGGACCGGCGACCGCGCGCTACGCGCCGGTGCAGCTCGCCGTGGCCGACGCCGCGATCGACCGTGCCGAACGGGCCATGGCGCGCGGCGAGGCGGCGCTGGCGCGGCGCCTCGCGCGGCAGGCGGCGCTCGACGCGCGGCTCACCTGGGCGATGACCGATTCCCGATATCTGCGCCGCGAAGCGGCGCTGATACTGCAGCGGGCCACGCGGCTGGAAGACGACAGGTGGGCGGGCGCCGGCGGCCGATGACTTAAACTCTACCCATGCGCGTGCTCATCGTCGAAGACGACCCGATGATCGGCCGGGCGGTGGAGACCGGCCTGAGCGGCGCCGGCTACGCGGTCGACTGGGTGCGCGACGGCGCCGCCGCCGAGCTGGCCCTGGCGAACGACACCTACGATCTCGCGCTCCTCGACCTCGGCCTGCCGCGCAAGGACGGCCTGGAAGTGCTGAAGGGCCTGCGCCGCGCCAGGCTCGAGGTGCCGGTGGTGATCATCACCGCGCGCGACGCCCTCACCGACCGCGTCGCCGGCCTCGACAGCGGCGCCGACGACTACCTGGTCAAGCCCTTCGATCTGGACGAGCTGCTCGCGCGCGTGCGCGCGGTGGTGCGGCGGCGCAACGGGCGCGGCTCGCCGGAGATCAGCTACGGCGCGCTGACCGTCGACCCGGTGCAGCGCAAGGTGCTGTTCCGCGGCGCGCCGGTCGAGCTGTCGGCGCGCGAGTTCGCGGTGCTCGAGGCGCTGCTCAAGCAGCCCGGCGCGGTGGTGTCCCGCGAAAGGCTCGAGGACGCGGTGTACGGCTGGGGCGAGGAGATCGGCAGCAATACCATCGAGGTGCACCTGCACCATCTGCGCCGCAAGCTCGATCCCGCGCTCATCCGCAACGTGCGCGGCGTGGGCTACCGGGTGGCGCTGATCGCTTGAAGTCGATCCGCCGCGGCCTCGTCCTGTGGCTGCTGGGCGGGCTGGCGCTGGGAATCGCCGTGGTGATGGCGGCGACCTACGGCTTCGCCTACCGCCAGATCTCCGCGGTGTTCGACGAGGAGATGAACCAGATCGCGCACGCCGTGCACCTGCGCGAGGACTGGATCGAGGAGGGGCGCGTGCGCATCGCGCGCCCGGGCTTCGGCTTCTCGGTGCGCGCCTACGACGCCAACGGGCGCGTGTACTTCGAGACCGTGCTGCCCTCGATGCCGGAGGAGGCGCCGCAGCGCTACCGCGACGGGTTCAGCATCGTCGACACCGCGGAGGGCGAATGGCGCGTGTATACGCACACCACCCCCGAGGGCATCGTGCAGGTCGGCCAGCCCGAGGCGGCGCGCCAGGCGCTGGCGCGCAGCGTCTCGCTGCGCGTCGCCGCGCCGGTGCTGCTGCTCGTGCCGCTGCTGGTGGCGCTGGTCGCCTGGGCGCTGGCGCGCGGCCTCGCGCCGCTCCGCGAAATCTCGCGCCGCGTCAATGAGCGCGACGCCAGCCGCCTCGATGCGCTGCCCACCGGCGGGGTGCCCGTAGAGCTCGCCCCGCTCATCGAGCAGATCAACGCGCTGCTCGTGCGCCTGGGCGTCTCGCTCGACGCGCAGCGGCGCTTCGTCGCCGACGCGGCGCACGAGCTGCGCTCCCCGGTCGCGGCGCTGCAGCTGCAGGCGCAGCTCGCCCAGCGCGCGCCGGAGGGCGCCCAGCGCGAGGCCCGCTTCGCCGACCTGATGGACGGCATCGCGCGCTCGGGCCGCCTCGTGGAGCAGCTGCTGCGCCTCGCACGCCTGGAGCCGGGCGTGACGCGCGAGCTCGTGCAGCCGGTCGACCTCGCCCGCCTGGCGCGCGAGGTGGTGGGCGCGCACGCCGCGCGCGCCGAGGCGCGCGGCGTGGACCTCGGCGCCGACGCGCCGGAGCGGGCGACGCTGCTCGGCGCCGAAACCGAGCTGCGCTCGCTGCTCACCAACCTGCTCGACAACGCCCTGCGCTACGCGCCGCGCGACAGCCAGGTGACCGTGCGCGTCGCGCCCGCGCCGGCGGGCATCGAGCTCGAGGTCGTCGACACCGGGCCCGGCATCCCGGCCGCGCAGCGCGAGCGCGTGTTCGAGCGCTTCCAGCGCGTGCCGGGCGATCTCACGCCGGGCAGCGGGCTCGGCCTGCCGATCGCGCGCGCCATCGCCGAGCGCCATCGCGGCGCGATCTCGCTGCACGACACTCGGCCCGGCGCCGATCCGCCGGGCCTGACGGTGCGCGTCAGCCTGCCGCGATCCGCGGCGGAGAGATAGGCGGCCGGCGCCCAGAGGGGAGAAGCGACGAGGGCGCCGGCCTGCCGCGCGCGAAGGGGAAAAAGTCGCGCGGCGCGCCCGGGGGAATGCTCGGGCGCAAACCCTTAAGCCAGACTTAACCCTCGGCGCTATAGCTGCGCGAGCCGCTCCGCGCACATGCTGGCGACGATCATGTTCGCCTCTTTGCGGTCAGGCATGGTGGCCCAGCCCCCATCGGAAACCATCCGGTTGCGCTCGTACCACATCGCCTTCTTGATCGTCTCGAGGCGCTTGCGCGCGTCCGCCTCGCGCATGAACTCCTCGGTGCAGACCGCCGCGGCGAGCTGGTGGCGGGCATCGCTCGCCGCCTGCTCGGCCTGCTTGCGCGCGCTGCCGCCCGTGACCCAGCCGCCGGGGCCGAAGCCGAGGATGAGCGTGATGACCACCGCGCCCGCGGTGCTCCAGAAGATCTGCGCCTTGCTCGGATGCCAGTTCCCCCAACGCTGGCGGATGGCGGTCGTGGCTTGCATGGAAGCCTCCTTTCGCTGCCTGAGCCACGATAGGCGCAGCACACTTAAGCGCCGCTTAAGACCGGCGCGTGCATCGTGGCCGCCATGGACCGGCCGCTGCGGCTGCTGGTGCGCGCAATCGACGCCTTCACGACCCGGACGGGGGTGGTCGTGGCGTGGGCGATGGTGCCGCTCGTGGTGGCGGTCGCCTGGGAGGTGGTGGCGCGCTACGTCTTCGACGCGCCGACCGTCTGGTCCTTCGACGTCACCTACATGCTTTACGGGGCGATGTTCATGCTCGGCGCCGCCTACGCGCTGCGCGTGGGCGCGCACATCCGCACGGATTTCTTCTGGGAGCGCTGGTCGGCGCGCACCCGCGGCGTCATCGACTCGGTCGCGTACCTCGCCTTCTTCTTCCCCGGCATCGCGCTGTTCCTCTGGGTGGGGTGGAACGAGGCCTGGTACGCGTTCGAGATCGGCGAGATGTCGGAGCAGACGCCCTGGCGCCCGCTGCTCTGGCCGCTGAAGGCCACCATCCCGCTCGCCGCGGCGCTGCTGCTCCTGCAGGGCGTCTCGGAGCTGGTGAAGAGCCTGCACGCGGTGCTGACCGGCCGCGAGTTCGAGGGCCGCGAGAGGCAAGAGGCATGACCTGGGAAACGGCGATCGGCCTCGCCATGCTCGGCATCATGATCGCCGCCATCTTCCTCGGCTTCCCGATCTCCTTCACGCTGCTCTTCCTCGCCTTCGCCTTCGGCTGGTGGGGCCTGGGCGACATCGTGTTCAACCTCGCGTACTTCCAGACCATCGGCCTGATGAAGGAGTCGCTGCTCGCCGCCGTGCCGCTGTTCATCTTCATGGGCTTCGTTACCGAGCAGGCGGGGCTGATGGAGCGCCTGTTCGTGTCGCTGCGGCTGCTGCTTGCGCCGATGCGCGGCGCGCTCTTCATCGTGGTGATCATCACCGCGGCGGCCGTCGCCATGGCTACCGGCATCGTCGGCGCCGCGGTCACCGTGCTCGGCATCATGGCGGCGCCGATCATGGTGCGCTCGGGCTACGACGGCAGGCTGGCGGCGGGAGCCATCACCGCCGGCGGCACGCTCGGCATCCTCATCCCGCCTTCGGTGATGCTGATCGTGATGGGGCCGGTGCTGGGCGTGTCGGTCGCCGATCTCTACGCCGCGGCCATCGTCCCCGGCTTCATGCTCGCCGGCATGTACGTCCTTTACCTGCTAGTGCGGAGCTACCTGAACCCGCGCCTCGGGCCACCGGTGCCGAAGGAGTTGCGCGCCCCTTCGGCCTGGGCGGTGGTGCGCGAGCTGTTCGCGGGCGTCGTGCCGCTCGCCGGGCTGGTCTGCGCGACGCTCGGCTCGATCCTCGCCGGCATCGCCACGCCGACCGAGGCGGCCGGGATGGGCGCGGTCGGCGCGCTCGTCCTCGCCGCCGCCTACCGCAGGCTGTCGCTGCGCGCCTTCCACCGCGCGCTGATGCAGTCCCTCGCCACGAGCAGCATGGTGCTCGTGCTCGCCCTCACCTCCAACATCTTCGGCGCGGTATTCGCGCGCCTGGGCGCGGCGGACTGGATCACCGACACGCTGCTCGCGCTGCCGCTGCCGCCCACCCTGATGCTCGCGCTCGTCACGGTGCTCATCTTCCTGCTCGGCTGGCCGTTCGAGTGGCCGGCGGTGATCCTCGTCTTCCTGCCGATCTTCTATCCGGTGGTGCTCGGGCTCGGCGTCGACCTCGTCTGGTTCGGCGCGCTGGTCGCGGTGACCCTGCAGACCGCGTACCTCTCGCCGCCGGTGGCCATGTCGGCCTACTACCTGAAGCAGGTAGTGAAGGAGTGGTCGCTGCTCACCATCTACAAGGGCATGTTCGAGTTCATGGGCATCCAGGTCGTCGCCATCGCCCTCATCTTCACTTTCCCGGCGATCGCCACCTGGCTGCCCGACTACCTCTTCCGCTCGGGCGCGCTGGTCGTGAGCGAGGAGCCGGCGCCCGGCGCCTCGCGCGGCGCCGCGCCCTACGGCAGCGGCGGCTACGAGGACGCGCTCAGGAGGGCGCTGGAGAAGTCGCGCCGCTAGGGAAGTCGCCCCGCGAAGGCGGGGGCTCGAGCACGAGCTCGTCGCCGCGCATCGAGAACGCTTCGAGCCGAATGCGCCTTGCCGATCCCAGCTCGGCCACCGCGTAGGGGATCGTGCCGTCCCGCCAATCGACGATCATCTCGGTCAGCTCGCCGATCACCCTGCCTTCGCGGTCGTGAATGCTCGCGCCGAGCAGGTCGCTTGCGCGCGCCAGCCCGAAGCCCTTCCAGCGCGGGTCCATGCCGGGCGACTCCGCCAGCCGCTCCTTGGCGACGTGGAACACCACGTGGTCACGCGCCGGCGATGGATCGAACTGCACCAGCGAATAGCGCACCAGCTTGTTGCGCACCTCGACGATCGCGTAGCGCACGCGATTGTCGTCGAGGTCGACGACGAGATCGCGAATCCTGCCCAGGGACTCGCCCTGCGGGCTTTTCGCGGCGCTTCCGATCAGCGCGCTCGCCTTCGCCGTCGCGGCTTCATCGCCTGCGGCGGCGGCCGGGGCGGCGAGCGCCAGTGCCAGCGCGAGGCGCAAGCCATGGCTCATAGGAAGGGCCCGCGCCAGCCGCTAATGATAGATGCGCCCGGACTCGCCCTGCCGCAGGGTGCGCCCGCGCAGCTGGTCGGGCCAGGCGTCGGTCTCGTAGCCGGGCTGCGGCGCGGCGGTAATCTGCTGCGGCGCCTCGGTGCAGGCGGCGGCAAGGCCGAGCGCGAACGCTGCGATTGCGATTTTCATGCCGCGAATGATGCCGGCCCTTCGCTTAAGGGCCGCTTAAGACGCTGCGGCGCATCTTAGGGCGATCCCTGCATCGGAGGACCTCATGGCATTCAAATCCCTGCACTGGCTCGCCGCGGCGGCGCTCGCCCTCGCCCCGGCCGCGCACGCCCAGCCGAAGGAGCAGTTCGTCCCGGCCAATTTCTACTGGGTCGGGCCGTACGCGCCCGGCGGCTCCGGGATCGCCGGCGGCATGCTCGACTACTTCAAGATGCTGAACGAGCGCGACGGCGGCGTGAACGGGGTCAAGTTCATCTGGAGTAAGTGCGAGACCGAATACAACAACGCCCGCGGCGTCGAGTGCTACGAGCGCACCAAGAACAACGGCCCGACCGGCGCGACGCTCGTGCACCCGCTGTCGACCGGCATCACCTAGTCGCTCATCGACAAGGGCACCGCCGACAGGATCCCGATCGTCTCGATCGGCTACGGCCGCGCCGACGCCGCCTACGGGCGCGTCTTCCCCTACGTGTTCCCGCTCATCACGACGTATTGGCACCAGGCCGCGGCGATGGTGCGCTACATCGCCGAAAAGGAGGGCGGCTTCGCCCGGCTGAAAGGCAGGAAGATCGCGCTCCTGCACCACGACTCGGCGTACGGCAAGGAGCCGATCCCGGTGCTCACCGATCTCGCCACGAAGTACGGCTACGAGCTCACCACCATCCCGGTGCCGCACCCGGGCAACGAGCAGCAGTCGCAGTGGCTGAAGATCCGCCAGCTCCGCCCCGACTGGGTGGTCCTGTGGGGCTGGGGCGTGATGAACCCGGTGGCGCTGAAGACCGCGGCGAAGATGGGCTACCCGCGCGCGAAAATGGTCGGCGTGTGGTGGTCGGGCGCCGAGGAAGACGTGATCCCGGCGGGCGACGCCGCCAGGGGCTACGTCGCCGCCGGCTTCAACGTGTCGGGCACCGGCTACCCGGTCATCAAGGAGATCCGGAAGCACGTCTACGAGGAAGGCGAGGGCGAGATGGAGGACCTCTCGCGCGTCGGCTCGATCTACTACAACCGCGGCGTGGTGTTCGGCATCATCACCGCCGAGGCGGTGCGCGTCGCGCAGGAGAAGTTCGGCAAGGGCAAGCCGGTGACCGGCGAGCAGGTGCAGTGGGCGCTCGAGCACCTGAACATCGACGAGCGGCGCCTGCGGCAGCTCGGCGCCACCGGGTTCATGCCGCCGCTGCGCACGAGCTGCGAGAACCACGAGGGCTCGGGCGTCGTGCGCTTCATGCAGTGGGACGGCGACTCGTGGAACACGATCACCGACTGGATGGCGCCGGCGCCGGAAGACGCGAAGCTGGTGCGCGCGAAGTACGAGGAGTCGGCGCTCAAGTACGCGAAGGAGAAGGGGATCACGCCGCGGGACTGCAAGTGAAGGTGTTCCTCTTCGCGCTGTCCCTGGCCCTGGCAGCCTGCGGCACGCCGCAGGCGGCGCCTTCCCGCCTGCCGGACTTTACGGACCTGGTGGAGAACGAAGGGCCGGCGGTGGTGAACGTCATCACCGCCGCGCCTGCGCCCGCGGCGCGAGACCCCTTCGAGTTCTTCCGCCGCTTCATGCCCGACCTGCCCGAGCCGCCGCAGGGGCCGCGGCGGCGCCAGGGCCTCGGCTCGGGCTTCATCATCAGCGCGGACGGCTACGTCCTCACCAACGCGCACGTGGTGGAAGGTGCCGACGAAGTCACCGTGCGCATGGCCGATGCGAAGCGGGAGTTCAAGGCGAAAGTGGTCGGCGCCGACCGCCGCACCGACGTGGCGCTGCTGAAGGTCGACGCCACCGGCCTGCCGACCGTCGAGATCGGCAGATCCACCGACCTCAGGCCCGGCGAATGGGTGGTCGCGATCGGCTCGCCGTTCGGCTTCTCCAACACCGTCACGGCCGGCATCGTCAGCGCCACCGAGCGCGCGCTGCCGGCGGAGACCTACGTGCCGTTCATCCAGACCGATGTCGCGGTCAACCCCGGCAACTCGGGGGGCCCGCTGCTCGACCTCGAGGGCAAGGTGGTGGGCATCAACTCGCAGATCTACAGCCGCACCGGCGGCTACATGGGCGTCTCATTCGCCATCCCGATCGAAACGGCGATGCGGGTCGCCGACCAGCTCCGCGAGCACGGCAGGGTGACGCGCGGTCGCCTGGGCATCGCCATCCAGCCGGTGACGGCGGAGCTCGCCACGTCCTTCGGCCTGGACGCGGCGAAGGGCGTGCTGGTCGCCTCGGTGGAGCCGGGCACGCCCGCCGAGCGCGCAGGCCTGCAGGCCGGCGACGTGATCCTCGCCTACGACGGCGAGGCGCTGGACAGCGTCAACGAGCTGCCGCGCGCGGTGGCCGGCACCAAGCCGGGAACCGAAGTGAAGCTGCGCATCTGGCGCCAGGGCAAGGCGCGCGAGATCGCCGCCACGATCGGGCAGCTCGAAGGCGAGCCGGTGGCGAGCGGCGGGCAGAATTCCTCCGCCGCCACGCTCGGCCTCGCGTTGCGCGAGCTGGCGCCGCAGGAGAAAAAGCGCCTCGGCGTCGGCTTCGGCCTTGCCGTTACCGGCGTCGGCGAAGGCCCGGCTTCCGCCACGATGATCCGCGCAGGCGACGTCATCGTCGCGATCAACCAGGACCGCTTCGCGAGCCTGGAGGAGTTCAAGCAGCTGCTCCGCCGGCACGAAGGCGAGACTGTGGCGCTGCTCGTGCGCCGGGGCGAGGCGGCGCTCTTCGTGCCGGTAGAGGTTGGCTAGAAAACCAGGGACAGACCACGTTTTCCCGCCGCAACACCTTTCTCGTCACCGCGATGATCGGCGGCTGCGCCTTGCCGGCCGCGCCGCAGCCCCTCGCCGAGCCGCCGCCGCAGGAGAGCCCGCTGCCGGGGACGATCGGCGTCGTGGTGCGGCCGGCGCCCGGCGGCGTGGCGGTGGCGGGGGTGCGGGCGGGCATCGCGGCGCTGCGCGAGGGCGACCTCATCGTCCGCTACAACGGCGCGCCGGTGAGGACGGTGCGCGAGTTCAACCGCATGGTGGTCGACTCGCCGCCCGGCAGCGTCGCCGAGCTCGAGCTGCTGCGCGGCGGAGAGCGGCGTCGCGTGCAGGTCCCCGTCTACCAGCTCAACACCATGCCGCGCGGGTGATTCGAAACTAGAGCACCGCAGCGCCAATCAGGAACACCAGCGCGGCGAGGACCAGCGCTGCGAGCGGCACTACGACGGGGATCCACTTGACGAACCGGTCCTGCCGCTCGATCGGGACGTCGTCGTCTTCTTCCGGTCGCAATGCCGCCATCTCCATGCGCTCGGAGACGCAAGATCGGTGCCTCACAAAATCGGTACGATCGTACCGATTTTGTCGCCGCCGACCCCGGTTTCCAGGACCGGTATAGTGCGCCATGCGCTCGCGCCCCGCCGCCGTCGCCGCCGGACTGGCGATCTACCTCGCCGTGGCGCTCGCCTTCCATGGCCTGGGGCGGCTTGCCTTCGGCGGCGATGTCCTGCTCAATGCCGTGAAGGCGGTGGTCCCCGGATTCACCGCCGCCTGGCTGCATCGCGCGCGCGGCTTGAGCACCGGCGCCGCTGTCGGCATCGCCGGCGCCTTGATCGAGGTCGGCGCGCTGGCGGCGCTCAGCGCGGGCGCGGTGCTGTTCGAAACCTGGGAACGCCTTGCGCTCGCGGCGCTCTACGCGGTCCTCGGCAGCGGCCTCACCAATGCGCTCGGCGGCGCGGCGGGCGAGTCGCTCAGTGCAGCTCGAACTCGCCGTTGATCTCCACGGCGATGCCGCGCGGCAGCGCAACGTGCCCCACCGCGGAGCGCGCGTGCGGCGTGCCGAAGAGCTCGAAGAACCGGTCCGAGGCGCCGTCGATCACCTGCGGCTGATGCACGAAGTCGGGCGTGCAGTTGCACATCCCGAACAGGCGCAGCACGCGCTTCACGCGGTCGAGATCGCCGCAGTGCGTTGATGGTGGCAAGCATGGTGAGCGCCACTGCGCGCGCCGTGGCGTAGCAGGTTGAGCCCGTGCCCCGAAACGAAGAGGATGTTTCCCGCCTGCGTGCAGCCGGCGCGCGGCGGGCGACGACCCGCGCCGCGGTGTAGTACTGGTCGATGCGTACTGCGCTCGCGCGCTTCGTGCCGCCGGCATCCAGGACGCGGGCGAAGTTCTCGAAGACGTGCCGCGCCTCGATCTTGTGCCGCGACGGCCCGGAGCGCGGCGCCGCTTCGTCGAGCTCGGGCATGGTCGAGCGCCCGGTGGCGAAGACCCAGCGGCCGGCGCGCACGCCCGACGCATGCAGGACGTTCCCCGGCAGGTTGGCCGGAAGCAGGACCTCGATCATGGAGCGAGGCTATATTAGCCGCGCCTGAACGGGCATAATCGTTTCACCCGGGAGGAGGGGACTTGAAGGCGCCGGCGTTTGCCTACGCGAAACCGCGTTCGTTGCAGGAGGCGTTCGACCTGATCGAGCGCCCGGGCGCGAAGGTGCTCGCCGGCGGGCAGAGCCTGGTGCCCTCGCTCAACATGCGGCTCTCGCAACCCGAGGTGCTCGTCGACATCACCGGGCTGCCCGGCCTCGCCGAGATCCGCCTCGACCGCGGCGTGCTGCGGATCGGCGCGCTCGTCACCCATGCGCAGCTCGGCAATTCCGACGAGGTGCGCAGGCACGTGCCGCTGCTCGCGCAGGCGGTGCCGCACATCGCGCACCCGGCGATCCGCAACCGCGGCACGCTCGGCGGCAGCGTGGCGCTGGCCGACCCGGCGGCGGAGTACCCCGCCTGCCTGCTGGCGCTCGACGCCACGGTCGTCCTCTACGGCCGCTCGGGCGAGCGCCTGGTCGGCGCGGGCGAGTTCTTCCGCGGCCTGTTCGAGACCGCGCTCGAGCCCGGCGAGGTCGTCGCCGCGGTCGAGTTCCCGGCGCTGAAGAAGAACGAGCGCTCGGCCTTCCTCGAGCTCGCGCGCCGGCTCGGCGACTACGCCATCATCGGCCTCGCCGCGCACTGGGGCGACGACAAGCGCTTCGTCTACCTTGGCGCCGGGGCCACGCCGGTGTTCGCGGCGCGCGCCTCGGGGGCGAAGAGCCTCGAGCAGGCGACGAACGCCCTGAAGGAGGACCTCGATCCGCCCGCCGACCTCTACAACTCCTCCACCACCAAGCGGCACCTCGCCGGGGTGCTGCTCGAGCGCGCATGGACCACGCTGTCGAAGCCACACTGACCGTCAACGGCAGGACCGTGCGCCGGCGCATCGAGCCCCGCGTGCACCTCGTGGATTTCCTGCGGGAAGAGCTGGGACTGACCGGCTCGCACATCGGCTGCGAGCACGGCGTATGCGGCGCCTGCACCGTGCGCGTCAACGGCCAGATCGTGCGCGGCTGCCTGATGCTCGCCGTGCAGGCCGACGGCTGCGCGGTCGAGACGATCGAGGGATTGTCGGATTCGCGGGAGCTCGAGGAGCTGCAGCGCGCCTTCCATGAGAGGAATGCCCTGCAGTGCGGCTTCTGCACGCCGGGCATGCTCATGGCCGCCCAGGACCTGGTCCTGCAAAAGAAATCTCCCACCAGGGAGGAGATTCGCGCCCACATTTCGGGGAACTACTGCCGCTGCACCGGCTATCAGGCGATCGTCGACGCCATAGACGAGGTCATCAATGGCAAAGGCTGAGCTGCCCCTCCACGCGCCCGGCACGCAGCTCGACAAGGGCTATATCGGCCAGAGCGTGCCGCGGCCCAACGCGCAGCGGCTCCTGCAGGGCCGCGGCGCCTTCACCGACGACCTGCGCTTCCCGCGCCTCGCGCATGCGGCTTTTTTCAGAAGCCCCTATGCCCATGCACGCATCAAGAAGCTCGATTTCTCGAAGGCCCTCAAGGCCGAGGGCGTCATCGGCATCTTCGACGGCCGCGCCGTCGCCGAGTACTGCAAGCCCTGGGTGGCGGTGCTCGCGCACCTGAAGGGCATCAAGTCGCCAGAGCAGCACGCGCTCGCCATCGAGCGCGCCTGCTGGCAGGGCGAGCCGGTGGCGGCGGTGGTCGCCGAGTCGCGCACCCAGGCCGAGGACGCGGCGGCGCTGATCGAGGCGGAGTGGGAGGAGCTTCCGGTTGTTGTTGATATGGAAGATTCTCTCCGCGGTCGAGTTCTTGTACACCCCGATTTGGGCGACAACATCTGCTTCAAGCGCGAGCACGACACCGGCGGCGTCGACGAGGCGTTCGCGGGCGCCGACGCGGTGGTGGAGGAGACCTATCACTTCGGCCGCCACACCGGCGTGTGCCTGGAAGGGCGCGCCATCCTCGCCGACTACAACGCCGCCGAGCACTCGCTCACCGTGTACCACGCCACCCAGGCGCCGCACATGATGCAGGACGTCTTCTCGCGGCACCTGGGCATCCCGGAGGCGAACGTGCGCGTCATCGCCAAGGACATCGGCGGCGCCTTCGGCATCAAGGTGCACGTCTATCCCGACGAGATGGCCACCGCGGCGCTCTCGGTGATGCTGCGCCGCCCGGTCAAGTTCGTCGCCGACCGGCTGGAATCGTTCCTCTCCGATATCCACGCCCGGGAGCATCGGGTCAAGGTAAAGATCGGCGTCAAGAAAGACGGCGAGATCGTGGCCTTCGACCTGGACGACCTCACCGCCATCGGGCCCTACTCGGTCTACCCGCGCACCAGCGGCATCGAAGGCAACCAGGTGGTGAACCTCACCGGCGGGCCCTACAAGCACCAGAAGTACCGCGCGAAGATGCACGTCGTCTTCACCAACAAGAACGTCACCTGCCAGTACCGCGCCGTCGGCCATCCCATCGCGGTGGCGCTCACCGAGGCCATCGTCGACCTGGCGGCGCAGCGGGTCGGCATGGACCCGGCGGAATTCCGCCGCAAGAACCTGATTGCGGACGACGCCTATCCCTACACCTTCCCTTCGGGCATCAAGTTCGAGCAGCTCTCGCACCACCAGGCGCTGGATCTGCTGCTGAAGACGATGGACTACAGGAAGTTGAGGGAAGAGCAAAAGCAATTGAGAGCGAAGGGCATCCATCGCGGCATCGGCCTGGCGGCAATGATCGAGGTGACCAATCCCTCGCCGGCGTTTTACGGCGTCGGCGGGGCGCGCATCTCCGCGCAGGACGGCGCGGCGCTGCGCTTCGAGCCCAGCGGCATGGTGACGGTGCTCTGCAGCGTCACCGAGCAGGGGCAGGGCACCGAGGCGGTGTTGGCGCAGATCGCGGCGAGCGCCGTTGGCGTCACTCTCGAGAAAGTAAGAGTGATAACGGGCGATACGGGCGTCACGCCCTACGGCGGCGGCACCTGGGCTTCGCGCGGCGCCGGCATCGGCGGCGAGGCGGTGCTGCAGGCCGGCCGTGCATTAAGGAACAACATGCTGGAAGTGGCTGCAAAAGTCACAGGGATGGAAAAGGCGCAGCTCGATATCCTGAACAACGAGGTCGTCAACAAGCTGACGCTGGAATCGAAGCTGACGCTCGCCGAGCTCGGCCGCATCGCCTACTTCCGCCCCGACACGCTGCCGGTCGACTTCCAGTCGGAGCTCGCCGTGACGCGGCACTACACGCCGCGCCAGTACGGCTTCACCTTCACCAACGGCATCCAGGCCTCCTACGTGGAGCTCGACGCCGACACCGGGTTCGTGAAGCTGCTCAAGCACTGGTGCGTCGAGGACTCGGGCACGGTCATCAACCCGCTGCTGGTCGACGAGCAGCTGCGCGGCGGCATCGTGCAGGGCATCGGCGCGGCGCTCTACGAGGAGTGCCTCTACGGCGCCGACGGGCAGCTCCTCAACGGCAACCTGGCCGACTACCTGGTGCCGATGGCCGGCGAGATGCCCGACATCGTCTGCGCGCACCTCGAGACGCCGACGCGCCAGTCGCAGCTCGGCGCCAAGGGCGTCGGCGAGGCCGGCACCGCCGGCGCGCCCGGCGCCGTGATGAACGCGGTCAACGACGCGCTCGCCCCGCTCGGCGCGCGCGTGACGCGCATGCCGTTCACGCCCGAGCGCATCCTGCGCGCACTCGGCAAGGTCGCATGAAGCTCTACGGCTACTGGCGCTCGCTCGCCACCTTTCGCGTGCGCATCGCGCTCGCGCT
Organism: Betaproteobacteria bacterium; assembly: GCA_052387375.1. GTDB lineage: Bacteria > Pseudomonadota > Gammaproteobacteria > Burkholderiales > SG8-39 > SCGC-AG-212-J23. The sequence goes on from JBQTJF010000305.1 coordinate 27,691, forward strand.
GAAGGGCCTGAAGCTCGAGGCGCCCGAGATCCCGATCGACCTGATCAAGGGCGTGCAGCACGAGGCAGCCTACCGCAAGGTCAACCCGCAGGCCGTGGTGCCGGCGCTGATCCCGGAGGACGGCGGCGCGCCGCTCTTTCAGTCGATGGCGATTCTCGAGTATCTCGAGGAGACGCACCCGCGCCCCGCCCTGTTGCCGAAGGATGCGCGCGGGCGCGCGCGCGTCAGGGGCCTGGCGCAGATCTGCGTGAGCGACGGGCACCCGTTCATCGTGCCGCGCATTCGCGCCTACCTGGAGAAGGAGCTCGGCCTGGACGAGGCGGCGCGCAACCGCTGGGTGGCGCACTGGTCGCTCAAGGCGCTTGAGGCGCTCGAGGGGCACCTCGCGCACGCAGCGGAAACGGGGCGCTACTGCCACGGCGCCGCGCCGACGCTCGCCGACGTCTGCCTCGCCTCGCAGGTGGTGGCGGCGAAGGACTACGCGCACTGCGACGTTTCGGGCGTGCCGGCGGTGATGCGCATCTACGGCGAATGCATGCAGCTGGACGCGTTCGCGCTTTCGCATCCGCAGCGCCAGCCGGGCGCGCCGGCCGACCTGCGGGCCTGAGGATCGCGCGCGCGTTGACGCTCGCGGCCCGGACGTGGCACGATGGCCTCGGGCAGTCTCAACATGGAGGAGGAGCCCATGAGAAGCATCAAATTCTGCGTCGCGCTCTTTGCCGCGGTTTTCGCGGGCGCCGTGGCCGCGGCCGAGCCGATCAAGGTCGGCATGAGCATGCCGCAGACCGGCTCGCTCGGCGCCGGCGGCAAGGCGGCGCTGGTCGCGCTGCGCATGTGGGTCGACGACGTGAACGCCAAGGGCGGCATGCTCGGGCGCAAGGTCGAGCTGATCGCCTACGACGATCAGACCAACCCCGCGCTGACGCCGGCGATCTACACCAAGCTGCTCGATGTGGACAAGGTGGACCTGCTGATCGCGCCCTACGGCACGGTGCCCACGGCGCCGATCATGCCGCTCGTCAAGCAGCGCAACCTGCTGCTCATGGGCAACTTCTCGTTCCAGGTGAACCACACGGTGAAGCACGCCATGTGGTTCAACAACGCGCCCTGGAACAACGCCTCGAGCTGGTTCGAGGGCTTCTTCCGGGCGGGCCAGAAGGTCGGCGCCAAGACCATCGCCTTCCTCGCCGCCGACCAGGAATTCGCGCAGAACCTGGCGAACGGCGCCCGCCAGATCGCCAATGCCTCCGAGCTGAAGACGGTCTACAACCAGAACTATCCCC
>JBQTJF010000306.1:0-6589 GCA_052387375.1 Betaproteobacteria bacterium
GCTGCCGCTACCGTAGGAAGCGTAGTTGATCTTTCCAGGATTCTGCTTTGCCAGCCGGATCAGCTCTTCCAGGCTGTTTGCCTGCAAAGACGGGTGGGCGACCAGCATCTGCTGCAGAAGCACCAGCCTCGTCACCGGGATGAAGTCGCGCTGCGCGTCGTAGGGCAGCTTCGCGGAGAGGTGCGGGTTGATCGAGAAGGTGGCGTCCGTGGTCATCAGGATGGTGTGCCCGTCTGGCGCCGCCTTGGCCACCGCGTCGGTGGCGACGATGGTGTTCGCGCCCGGCTTGTTCTCGACCACTACCGGCTGGCCCCAGGGCGCGGAGAGCTTCTCGGCGATCTGCCGCGCCATCACGTCGATGCCGCCGCCGGCAGGGTAGGCGACGACGATGCGGACGGGTTTCGTGGGAAACGCCTGGACCGAAAAAGCCAGGACCAGCAACGCCCATGTTGCGATGGCTCTCACAGCATCTCCTTGGACAGCTTTCCCTTGTCGACGACTTTCACGCCGTCGAGCTCGACGGTGCACTCGCGCATCGGGAAGTCGAAGTGGCAGGCAGTGAAGCGGCCGGCGGTCTCGTTGGCGCCGGTGGAGTAGAGGAAGTTGCCGCCGAAGGCGCGCAGCTCGGTGCCGTTGATGTCGCCGCGGTCGTACATCATCATCGCCTCGGGGCGCGCGTCGGTGTTCATGCCCCAGCCGACGTGCGAGGTGGCGTAGGCCTCGCGGTCGTTCCAGGCCTCGTAGTAGGAGCGCAGCAGCGCCGCGTCCAGGCCCTCGCCTTCGATGCGCGTCACGTAGTCGTTCTCGATCGCGAGCGTCACCGGCGCCTCGAAGTAACGCTTGAAGGTGAGGTTGACGTCGCCCGGCGCGAGCACCAGGCGGCCGTTCACGGTGCCGGGCCTGGGGAAGCACAGGCACAGCCCCGCCGGCCAGTAGCCGACGCCCTTGGGCTTGTCGACGATGCCGGTCGCGCCTCGAACAGCAGCATCTTGAAGAGAAACTTCCAACTGCGTTCCTGCAGCGGAAGATACCTTCATGACCTTGGAACTCCCCAGCAGCTTGGTTCCCCGGATCACCCGCTCGCGCAGCGCGGGCGTGGGCCTGGTGCGCTCGAGCACCTCCGGGTGCTCGTTCGAGATCATCATGAGGCGCGTGCCGCCGGCCAGGATGCGCGGCAGCTCGGGCGCGTGCAGCATGCCTTCCACGGTGCAGTCGACCACCATGCCGGTGCCGGCGAGGGCGGCGACCACCGGCTCGAGGCCGCCCACGGCGAGCGAGGTGCCGGTGGAGCGGATCGGCACGCCGTTCACCGGCGGGGAAGGCAGGCGCACGTGGAAGACGCGCGCGCCGAGCGCCTGCAGGGCGAGCTCGGAGAGCTCGGCGAGCACCGGGCGCGACTGCGATTCGGAGAGCACGGCGACGACTTCGCCCGGCTGCACCGCGCACTGGCGAAAGACGTCCTTGAAAGCCTCGACCCACTTGCCCTCGATGCGCTCCACCAGCATTTCGCTATGGTAGCCTCACCCGCGCGATGAATCGCAACATGAAGCTGTTGTCCCACCATGCCCTGAACGGGCACGGCGGGATGGGCGAGGGCATGTCGATGCAGCTCCTCGCCGGCGGCCGCCGGGTGCTGTGGCTCGCGCACGAGAGCGCGCCGAAGAACTTCACCGCGGTCGACGTCACCGAGCCGCGCGCGCCCCGGGTGGTGGTGCAGACCGACCTGCCGCACAAGGACATGCGCTCGAACTCGCTGGAAGTCTCGGGCAACCTGATGGCGGTCGCCTACCAGGTGGCGATGGCCGGGCTGAAGCCCGCCGGCTTCGAGCTCTTCGACATCTCCGAGCCCGAGCGCCCGCGCTCGATCTCGTTCTTCGACGCCGCCGGGCCGTACTCGCGCGGCTGCCACCAGCTCTGGTTCGTCGACGGCGAGACGGTGCGCATGTCCTGCGGCGACCCGGAGCTGAAGCCGCGCAACCTGCTCGACGACCAGGTCTACCGCATCGTCGACGTGCGCAATCCCGCCAGGCCGGTGGCCGTGGGGCGCTGGCACCTCGAGGGCACGATGGCGTCGGACAGCGCGCCGCCCCCAAAGCGCCTGCCGCGCCGGTTCGACGCCGGCTTCCGCGCGCACAACACCAACGTCTACCCGAGCCGCCCCGACCGCTGCTACCTCGGCTACCTCGACGGCGGCATGATGGTGCTCGACATCGCCGACCGCGCGCGGCCGCGACCTCCTGGTGGTCACCGACGAGTCGATCCAGGACAACGGCGCCGACTGGCCCAAGCTGGTGTGGCTGCTCGACGCGCGCGACGAGCAGAACCTGGTCAGCGCCGGCACGCTGCCGGTCGCCGGCGTGAAGCCGCTGCTGCGCAAGGGCGGGCGCTGCGGCGCGCACAACCTGCACGAGAACCCGCCCGCCGCGGGCGCCTGGAAGTCGAGAGCATCGTCCTCGGCACCTTCTTCAACGCCGGCGTGCGCGCCTACGACATATCCGATCCCTACGAGCCGCGCGAGGCGGCGTACTACATCCCCGAGACGCCGGCGGGCTCGCCGGTCGGTACCGTGCAGATCAACGACGTCTTCGTCGACGACCGCGGCGTCGTCTTCTGCGTCGACAGGCACGCGGGCGGCCTGTACGCGCTCGAGATGAGCATCTGAAGAAGATCGGGGTCTGACCCCGATCTCAGCCGCCGCGCAGGCGCTCGACCTGCCGGCGCACGAGGTCGGGCAGCGAGCGGCTGTCGGCGTACCAGCCGCGCATGCGCCGCGCGTCGTTGCCCTCGCGCAGCACGTCCTCCACCTGCGCGAGGGCGTCGCCGGCTTCGAGCTCGCGCGCGTGCGCGGCGATCGCCGCCAGGGTGGCGCGCACGTCCTCGGCTACGCTGCGGCGCGCGCCGCCGAAAGGGTCGACCAGCTCGCCCTCGAGGCCGAAGCGGCAGGCCTGGAAGCGGTTGTAGGTGTAGGCGAGGTAGATGTCCTCCGAAGGCAGCGCCGGGCGCTCCTGCAGCAGCCAGCGCGAGAGCGCCTGCAGGTAGGCGGCGAGCGCCGCGGCGAGCTCCACGGTGAGCGGCGTGTCGCAGACGCGCACCTCGATGGTGCCGTACTCGGGCTTGGGGCGGATGTCCCAGTAGAAGTCCTTCATGCTCTCGACGATGCCGGCGCCGCGCATCTTGCCGAAGTAGGCGTTGAAGGCGTCCCAGGTCTGCACGAACGGCGCGCGCCCCGAGAGCGGGAAGGCGAACACGGCGTTCAAGCGCGAGGAGTCGAAGGCGGTGTCGACGCCCTGGTAGTAGGGCGAGGAGGCCGACAGCGCGATGAAATGCGGCACGTAGCGCGACAGCGCGTGCAGCAGGTAGAGCGCGTCGTCGCCGTCCGCGCAGCCGATGTGCACGTGCTGGCCGAAGACGGTGAACTGCTTGGCGAGGTAGCCGTAGAGCTGCGACACGTGGCGCATGCGCGGCGAGTCCATGATGCGCCGCTCGCTCCAGTGCTGGAACGGGTGCGCGCCGCCGCCGGCGACGCCGACGTTGAGCCGCGCCGCCGTGTCGAGCAGCGCGTTGCGGATCTCGCGCAGCTCCGCGGCGAGCGGGCCGTGCCGCTCGTGGATGCCGGTGCTGATCTCCACCATGCTCTCGGTGATCTCGGGTTTGATCTCCCCGGGATGCCTGCGCTTCGCGGTCTGCGCGAGCAGGTCCGAGGCGGCGCGCGTCAGGTCGCCGTCGCGCGCGCTCACCAGCTGCAGCTCGAGCTCGACGCCCATGGTGAGCGGCGCCGAGCGCTTGAACTCGAGGCGCTCGCTCACCGCCGCTCCGGATCGGCTTCGCCCGCCTGCGCGAGCGCGAAGCGCGTGGCGAGCGGGCCGAGCAGCTCGAGCATCGCCACCGCCGCCACCACCACCGTGGCGAGCGCGGCGTCGAAGGCGGGATAGCGGCCGATCGTCTCCTGCACCAGGATCACCGCCACCGCCGAGAGCGGCGTCAGCGCCACGGCGAGCAGCGACGCCTTGCGCAGCGTCAGGCCCGAGGGCGCGGCGAGCAGGAAGATGCCGAGCGCCTTGCCGGCGGCGCGCGCGGCGATGAGCGCCACCGCGGCCGCCGCGCCGGCGGGCACCAGCGCGAGATCGAGCCCGGCGGCGGTGATGGCGAAGAGCAGGATGAGCAGCACCGTGCCGATGCGGCCGAAGGGCAGCGACAGGAAGGTGCGCCGGCGGTCGAAGAGGCGGCTCAGCGCGCCGAAGCCGAGCAGCGCCAGCACGAGCGACAGGCCGAGCGCCTCCGCCGCCCAGACCGCCAGCACGACCAGCGCCAGTACGCTGACGAACTGCGCCTCGTCGCGCCGCCCGAGCAGGCGCAGCAGCGCGAGCGTGCCGGCGGCGAAGGCGCCGGCGAGCAGCGCCGAGCCGAGCACGATGTAGAGCGGCTGCACGATGGCGCTCCAGCCCGCGGCGCGCTCGGCCGCCGCCCAGACGAGCAGCACCTGCACCGCGACGAAGGCGTAGATGGAGTTGAGAGCCGTGAGCAGCAGCATCCGCTCGGTGACCTGGCCCTGGGCGCGCAGCTCGCGCGAGAGGGTGAGCACCACCGCCGGCGCGGTCGACATGGCGATCGCCGCGGCCGCGGCGGCGGTGAGCGCCGGCGCCCCGAGCGCGAGGAGGACGGCGAGCACGGCGGCGAAGGCGCCCCCTGCCTCGAGCACGCTGGTCGCGAGCAGCCAGGGATTACGCCCGAGCCAGGCCGGATCGACGCGCTGGCCGAGCTGGAAGAGCACCACGCCGGCGGCCATCTCGAGCGCCGGCCGCAGCGCGCGCAGGTCGGCCTGCGAGAGCGCCCCTGCGGCGTGCGGGCCGAGCGCCGCGCCGGCGGCGATCCAGCCGATGAGCCGCGGCACGCGCAGCCAGCGCTCGGCGGCCTCGCCGGCGAGCGCCGCGACGAGGAGCAGCACCACATACCACGGCAGGCGCGCCCAGCCGGCAGCGGTTTCCGGCAGGAAGGCGAAGTCGGTCAAGCCGGCCGCCGGCTACTCGCGCAGAGCGCGCGCTTCCTTCGCCCCGGGCCGCTCGATGCTCGCCATCAGCCACTTCTGGAAGGCGGGGACCGTCGACAAGTCGTACTTCATGACGAAGAACGAGTAGCAGGCGCTCGCCACCATGAAGTCGGCGAGGCCCCACCGATCAAGATCGAAGTATCCATGGGCGAAAACGTGATCATTCAACACCTTTAACCGCGGCTGCAGCTTCTCGTCGGCGGCGCCGGCGAGCGCCGGTTCGCGCTTCTCGGGCGCGAACAGGACGCGGTGCTGCATGATCGTGATCATGTGCGGCTCGACGTCGTTGGCGATGAAGAACGCCCACTGGTAGGCGCGGCCCTTGCCCTGCAGGTCCTTCGGCCAGAGCGGGCTCGCGTACTTCTCGGCGAGGTAGAGGTTGATGGCGGCCGACTCCCACATGACGAAGCCGTCGTCGTCGATGGTCGGCACGCGCGCGTTGGGGTTGAGGGCGACGTAGGCGGGGTCCTTGCAGGTGGCGCCCGCGACGTTGACGGTGACGTCGACGTGCTCGTAAGGAATGCCCGACTCCTTGAGCAGCCAGGCGACGCGGAAGGCGCGCGAGCGGTATTGCCCGTACAGCTTCAACATGGATTTCCCCATTAGCTAATTGACAAAGGTAATTCCGCGGGCCGACAATCGGCGGCTCGATGGCCAGGCCCCGCAAGCGCAACGCCGCCCCGCCCGCTACGGTATCGCGCCCGGCGCTGCTGGTGAAGGGCTCCGACGCCGAGTTTCGCCGCCTCATCCACGACCTCATCGCCTACGGCCACCGCCTCGACGCCTGCCGCGACGCCTTCGCCGCCATCGCCGGCATCTCCGGCGTGCAGTACGAGATCCTCATGCTGGTGAGCCGCGCCGCGGGCCTCGCCATCGGCGAGGTGGCCGCGCGCCTGCACCGCTCGGGCGCCTTCATCACCATCGAGGCGAACAAGCTGGTCGCCGAGGCCATCCTGGAGAAGGCCTCGGATCCCGGCGACGGCAGAAAGGTCCTGTTGAAGCTGACGGCGAAGGGATTCGAGCTGCTGGAGCGCATGGCGCCTTACCAGCGCCGGATCAACGACATCCTGTTCGAGCGGCTGGACGCCAGGCGCTTCCGCGAGGCGCGCCGGCTGGCCGAGGACCTGCTGGCAAGCGGCGACCGCGCGGTGGCGATGCTGGAGTTCCTGCTGCGCGAAGCGGAGGAGGCGGCGTGAGCGCCGCCGCCTTTGCCGCCCCCCTGATAAGGGGGGAGCGAGCTTGCGAGCGGGGGTTTGGTTTTTACCGGCCTTGGAAACCGGCGTCCGAGTGCGCGAAATGTAACCGATCGGTTACATCCCGAAAACCCCCCCGTTCGCCTTCGGCTCACGACCCCCTCTCTCAAGAAACACGGGGGCCGATGACTGATTTGATTGAAGTTTCATGCGGGCTGAACAGACACCAATTGCATGCCCAAGTCTGCGGCTTTGCGCTTGAGCGAAGCAAGCACGCGCTGGCGGTGTCGTTGTTCGAACTGCGCCTCGCCTTGGTCGACGTAGGCTTGGCCGCGGGTGAGCATGAAGT
>JBQTJF010000307.1:0-19143 GCA_052387375.1 Betaproteobacteria bacterium
GCGGCGCACGTGCTCGACCCGCGCGCCCTCCCCGCCGCGGTTGGCGCGCGCGTGCTTCCCGTTGGCCGCGGGGTGGTCGTTGGGCTTGTCCCCGCCGTCGTCGAGCGGGGGGGTGGCGCGCTCGACGCCCGCCTCCGCCGGCCTGCCGGCGGCGAACCACGCCGCGTTCCCGCCCTCGAGCACCTCGACCCGCGCACCGCGCCATAGCGCCGCCGCTTTCGGCGCGGCGAGCTGCGCGAGTACGCCGTCTTCGGAGGTCAGGACAAGGTGTTTTGCATCAACAAGCTTCCGATGGGCTTCGTTCATTCTCGAGCGAACGGCCCACCAGGCGCCCGGGATGTGGCGCGCGCGGAAGCGCAGGCTGGTCGAGAAGTCGAGCATCACGGCGGAGGGATCGACCGCTTCGGGCGTGACCCCTGGCCAATCCCTCAATCCCAAGACCGTCTTCCGGCGCGGCCCGCCCTCGGTCTGCCAGCCGGCGAAGCCGTCGGCGCCTTCCGGCTCCAGCACGTAGGCCTCGTCCCAGCCCATCTGCCCGAGCCAGTGCGCGGTCATCACCGAGCGCACTCGCTCCGGGTCGACAAGCACGATGCGGGCATTACGCACGCCGAGGTACTCGTCGGTCGCCTGCACGAGCTGCCCGCCCGGCGCGTGCCGCGAGCCGGCGATGCGCTGCGCCTCGAACTCCTCGCGCGGACGCACGTCGAGCAGGTACAAGCTTCTTCCTGAGTCGGCCTGCCATTCCTGCACCTTCCCGGAAGAAATGAATTTCACGGCGAACCGCTCCGCCACGCGCTGCGCCGCGGCGCGCGCGCGCTTCCTGCCTTCCGCGGAGGGCGGCGGCGCGACGCGCGCGGCGCCGCGCTCGACCTGGAAGCCGGCGAGCTCCCAGCCCATGGTGCCGTCCTTGAGCGCCACCACCTCGTTGGCGATGCCGGCGTTGCGCAGCGACTGGCAGCCGATGATCGAGCGGGTGCGGCCGGCGCAGTTCACCACCACCAGCGTCGCGGGGTCGGGGGCGAGGTCGTGCACGCGCCAGGCGAGCTCCGCCCCCGGTGCGTCGATGCCGCCGGGGATGTTCATGCGGTGGTACTCCTCGAAAGGGCGCGAGTCGAGGATCACCAGCTTTTTCCCCGATTCCAGATATTGCTTCAGCCTCTCCGCCGGGATGCGCGGCGTCTGATGGCGGTGCTCGACGAGCTCGCCGAAGGCCTTCGAGGGCACGTTGACGCCGCGGAAGAGCTCGCCGCCGGCCTGCTGCCACGCCGCGCAGCCGCCTTCGAGGATAGCCACGTCCCCGTAGCCGAGCTCGCGCAGGCGCGCCTGCGCCTTCTCGGCGAGGCCTTCGCCGCCGCCGTCGAGGAGCACGAGCGGCGCGCCGCGCCGGGGCACGAGATCGTCGGCCATCATCTCGAGGCGCGACAGGGGCAGCGAGCAGGCGAAGAAGGGATGGCCGCGGTAATGCACGCCCTGCTCGCGCACGTCAAGCAGCGCCAGCTCGCCCGCCCCCGCCAGGAGCTCGCGCAGCCGCTCAACGTACACGGTAGATCTCCTCCTCGAAGTTGCCGCGGTAGACGAGCAGCGACGCCCGGCGCTTGTCGGTCTCGGCGATGAGCACCGCCTGGGCTGCGCCGTCCTGCCATTGCGCGCGGTAGGTCTCGCGCGGCGGCTTGCCTTCGCGCTCGATGTTCTGCCTGCCCTCCGACACCGGCTTGCCGTAGCTCTTCCTCGCCGCCTCGAGGAAGCGCTCCAGGTCGCGGCTGTCGAAGCGGATGTCGAAGGCCTCGACGGCGTCCTTCCTGAGATAGAAGGTGATGCGCGCCTTGACGCCGTTGATGCTGGCGCGCGAATCGTCGCAACGGCGGTCCGCCGCGAGGCTCGTCCACTCGAGCGCCTTGCAGCGCGCGCTGGGGAAGCGCTCCTTCACCGCGCTCTCGCCCGCGCCGAGGGCCACGCCGTTCGCTTCATAAGCAGCAAAACAGAAAAGCGGAAGCAGCAACAGGCCTGCGATCGCCCAATTCCTCATTCTCAAACCACTCCGGCTTTGGGTTCCATAGCCACCAGGCGCCCGCCGAGCATGGCGAGGCGCTCGGCCATGATGGCGAGGAAGGCACTGGTGAAGCGCGCGCGCGCCGGCTCGGAGAGCGCGTCGACGTCCTGCACGCGCAGGCGCATCGCCCAGCTCGGCTCGACCGCGGTCACGGTGGCGCTTCTCTGCCCGTCGCGCCGCGCGTAGGCCATCTCGCCGACGCACTCGCCGGGGCTGACGGCGTTCAAGAGCTTGCCGCGCTGCGTCACCTTGAGCAGCCCCGAAGCGAGGATGTAGAAGCGCTCGTCGACCGTGCCCTCGCGGATCAGGTCCTCGCCGGCGGCGTGGTTGCGCCACTGCGAGGCGCGCACCGCCTCCCAGAGCTCGACGTCGCTGAAGTGCGAGAAGAAGCGCAGCCGGCGCGCGGCGGCGAACTTCTCCGCGTCGGTGAGCTCGGCGGCGCCGCGCTCCAGGCCGAGCAGCTGCGCGAGCGCCGCGCCGAACTCGTCCCAGCTCGCGAAGCGCTGCTCGCGCGTCTTGGCGAGCGCGCGCTCGACGATCGCGTCGAGCGCCGCCGGCAGCTCCGGGCGGTGGCGCGAGGGCGGCGGCGGCTGGCGGCCGATGATCGCCTCGATCAGCTCGAAGCTGTTGCCGCCCTGGAAGGGACGCACGCCGGTGAGCAGGTGGTAGAGCACGCCGCCGAGGGAGAACATGTCGGAGCGAAAGTCGATCTCCTCGCCCTTGATCTGCTCCGGCGACATGTAGGCGGGCGAGCCGACGCCCGACACCTGCGTCATCTGGCTGTGGGCGAGCTGCGCGGCGCCGAAGTCCGAGACCTTGATGTCGTAGTCGCTGCGCACCAGGATGTTGGCCGGCTTGATGTCGCGGTGGACCACGCCCAGGCCGTTGGCGAACTCGAGCGCCTTGCAGCACTTGTAGGCGATGCCGACCACGTCGGCCGGGTCGAGCAACGCGCCGGGCTGGCAGTAGCGCGTCAGCGCTTCGCCCTCGACGAGCTCCATCACCAGGTAGCGCAGCGGCTCGCCGCCCGCCCCGGGCTCGACGCCGGCGTCGAGGATGCTGACGATGTGCGGATGGCGCAGCTTGCCGGCGAGCGCCGCCTCGTTCTGGAAGAAGCGCAGGAGCTTCCTTGCCTCGTCGGCATTGGCGGGCAGCTTCTCCATCACCTTGAGCGCGACCTCGCGCTGCGCGAACGGGTCGGCGGCGCGGTACACCGTGCCGGTCGCGCCCTTGCCCAGCAGCGCCTTCACCTCGTACTTGCCGAGGCGCTCGATCATCTCAGGCCGCCTTCTTGATGCTCGGGTCCTTCACTTCATGGCTCTCGGGCCGCGCCCGCAGGCGCAGGTCGGTGAGCTCGACGCGCTCGCGCGCGGCGAGGCGCAACGCCTGGTCGCGCCCGGGAAGGTACTGCGGCGGCCAGTGCTGCCCGAGGTGCTGATACCACGCCGCGGCCTGCAGCGTGAAGTACGGATTGCTCAGGTGCGCTCGCGCCAGCGCCACGAGGTCGGCCTTGCCCGCCGCGAGCAGCGTGTTCACCTGGTCGGCGCTGGTCACCGCGCCGACGGTCATGGTGGCGATGCCCACCTCGTTCCTCACCCAGTCGGCGAACGGCGCCTGGTACATGCGCCCGTACACCGGCTTCTGCTGCGGCACCGTCTGGCCGCTGGAGCAGTCGATGAGGTCGCAGCCTGCCTCCTTGAGCATGCGCGTGAGCGCGATCAGGTCCTCGCCCGAGAGCCCGCCCGGCGCCCAGTCGGTCGCCGAGATGCGCGCCGACATTGGCTTCCCCTGCGGCCAGGCCTGGCGGCAGGCGCGGAACACCTCCAGCGGGAAGCGCATGCGGTTTTCTATGCTTCCCCCATAAGAATCGCTTCTGCGATTGGTCAACGGCGAAATGAAGCTCGCGAGCAGGTAGCCGTGCGCCATGTGGATTTCCAGCATGTCGAAGCCCGCTTGATTGGCGAACATAGTGCTTTTCGCGAAATCCGCGATCACTTTGTCCATGTCGGCGCGGGTCATCTCCCGCGGCACCTGCGAGATGCCCTCATAGTAGGGAATCGGCGAGGCCGAGACGACCGGCCAGTTGCCGCGCTCGAGCGGATGGTCCATGCGCTCCCAGCCGAGCTGCGTCGAGCCCTTGCGCCCGGAGTGGCCGAGCTGCATGCACATCTTCGCTTTGGAATTTTGATGACAAAACCCCACTATGCGTCGGAATGCATCGCGCTGCGCCGCGTTCCACAGCCCGGTGTCCCCGGGCGAGATGCGCGCCTCGGGCGACGGGCAGGTCATCTCGACATACACCAGGCCGGCGCCGCCGACGGCGCGGCTGCCGAGGTGCACGAAGTGCCAGTCGGTGGGCACGCCGTCGACCGCGGAGTACTGGTCCATCGGCGAGACCACGACCCGGTTCTCCACGACCATGTCGCGCAGCCGGAACGGCGTGAACATCGGCACCGGCGGGTTGTCGAGGTCGATGTCGAAGCCCTGCGCCTTGACCTGCTTCGCAAACCACTTGTGTATTTCCTGGACGAAGCGCGGATCGCGCAGCTCGAGGTTCTCCCAGGTGATCTGCTTCGAGCGCGACATGACGCCGAAGGCGAACTGCTCCGGCGCCATGCCCCAGTAGCGCTGCATGTGCTCGAACCAGGCGAGCGAGACGTTGGCGGCGTGCTGCGTCTTCTCCACCTCCTCGCGGCGCGCCGTATCGTAGATTCTCAATGCTTTTCCAACGTCAGATTCTTTCCTTAGGCATTCATAAAGCGCAATGGCGTCTTCCATCGCCAGCTTCGTCCCCGAGCCGATGGAGAAGTGCGCCGTGGCCTTGGCGTCGCCGACCAGCACCGCGTTGTCCTTCACCCAGGTGCGGTTGGTGATGTTGGGGAAGTTGCGCCAGAGCGAGCGGTTGGCGATCAGCGGGTGACCGTCGAGCTCCGCCGCGAAGACCTTCTCCAGGGTCGGAATCATTTCCTGCTCGCCCATGCGGTCGAAGCCGAAGTTGCGCCAGGTCGCCTCGTCGGTCTCGATCACCCAGGTGGAGCGGTCGGCCTCGTACTGGTAGCAGTGCGCGAGGATGATGCCCTCGGGCGTCTCGCGGAAGAAGTACTTGAAGGCGTCGAGCGGCTTGGTGGAGCCGAGCCAGGTGAACTTGTTCGGCCGCAGGTCGACGCTGGGCTGGAAATGCTGCGCATGCAGCGAGCGGATCCTCGAGTTGATGCCGTCGGCGACGACGATCAGGTCGGAGTCGGGGAACTCGTCGAGGCTCTCCACCTCGCGCTGGAAGCGCATGTGCACGCCGAGCTCGCGCGCGCGGTCCTGCAGGATGTTGAGCAGCGCCACGCGCGAGCAGCCGCAGAAGCCGTTGCCGCCCGAGCGCAGCACCTGGCCCTTGTAGGCGACGTCGACGTCGCCCCAGTAGGCGAAGCGGCGCCGGATGCGCTCGTAGGTGACCGGATCGTAGGCCTTGAAGGTGTCGAGCGTCTGGTCGGAGAACACCACGCCGAAGCCGAAGGTGTCGTCGGGCCGGTTGCGCTCGTAGACCGTGATGTCCCAGCGCGGCCAGGCCTTCTTCGCGAGCAGCGCAAAGTACAGGCCGCCGGGTCCTCCTCCTATTACGCTGACTTTCATGGGATCACCGCCGTCGCTTCGATCTCGAGACGCGCCTCAGGCTCGACCAGCGCCGATACCTGTACGACCGCCATCGTTGGGTAATGCCGCCCGATGAGCTCACGGTACGCTTCCCCGACCGCCTTCAGCGAATCGAGGTACTCCTGCTTGTCGAGCACGTACCAGGTCAGCCGCACCAGGTGCTCCGGCCTGCCGTTCGCTTCGGCCAGCACGGCGAGGATGTTCTTCAGCGCCTGCCGGAACTGGCCGGCGAAGTCGCGCGCCTCCCACCTGCCTTCGCCGGTCCAGCCGATCTGGCCGGCGATGAACACCAGCCTGCCCTGCGCGGCGATGCCGTTGGCGAAGCCCCTGGGCCGCGCCCAGCCGGGCGGTTGGAGTATCTGCATGGTGTCAGTCATTCGACGGTTGACCCTTGGAAAGTGGTCCGCGCAAGGCCGAAATGGGTCAAATTTGACCCATCGATGGTTGCTGCCTCAGCCTGAAGCGCTGCAGCTTGCCGGTCTCGGTGCGCGGCAGCGCCGGAACGAACTCGATGTCGCGCGGATACTTGGAGGGCGCGATGGCGAGCTTCACATGGTCCTGCAGCGCCTTGACCATCTGCGCATCGGCGGCCTGCCCTTGCTTGAGCACCACGAAGGCCTTGACGATGGTGCCGCGCTCGGGGTCGGGCGCGCCGACCACGCCGCACTCGGCCACCGCCGGGTGCGTGAGCAGGGCGCCTTCCACCTCGGGCCCGGCGATGTTGTAGCCGGCCGAGATGATCATGTCGTCGGTGCGCGCCTGGTAGAAGAAGTAGCCGTCCTCGTCGCGCAGGTAGGCGTCGCCGGTGACGTTCCAGCCGTTCTGCACGTAGTCCTTCTGCCGCTCGTCGGCGAGGTAGCGGCAGCCGGTGGGCCCCTTCACCGCCAGCCGGCCGACCTTGCCGGGAGGACAGGGCCTGCCCTCTTCATCCAGGACGGCGGCCCGGTAGCCCGGGATCGCGTAGCCGGTGGCGCCGCGGCGCACGCGCTCCGGCGTATGCGAGATGAAGATGTGGATCATCTCGGTCGAGCCGATGCCGTCGATGATCTCGATGCCGGTCGCCTGCTTGAAGAGCTGGCGCGTCGCGTCGGGCAGCGCTTCCCCGGCGGACACGCACTTCTTCAAGGACGTGAGATCGAAGCGGTTGGCGAGCGCGGCCATGCCGCGGACCATGATCGGCGAGGTAAAGCACACCGTCGCCTTGTAGCGCTGGATGGTCTCGAGCAGGGTCTCGGGGGCGAGCTTCTCCATCAGCACCGTCGAGGCGCCGAAGCGCATCGGGAAGCACAGCATGCCGCCCAGGCCGAAGGTGAAGGCGAGCGGCGGCGTGCCGCAGAAGATGTCGTCCTTGCCCGCCTGCAGGCAGGAGCGCGGGAAGCAGTCGCACATCGCGATCACGTCGCGGTGGAAATGCATCGTGCCCTTGGGCTTGCCGGTGGTGCCGGAGGTGAAGGCGATCAGCGCGACGTCCTCGGCCGCGGTCGGCACGTTGGTGAAGGTGAGCGGCTGCCTGAGCGAGAGGTTGTCCAGGGAGTCGGGCGCCTCGTCGTACCAGTACTTGACGCTTTGCAGAACGCTGCACTTCTCCTGCGCGGCCTTCAGCTCGGCATCGAGGCGCTTGTCGCACAGCGCGTGCGTGATCTGCGCCTTGTCGATGATGTCGCCGAGCTCCTTGGCGCGCAGCAGCGGCATGGTGGCGACGCAGATCGCGCCCGCCTTCATCAC
Source organism: Betaproteobacteria bacterium (assembly GCA_052387375.1). Taxonomy (GTDB): domain Bacteria; phylum Pseudomonadota; class Gammaproteobacteria; order Burkholderiales; family SG8-39; genus SCGC-AG-212-J23. Next base: position 7,421 of record JBQTJF010000307.1, read on the forward strand.
CGCGAACCAGCACGCCGCCATCATCGGGTTGTTCGGGCCGCGCAGCAGCACGCGATTGCCAGGCTTCACGCCCATCTCGCGCACCAGCACGTTGGCGAGGCGGTTCGCCTGGGTGAAGAGCTGGGTGTAGGTGCACTCGCCGTCGGGCGAGCGCAGCGCGACGCGGTGCCCGTGGCCGCGCGTCACCGGCTTGTCGAGCAGCTCGGTGGCGCAGTTCATGCGCGCCGGGTATTGCAGCTCCGGCAGCTCGAAGCGGAACTCGGGCCACAGGCTGCGCGGCGGCAGGTTGTCGCGCGCGAAAGTGTCGTCGTGCGCGCTATAGGACATAGATGCGGCTCATGACTTGAGAAGGTCCCTGGCAATGATGAGTTTCTGCACTTCGGTGGCTCCCTCGTAGATGCGCAGGGCGCGCACCTCGCGGTAGAGCCGCTCGACCGGGTGGCCGCGCATCACGCCCAGCCCGCCGCAGAGCTGCACCGCGTCGTCGATCACCTGCTGCGCCGCCTCGGTGGCGAACATCTTGGCCATGGCGGCCTCCCGCGTGACTTTTTCCTGAAGACAATCTTTTTTCCAGGCCGACCTGTAGGTGAGCAGCGCGCCGGCATCGATGGCGGTGGCCATGTCGGCGAGCTTCGCCTGCGTCATCTGGAAGTCGGCAAGGGTCGTGCCGAACATCTTTCTCTCCCGGGAACGGGCGAGCGCTTCCTGCAACGCCCGCCGCGCGAAGCCGAGCGCCGCGGCGGCCACGGTGGTGCGGAAGACGTCGAGGTTGCTTAATGCCAGCTTGAACCCCTGGCCAGCTTCTCCGAGAAGCATTCCCCGTGAACCGCGAAGGCGTACCACCGCCATGGGATGCGGCGCGACGATGTCGATGCGCTCGGCGGCGTCGACCTCGTCCTTGTCGACGACGAAGGCGCTGATGCCCTCTTCTGCCCTGGCGAAAACGACGTAGTAATCGGCGATGCCGCCGTTCGAGATCCAGGTCTTGGTGCCGTCGAGCACCCAGGCGCTGCCCGCCTTCCGCGCGGTGGTGCTCATCGCCTGCACGTCGGATCCCGCGTCCGGCTCGGAAAGCGCGAACGCGGCGATGGCGTCTCCGCTCGCCGTCTTCGGCAAGTACTTCTTCTTCTGCTCTTCGGTTCCGGCGAGCGCGATCACGCCGCTGCCCAGGCCCTGCATGACGAAGGCGAAGTCCGCCAGGCCCGCGTGGTAGGCGAACACCTCGCGCAGGATGGCGATGGAGCGGACCTCGCGGTTCTCCGAAGAGAAAACATTCAGGAAACCGGCGCAGGCCAGGTCCTGGACAAGGCGCCGACAGACCGCGTCGGCGTCCTCGCCGTGGGCGTAAGCAAGGTTTTCGACGCTATAGCTTTCCGCCCGCCGCGCCAGCTCGACATGCCTCGGCTCGAAGAACGGCCAGCCGTAATGCGCGAAGCGGTCCATCAGTCGCCTTCGAAAGCCGGCTTCCTCTTCGCCGCGAACGCCTCGTAGGCGCGCCGGAAGTCCCGGTTCTGCATCAGGATGGCCTGCGCCTGTGCCTCCATCTCGATCGCCTCGTCGAGGCCGGCGTTCCATTCCTGGTGCAGCATCTTCTTGGTCATGGCGTGCGCCGCGGTCGGGCCGCTGGCAAGCTCCTTGGCCATTGCTAGAGCTTTCTCTAGCGGGGTTCCAGTAAGGTCGTTGAAAAACCCCCAGGCGAGGCCTTCGTCGGCGCTCATCGAGCGCCCGGTGTAGAGGAGCTCCGCGGCGCGCCCCTGGCCGATGAGCCGCGGCAGCATGGCGCAGGCGCCCATGTCGCAGCCGGCGAGCCCGACGCGGACGAAGAGGAACCCCACCTTGGCGCCGGGCGCGCCGTAGCGCAGGTCGCAGGCCATGGCGAGGATCGCCCCCGCGCCGGCGCACACGCCCTCGACCGCCGCGATCACCGGCTGCGGGCAATGGCGCATCGCCTTCACCACCTCGCCGGTCATGCGCGTGAAGGCGAGCAGCTCGGGCATCGCCATCTTCGTGAGCGGGCCGATGATCTCGTGCACGTCGCCGCCGGAGCAGAAGTTCCCGCCGGCGCCAGAGATCACTACGCTCTTGATGGAATCTTCTCTTTGCAGCGAAAGAAACAAATCCCTCAATTCCGCATACGACTCAAACGTAAGCGGGTTCTTGCGCTCGGGACGGCTGAGCGTGATGACGCCCACCTTGTCCTCGACCCGCCAGAGGAAATGCCTGGGCTGCATCATGAGCTCGCCTCCACCGCATTCTCCTTGACCCGCGCGAGCAGTCGCAGCAGCTCGTCCTGCTCGCGGCGCGACAGGCCGGCGAGCAGCTCGACCACCCATTCCTCGTGCGCGCGCGCCCACGCGGCGAAGGTTCTCTCGCCCGAGCGCGTCAGGCGGATGCGGAAGGCGCGCCGGTCGGCGGGCTCGTCGAGCCGCTCGACCAGGCCCTCCTTCTCCAGCTGGTCGACGATGGCGGTGACGTTGCCGCCGGTGACCATCAGCAGGCGCGAAAGCTCGTTCATCTTCAGGCCCCCGGCATGGCGCTCGAGCTGCGCCATCAGGTCGAAGCGCGGCAGGGTGGTGTCGAACTGGCCGCGCAGGCGCGAGCGCACCTCGCGCTCGATGAGCTGCGTGCAGGTGAGCAGGCGCAGCCAGATCCGCAGGGCGCGGTGGTCGTCGGCGCGGGCGATGGTTTCGCGGTCCTGCATGGCGGGTTGCTCCAAGCCTGAATAGATCAAGCTTGAAGCATTTTCCTGGATCTTGTCAACCGCGGAACCCCGCGAACCGCCCGTTTCAGGCTTTTCTCAGGAAATCGAAGTCGCAGCCGTGCTCGGCCTGCAGCACGTGGTCCATGTACAGCTTGGCGTAGCCGCGCGAGGGCGTGCTCACCGGCGGCTGCCACGCGGCCCTTCTTCTCTTCAGTTCATCCTCCGAGACCTGGAGGTCGATGCGCCGGTCTTTCACGGAAAGCCTGATGCGATCGCCATTGCGCACGAGCGCGAGCGGGCCGCCGATCGCCGCCTCGGGGGAGACGTGCAGGACGATGGTGCCGTAGGCGGTGCCGCTCATGCGGGCGTCCGAGATGCGCACCATGTCCTTCACCCCGGCGCGCGCGAGCTTCGCCGGGATCGGCAGGTAGCCGGCTTCGGGCATCGCATAGCCCGACTTCGGCCCGGCGTTCTGCAGGACGAGGAAGTCCTCCGCGCTCACCTCGAGCGCCGGATCGTCGATGCGCTCGGCGAGGTCATCGAGCGACGTGAACACCACCGCGCGGCCCTCGCGCTCGAAGAGCTTCGGGTCGGCGGCGGAGCGCTTGAGGATGGCGCCGTTGGGCGCCAGCGAGCCGAACAGCGCCACCAGGCCGCCTTGCGCAGCCAAGGGCTCCTTCACTGTCTTGATGACGTTTCGATCCACCCAGGCGGATTGGCGGTCGAGCGTTTCCCCGAGCGTGACGCCGGCAACCGTCATGCAGTCGAGGTGAAGCAAGGGCTTGAGCTCGCGCATCACCGCGCCGACGCCGCCGGCGCCGTAGAGGTCGGACATGTAGTGCTGCCCGGTGGGCTTCAGGTCGACGAGCACGGGAGTGGAATCGGACAGGGAATTGAGCTTGTCCAGATCGATGCGCACGCCCGCCCTGCCTGCTATGGCGGTGAGATGCACGATGGCGTTGGTCGAGCCGCCGATGGCGAGCAGGACGCGCAATGCATTCTCGACCGACTTGGGGGTAATAATTTCCGAAGGCTTCAAAGGCTTTGACGTCATTTCCGCTGCGCGGCGACCGCTCGCCTCGGCGGCGCGCAGGCGGTCGGCGTGCACCGCCGGGATGGCAGCGCTGCCGGGCAGCGCCATGCCGAGCGCCTCGGCGATGGAGGCCATTGTGGAGGCGGTGCCCATCACCGCGCAGGTGCCCGCGGTGGTCGCAAGATTGCCTTCCACCTCCCCTATTTCTTTTTCGTCTACTTTCCCTGCCCGGTGAAGGGCCCAAAAGCGCCGGCAGTCGGTGCAGGCGCCCAGGCGCTCGCCCTGGAAAGAGGTCGGCATCATCGGCCCGGCGAGGAGCTGCACTGCCGGCACGTCGGCGGAGGCCGCGCCCATGAGCTGCGCCGGCACGGTCTTGTCGCAGCCGCCGACCAGCACCACCGCGTCCATCGGCTGCGCGCGGATCATCTCCTCGACGTCGACCGACATGAGGTTGCGGAACATCATCGAGGTCGGGCTGAGGAACACCTCGCCCAGCGATATGGTGGGGAACTCGATCGGCAGCGCGCCGCCCGCGAGCACGCCGCGCTTCACCGCCTCGACGAGCTCGGGGAAGTGGCGGTGGCAGTTGTTGAAGCCGCTCCTCGAGTCGGCGATGCCGACCACCGGGCGCGACAGCATCTCGTCCGAGTAGCCCATGCTCTTCGCGAAGGAGCGGCGCAGGTAGAGCGAGAAGCCCGCGTCGCCGTAATTGGTGAGTCCCCGCGCCAGCCCCTGCTTTTCTGCCATCAGCCTTCCACCACGGGCTCGACGTAGATCTCCACGCGCCGGTTGGCCTGGCGCCCGGCCTCGGAGGCGTTGCTCGCGACCGGCTGCGTCTCGCCCTTGCCGGCGAGCGCCATGCGCATGCCGTTCACGCGCCGCATCTCGAGGTATTGCGCCACCGAGTGCGCGCGGCGCTCCGAGAGCTTCTGGTTGTAGTCGTCGGAGCCGGTATTGTCGGTATGGCCGACCACGGTGAGCGCGGTCTTGTTGTAGCGCACGACGACGTCGGCGAGCTTGTCCATGGTGGTGTGGAAGCTCGGCTTGATCTCCGCCGAGTCGACCTCGAAGGCCGTCTGGTTGGTCATGGTCACGCGTACCACGTTGTTCGGCAGCTTCTCGATGCGCGCCGCGCCGGACTGCACCTCCTTGGCGAGGTTCTTCTCCAGGTCCTGGCGCTGGTTGTCCATGTAGGTGCCGACCACGCCGCCCGCCAGCCCGCCGCCGATGGCGCCGACCAGCGCGCCCTTGGTGCGGTTCTTCTTGTACGCGATCGCGCCGAGCACCGCGCCGGCGCCGGCGCCGAGCAGGATGCCGCTCTCCTTGCCGGAGAACTGCCGGTTGTCCGGGCCGAAGCCGCGGTCCGAGATGCAGCCGGCGAGCGCGAGGCTCGCGGCGATGCTTGCTGCAAGGACCTTCTTCATGCTGCCTCCATTGCGATGTTGCCCCCTGCGCTTCCCCTGCTCAGGCGCATTCGGCGCGCAACAGCTTCGCCCCTTCGACCATCGCGCGCATTTTGCCGAACGCCACCTCGCGCGGCAGGTACTTCATGCCGCAGTCCGGGGCGACGATGACGTTCTCCGGCTGTACGTACTTCAACGCCCTTCTGATCCTCTCCGCCACCTCCTGCGGCGTTTCCACCGCCATGTCGGAGAGGTCGATGCAGCCGACCATGATGCTTTTGCCCGATAAAGACTGCAAAACCGCGCAGTCCAGGTTCGACTGCGCCGTCTCGATGGAGATCTGCCGGCAGGAGCACTGCGCGAGCTCCGGCAGGAACGAATAGCCCGAGGGCCGCTGGTGGATGATCGCGGCATAACCGAAGCAGATGTGAACTGCCGTTACACCACTCACCCCATCGAGGGACCGGTTGAGGGCTTTCAATCCGAACTGGCGCGCCTTCTCCGGGCGCGCCTGCATGTAGGGCTCGTCGACCTGCACGATGTCGGCGCCGGCGGCGAAGAGGTCGCGGATCTCCTCGTTCACCGCCGCGGCGTAGTCCATCGCCGCCTCCGCCTCGCTCTTGTAGAAGTCGTTCTGCGCCTGCTGCGACATGGTGAACGGGCCAGGGACGGTGATTTTCACCGTCTTGCTTGTGTTCGCTTTCAAGAACTTCAGATCGTCGAGCTGAACCGCATGCTTTCGCCGGATCCTGCCGACGATGCGCGGCACGGGATTGGGGTGGCCGGAGCGGTCGAGCGCGCTGCCCGGGTTGTCGACGTCGACGCCCTCGAGCGCGGTGGCGAAGCGGTTGGAGTAGCTCTCGCGGCGGATCTCGCCGTCGGTGACGATGTCGAGGCCCGCCGCCTCCTGCGCGCGGATGGCGAGCAGCGTCGCATCGTCCTGCGCTTCCCGCAGGAAAGACTCCTCGACACGCCACAGCTCGCGGGCGCGCACGCGCGGCGGAAAGCGCCCGGCGAGCTTCTTGCGGTCGATCAGCCATTCGGGCTGGGGGTAGCTGCCGACCAGCGTGGTGGGAAAGAGCATGTCCTATCCGTCGACGAACCTGGGGGCGATGCGCCGGAGGCGCTCGGGGTCGATGCGCCCGCTGCGCTGAATATAGCTCCACGCGAACTCGCGCGGCTCAAGGCGCATGTGCGCCGCGAAGCGCTCGTACCATTGTCCGCTGGCATCGGCCGCCGCGACAAGCTTTTCCACGATCGGACGCCGCGCCGTTTCGAACGCCACGAGGGCGTCGCCCACGGCTTCATGCTCCGTAAGGGCCTTGTCGAGCGCGACGGCGTCCTCCATGGCCAGCCGCGTTCCCGAACCGATCGAGAAATGCGCCGTGCGCTGCGCATCGCCGATCAGCACGATATTGCCCCGGCACCATCTGCGATTGCGCAGGTTGGGAAAGTTCCGCCACACGGACTTGTTCGACACCAGGGGAGTCCCGAAGACTCTCTCCAGGTAGGCAAGGGTCGCCGCTTCCTCCATCCCGGCAAAGCCGGCGCGCTGCCACGTGGCGGCGTCGCACTCGACCACGAACGTGCTCATCTTCGGCGAGTGCCGGTAGTGATGCGCGTTGAACGTGCCGTGCTCGTTCTCGACGAAGGTCTGGGTCAGCGTGTCGAACAGTTTCGTGGTGCCGTACCAGGCGAACTTGTTGGTCAGGTGCTCGACCGTGCTGCCGAAGTCGGCGCAGCGCCGGACGAAGGAATTCACCCCATCGGCCGCCACCACGAGGTCTTGTCCGACAAGATCTTGCTTTTCAACCGCTCTTTCATGCTCCGGAACGATGCCGACCGTGGCGGCCCGCTGGCGCAGCAGCTCGAGCAGGCGCAGGCGGCCGATGGCCGAGAAGCCGATGCCGTCGATCACCACCGGCGTGCCCTGATGCACCACGGTGATGTCGGTCCAGCTCTGCATCGCCGGGGTGATGAGCTCGTAGGTCTGCGGGTCGTCGGCGCGCAGGAACTCGAGCGCCCGGTCGGAGAAGACGACGCCGAAGCCGAAGGTCGAGCCGGCGGCGTTCTGCTCGAGCACGCGCACCTGCCACGAAGGACTCCTTCTTTTGCTCAGGTAGGAGAAGTAGAGGCCGGCCGGTCCGGCCCCGGCGACGAGGATCTTCACCCGCCTATCGTGCAAGCGCCTTGTGGCGAAAGCAATCCCGCGTGTGGTCGTTGACCATGCCTACCGCCTGCATGAAGGCATACATGATGGTGCTGCCGACGAACTTGAAGCCGCGGCGCTTGAGGTCTTTCGAGAGCGCGTCGGAAACGCCGCTCCAGGCCGGTATGTCCTTGAGCGCCCGGCGCCGGCCCTGCAGCGGCTCGCCGCCGGTAAAGCGCCAGAGGTATCCGGAGAAGCTGCCGAATTCCTTCTGTATCTGCAGAAAACCCTTCGCGTTGAGCACCGCGGCCTCGATCTTCGCGCGGTTGCGCACGATGCCGGCGTCGGCGAGCAGCGCGCGCTTCTTCGCCGCGCCGTAGCGCGCCACCTTGCGCGGGTCGAAGCGGTCGAAGGCGCGCCGGTAGTTCTCGCGCTTGGCGAGGATGGTGTCCCAGGAAAGCCCGGCCTGCGCGCCCTCGAGGATCAGCAGCTCGAAGAGCTTGCGCTCCTCGCGCACCGGCACGCCCCATTCGCGGTCGTGGTAGGCGACGGCGAGCGGATTGCGCGCCCAGGCGCAGCGCCTGCGCTCAGCTCCAGATCTTCGCTGCCGCATCGACGCAGAGCATGAGCTTCGCCCGCTCGTCGGCCTCGGTCACCGGGTTGCCGCCCATGGTGCTGGCGAAGCCGCATTGCGGGCTGATGGCAAGTCGCGCGGGATCGATGACTCTCGCCGCTTCATCCGCTCTTTTTCTCAAGGCGTCCATGTTCTCGAGAACCGGCGTCTTCGAGCTGACCAAGCCGAGGACCACGCCCTTGTCCTTCGGCACGTGCTTGAGCGGCGCGAAGCCGCCGGCGCGCGGCGTGTCGAACTCGAGGAGGAAATGGTTGACGTTGGCGCGGCCGAAGAAGCGCTCGGCGACCGAGTCGTAGCCGCCCTCGGAAAGGTGCATCCCCTTGTAATTGCCTCGGCAGACGTGCACGCCCACGGTGACCCCCGCGGGCTTGTCCTTCACCGCCTCGTTGATCGCAACGATATAGAGGTCGACCAGCCGGTCCGGATCCTCGCCGGCTGCCTTCACCTTCTCGCGCGCCGCCGGGTCGCAGAGGATCGCCACCGCAACCTCGTCGAGCTGCACATAGCGGCAGCCGGCTTTCGCCAGGTCGGCGATCTCCTGCTGGTAGACCTTCCCCAGGTCGGAGAAGAAGGCCTCGGCGTCCTTGTAGGCGCTGCCCCAGTCGGTGAAGCGGTAGAAGTGCATGGTCGAGGGCGCCGGCATGGTGATCTTGGTGTTGCCGACGCCCCATTCATCCAGCGTGATCGGTTCCTCGCGCCGGACCTTGCCGCTGACATACGGGGCGGTGAAGCCCTTCTCGTGGCCCTCGGCGTCGTGGAAAGTGAGGAACGCATCCTTCACTTCCAGGCCGCGCGTGAGCCGCACGAACTTCTCCCAGTAGGAGATGCGCCGGAACTCGCCGTCGGTGATGACGTTCAGCCCGCAGTCGTGCTGCAGGCGCACCACGTCGCGGATCGCCTCGTCTTGTGCGGTGCGGAAGCCCGCGTCGGACAACTCGCCGCTCGCATGTTTTCGAAATGCCTCCCGCAACGGCTTGGGGCGCAGCAGGCTGCCGATGTGATCGGCGCGGAAGGGGGGAGGGGCCATTGCCGGATCCAATTCTATCGTGCTATAGAATCGATTATCCATGAAACCGGCGCTCGCGACGCGCACCCCGCGGAGCAACCGGCGCCGCGCATCCGAAGTGATCGATGCGGCGGCGAAGGTGTTCGCGCGGCGCGGCTACCACGGCGCCTCGACGCAGGACATCGCCGACGTGCTCGGCATCCGCCAGGCGAGCCTCTACTACTACTTCGATTCCAAGGAGGCGGCGCTGGAAGCGGTCTGCGAGAGCGGCGTCGAGGATTACGCGCTGCGGGCGCAGCAGGTCCTCAAAAGCAGCGAGACCGGCTCGGAGAAGGTGGCGCGTCTCGTCTTCCACCACCTCGCGCCCATGGCCGAGCGCCTGGACTACACGCTGGTCTTCCTGCGCGAGCGGCGCTTCCTGCCGCAGCCGGCGAGAAAGCGCATTCGCGCCATCGAAGTCCGCTACGAGCGCATCATCGAGAAGATCATCGAGCAGGGCATCGCTTCGGGAGAGTTCCGCGCCGACCTCGACGCCCGCCTGGCGACGCTGGCGCTGCTCGGCCTGGGCAACTCCGCGGCGCTCTGGCTCGGGCGCGAGCCGGGCGTGACCATCGAGCGCATCACGCAGAACTACGTCGAGCTGCTGGTGCGCGCCTTCCGGATCCGCCATTGAAGAGCGCCTTGCACCTGCTCGCCGAGCTGGCGCGCGCCAATCCGCGCGGCATCGCCTATCGGGCAAAGCGCTTGGGGCTCTACCAGGAGGTGTCGTGGCGCAGGCACGCCGAGAACGTCGCGCGCTGCGCGGCGGGCTTTCGCCGGCTCGGCCTGCAGGCGGGCGAGCGCATCGCCATCATGGGCGACGCTGGCGAGGAATGGGTGATCGCCGACCTCGGCGCGCAGGCGGCGGGCGCGGTGAGCTTCGGCATCTACCCCACCGCCTCCGCCGCGGAGGTCGAGTACCAGCTGCGCGATGCGGGCGCGTCGCTCTTCGTCGCCGAGAACCAGGAGTACGTCGACAAGCTCCTGCCGCTCCTCGAGCGGCTGCCCGGGTTGCGGCGCATCGTCGTCATCGACGACTCGGCGATGTTCGCCTACGAGCGCTCGCGCTTCACGACTTTTGCGGAACTGATGGCGGCAGAGAACTTCCCGGAATTGGAAGATCTTTGTCAGAAAATCCGATCGGATAGCCCGGCCTTCATCGTCTACACCTCGGGCACGACCGGGGACCCGAAGGGCGCGGTCGTCACGCACGCGACGCACGTCGCCGCGGCCCGCAACATGATCGAGCACTATCCGCGGCTCGCGAAGCCCGGGCAGCGCACCGCGATCTACCTGCCGCTCTGCCACATCCTCGGCCGCGACATGGGCATCACCCTGCCGCTGCTCGGCGGGCCGACGCCGCCCTTCGGCGAGGATATCGACGACCTGCCGCGCACCCTCTACGAGGTCGCGCCCACCGTGCTCGTCACCGTGCCCCGCTACCTGCAGAAGTTCGCCTCGCAGGTGCTGATCCGCATCGGCAACACCACGCCGCTCAAGCGCGCCGCCTGCAGCCTGGCGATGAAGGTGGGCCGCCGGCATGCGAGGGCGAGGTGGGAAGGAACCGCCGGATTCTCCTTGCTCTACCTGCTTTCCCGCATTCTCGTTTTCAAACCCCTCCTCGAGCAGCTCGGGCTCGACAAGGTCGAGCTCGCCATCTCCGGCGGCGCGCCGCTGCCGCCTGAGACCGCGGCGCTGTGGCAGATCTGGGGCGTCAACCTGGTGGAGATCTACGGGCAGACCGAGGAGGCGGGTGCGATCATCTCGGGCCAGCGCGGGCCGTTTCCGCGGCCGGGGAACGTCGGCACGGTGGCGCCCGGCTGGGAGCTCAAGCTCGGCGAGGGCGGCGAGATCCTGGTGCGCGGTGCGCACCTGTTCGCCGAGTACCTGAACCATCCCGAGGCGACGCGCGCGGTCAAAGGCGCCGGCGGCTGGCTGCGCACCGGCGACATCGGGGAGATCAAGAATGGCGTGCTGCGCCTCGTGGACCGGGCGCGCGACTTCATCGTCACCGCCGGCGGCAAGACCCTTTCGCCCTCCCATATCGAGAACTTGTTGCGCTGCAGCCCGTACGTCGCCGAGGCGATGGTGGTCGGCCACGGCCGCAAGTACGTCACGGCGCTCATCGAGATCGACTTCGACGCGGTCGCCGACTGGGCACGCAGCCGCGACATCGCCTATACCGGCTTCACGAGCCTCGTCGAGCATCCGGAGGTGCGCAAGCTGATCGAGGCCGAGATCGCCAAGGCGAACGCCTCGCTGGCGCGCGTCGAGCAGGTGAAGAGCTTCCGCCTCCTCCCCAAGGCGCTCGACCCGGAGGAGGAAGGCGAGCCGGTGACGCCGACGCGCAAGGTGAAGCGCGCGCTCATGCTCGAGCGCTTCAAGGCGCTCGTGGAATCGATGTACGACGAGCGCGAGGAGCGGCTCGTCGCCCGCGAAATCGGAGAAGTCCTTACCTAGGAGGAGACCATGAGGAAGCTGCTTTGCATTCTCGCCGCCGCCCTGCCGCTCGCGGCGCACGCGCAGGACGCCTATGTGATCGGCGTCTCCGGCGCCATGACCGGGCCGGTCGCCTCGAACTACGCCCCGGTGGTGGAAGCCATGAAGGCCTACCTCGAGCACGTCAACGGCCGCGGCGGCATCAACGGCAAGCCGGTGCGCGTGATCGTGCTCGACGACCAGGCGCAGCCCTCGCGCGCCGCCACCAACGCCAAGCAGCTCCTGGCGCAGGACAAGGTGGTGATGCTGCTCAACGCGA
>JBQTJF010000308.1:0-4667 GCA_052387375.1 Betaproteobacteria bacterium
GCCTGTACGACTTCGTGTGGAAGGACAACCGCCGCCGGCACTCGGAGCGCACGCGCACCTGGGAGCTGCTGCACAAGTACGGCCACGACTACAAGGTGATCTTCGTCGGCGACGCCACCATGAGCCCTTACGAGATCCTGCAGCCGGGCGGCTCGGTCGAGTACTTCAACGAGGAGCCGGGCGCGCTGTGGCTGAAGCGCGTCACCGACGTCTACGCCAAGTGCGTCTGGCTCAACCCCGAGCCCGAGGAGATCTGGGGCTACCGGCAGTCGATCGGCATCGTCAAGGAGCTGATGAACGGCAGGATGTACCCAACCACGCTCGCCGGCCTCGAGCGCGCGATGAAGGTGCTGGCCAAGTAATCACCTCGGGGTGACGGTCAGGACGAACTGCGCGTCCGCCTGCCGCGCGCTGTATTCGTAGCCGCCGGCCACCTCGACCAGCAGCACGGCGTCGCGGCCGCGGCTGCGCGCCTCCACCGCCTCGACCGGGGTGGCAAAGTCCAGCACGTCGAGGCGCTGCTCCGCCTCGATCCCCGTGTCCTGAAAGGTGACGACGATGCGGCGGCCCTGCTCGCGAACATCGATTGCCGATGCTCCGGTCCTGGCGAGAATCCGGGCGGCGCCATCCGGGGCGCGCTCGAAGCGCAGCTCGCGCAGCAGATGCGGCGGCGCGGCGCCGAAGCGCTGCCAGCGGTCGCTCGGCGGCAGGGGCGGCGTGCGCCGCAGAGTAATGAGCAAAGTCGTGCCCTCGGAAGCGACCTGGTAGGCAGCCGGAGCGTCGAGATCGATGACGAGGCGCGTGCCGCGGGCATGCCCGATCAGGCGCACGCCGCGCACCAGGCCGCGCTCCGGCCGGATGCTCTTGCCCTCGCGCACCGATGTTCCGGGAAGGTCCACGACGACGCGCGGGACCGGCTGAATGGTGCGAAAGCCCGACGCTGGCTCGGCGAGCGGCCGGGCGAGCTCGATGCGCACGAGCGCTTCCCTCGCGTGCAGCGGTGCGTAATCCACGCTGCGGACGGCGTTGAGCTGGACCGCGGCGGCGAGGAGAAGCTCGACCATGCGTTTTTTCTATCACGAAGAGGCGCGGTAAGCTACGCCCCGGATGCCGGCCCTACAATCGCGATACCTGAGGGAACACTGAGGGGGCGAACATGATCGAGAGAATCTTTACCGCGGCGATGGCGCTTGCGCTCGCCGCCTGCGCCTCGGCGCCGCAGATGCCGGCGGACATCGCCGCGAAGGTGAAGGCGATCGGGCCGGTGATCGACCCGCCCAAGACCGCGGCGATCTACGCGCCGCTGCAGCCGAAGGAGCCCTACCAGGGCGTGCGCGTCGCGCGCGACCTCAAGTACGGGCCCGATGCGCGGCAGGCACTGGATGTTTTCACGCCAGAAGCAGTTTCCTCGACAGCACCGGTGCTGATGTTCGTCCATGGCGGCGCCTTCGTCGGCGGCAACAAGCGCGCCCCCGGCAGCCCCTTCTACGACAACATCATGCTCGCCGCCGCGCGCGCCGGGATGGTCGGCGTGAACGTGACCTACCGCCTGGCGCCGCAGCACAAGTGGCCGGCGGGCGCCGCCGACGTCGGCGCCGCGGTGAAATGGGTGCGGGACCACATCCGCTCGCACGGCGGCGACCCGGCGCGCGTCACGCTGATGGGGCACTCCGCGGGAGCGGTGCACGTCGCTTCCTACGTCGCCTTCCCCGAGCACCACAGGGCGAACGGCATCGGCATCGCGCGCGCCATCGTTGTCTCGGGACTCTTCGACTTCACCAGGATGAAGCCGGTCGGCAAGCCCGAGGCCGCCTACTTCGGCGGCCTCGCCGGGACCGCCGAGATATCTTCGCTCACGGGTTTATCCAGAACCACTATCCCGTTGATGGTTGCGTATGCCGAGCTCGATCCCGCGCCGTTCATCGCGCAGGCGAAGCTGCTCAACGAGGCGCTCTGCTCCTACGCGCGCTGCCCGCGGCTCGTCTACCTGCCCGGGCACAGCCACATGTCGGAGGTCTACTCGATCGGCACCAGCGACGCCTCGCTCGGCGCTCCGGTGCTGGACTTCGCCAGGGCGCGATGAGCGCGGCGGTCGCGCACCGCAATGCGCTGCCGCCGCAATCGATGCTGCACGAGTACCGCGTCGAGCAGGTGCTGGGCGCCGGCGGCTTCGGCATCACCTACCTCGCTGCCGACACGCATCTCGAGCGGCAGGTCGCGGTCAAGGAGTACTTTCCCTCCGAGCTCGCGGTGCGGCAGCCCGACGGCGGCGTGCTGCCCTCGAGCACGCCGCGCGAGGCCGATTTCCGCTGGGGGCTCGAGCGCTTCCTGCAGGAGGCGCGCACGCTCGCCAGGTTCGCCCACGCCCACATCGTGCGCGTGGTGCGCTACTTCGAGGCGCACGGCACCGCGTACATGGTCATGGACTACGAGCGCGGCGAAGCGCTCAAGGCGCGCCTGCAGCGCGTCCCGCGCCCCGCGGAGGCGGAGCTCAAGGGGCTCGCCGCGCCGCTCCTCGACGGCCTGCGCGCCGTGCACGCCGCCGGCATCCTGCACCGCGACATAAAGCCCGACAACATCGTCGTGCGCGCCGACGGCAGCCCGGTGCTGATCGACTTCGGCGCCTCGCGCCAGGCGCTCGCCGGCGAGACGCGCAGCCTCACCGCGGTGCTCACGCCGGGATACGCGCCGCTCGAGCAGTACTCCGGGCAGGGAAGACAGGGCCCCTGGACCGATCTCTATGCCTTCGCCGGCGTGCTCTACCGCGCCGTCACCGACGCCGCGCCGCCGGACGCGGTGGCGCGCATGAGCGCCGACACCGTCGGCACCACGCTCGCACAGGCGAAAGGGCGCTACAGCGAGCCGTTCCTCGCCGCCGTCGAATGGGCGCTTTCGGTCGACGAGAAGCGCCGTCCGCGCAACGTCGATGAATGGAAGGGACCGCTTCTCGAAGGCCGCAGCCTGCCCGACGCCACGGTAAAGATTCCCACCCGCGCCTACGAGAAGACGGTGAAGCTCGAGAAACCGAAACCGCGCCGGCGATGGTGGGCGATCGCCGGCATCGCGCTGCTCGCGCTCCTGGCGGGCGGGTCATGGCTCAAGCAGCGGGCCGCAGACAAGGCGCAACGGCTGCCGCCGGAGCTGCAGGCGCAGTTCCGTGCTGCGGACGCGAACGGCGACGGCTTCCTGTCGATGGAGGAGACGCGCCGGCACTTCCCCGGCATCGCGCGCGGCTTCCCGCGGGCGGACGCCGACGCCGACGGGCGCATCTCGCCGCAGGAATTCCTGCGCGTGCGCCGGGCGCAGCTCGAGCAGCGCTTCGGCAAGTAGCCGGGTCAGTTCAGCGCGCAGGCGCCCTGCGCCGGAAGGCGCCGGCGCTCATGACGGCGAGGATCGCGGCGGTGGCGGCGAGGAAGCCGGCGCTGATCGGCTCCGTGAGGAACACCGTGGCGTCGCCGTGCGAGATGAGAAGCGCGCGGCGCAGGTTCTCCTCCATGAGCGGCCCGAGGACGAAGGCGAGGATGAGCGGCGCCGGCTCGCATCGCAGCCGTATGAAGACGTAGCCGAGCAGCCCGAAGAGAATGGTTAGCGCCACGTCGAGGCCGGACTTGTTGATGCTGTAGACGCAGATCGCCATGAAGGACAGGATGGCCGGGAAGAGGAAGCGGTAGGGCACGGCGAGCAGCCGCACCCACAGGCCGATGAGCGGCAGGTTCAGCACCACCAGCATGGCGTTGCCGATCCACATGCTCGCCACCAGGCCCCAGAAGAGCTCGGGGCGCTGCGTCATCACCTGCGGCCCGGGCGCGATGCCGTGCACGATGAGCGCGCCGAGGATGAGCGCCATGGTGCCGCTGCCGGGCACCCCGAGCGTGAGCGTCGGGATGAAGGCGCATTGCGCGGCGGCGTTGTTGGCCGACTCCGGGCCGGCCACCCCCTCGATCTCGCCGCTGCCGAATCGCTCGGGGTGCCGCGACAGCCGCTTCTCCACCGCGTAGCTCGAGAAGGCGCTGATCGTGGCCCCGGCCCCGGGCAGCGTGCCGAAGAAGGCCCCGATCGACGTGCCGCGCACGATCGGCCAGGCCGACAGGCGCAGGTCGCGCCAGGTCGGATAGAGATGCTCGATGCGCCGGGCGAGCACTTCGCGCCCGCCGCCCTTCTCCAGGTTGGCGAGGACCTCCGCGAAGCCGAACAGCCCCATGGCGACGACGACGAAGGACAGGCCGTCGGCGAGCTCGCCGGCGCCGAAGGTGAAGCGCGGCATTCCGGAAGTGACGTCGTTGCCCACCATGCCGAGCAGCAGGCCGACCAGCGTCATGGCCAGCCCCTTGAAGAGGGATCCCGAAGACAGCGCCGCGCAGGCGATGAGCCCGAGCGCCATGAGCGAGAAGTAGTCGGGCGCACCGAAGCGCAGGGCGAGCGCGGCGAGCGGCGGGCCGGCGAGCGCGATGAGCAGCGTGCACGCCGTGCCGGCGATGAACGAGCCGATGGCGGCGATGGCGAGCGCCGGGCCGGCGCGGCCCTGCTGCGCCATGGCGTAGCCGTCGAGGCAGGTGACTACCGAAGAGGATTCACCCGGCAGCTTGACCAGGATGGAGGTGGTCGAGCCGCCGTACTGCGTGCCGTAGTAGATGCCCGCGAGCATGATGAGCGCCCCGACAGGCGGC
>JBQTJF010000309.1:0-8916 GCA_052387375.1 Betaproteobacteria bacterium
CCGAACGACCCGCCGCACCAGACCCACTGCATGGGCGAGCTCAGGCTCGAGAGCGGGGAGAGCATCCGCGACTTCTGCATCTCCTACGTCACCCACGGCACGCTCAACGCGAGCCGGACCAACGCCGTGCTGATGGTCACGGCGATCGCCGGCAACCACCACCGCATCGACTACCTGATCGGCCCCGGGCGCGCCCTCGACCCGTCGAGATACTTCATCATCGCCACCGATGCCATCGGCAACGGGCTCACCACGTCGCCCTCCAACAGCAAGGCGCAACCGCGCATGCAGTTCCCGAAGTTCAACATCCGCGACATGGTGGCTTCGCAACAGCGGCTGGTGACCGAGAAGCTCGGCATTCAGAAGCTCGTCACCGTGATCGGCGCCTCGATGGGCGGCATGCAGGCGCTGCAGTGGGCAGTGAGCCATCCGGACACGATGCACAGCGTCGTGCCCGTCATCCCGCTCGGCCGCACGCCGGCATGGACCACCAACGTGCTGGAGATGACGCGCCAGGCGATCATGGCCGACCCGGCGTGGAACGGCGGCGACTACACCAAGGCGCCGGAGCAGGGCATGCGCCTCTGGGCGCGGCTGCTGTTCGGCATGATCGCGCGCAACCCCGAGCAGCTCAGGACCGACCTTCCCGACAACATGCAAGCCATTGCGTGGCAGAAAGCCCTTGCCGACAACCTGTGGAAGCGCATCGACGCCAACGACTGGATCTATCAGAGCTGGGCTTACGACGCCCACAATCTGGGCACCACGCCCGGCATGAACGGCGACTACTACAGGGCGCTCAAGTCGATCAAGGCGAAGGCGTTGATCCTTGCCGGAGAAGGCGACCTGTTCAACCCGGAAAGCGAGGCCTACGAGGCGGCGCGCTATATCCGGGATGCGCGCTACGTGCTGATCAAGACTCGCGTGGCGCTCGGACACTGGGCGGGCGCCGGCGCCACCGCTCCGGAGAACGAGCTGCAGAACGCCGAGATCGCGAAGTTCCTCGACATCGTCACGCAGCGCGGGCGCCTGTTGCAGTAGCGCGCTAAGTCATGTCGAGCCGCAGGCCGGCACCCGCGGCGGCTCTAATCCTTGCCCGATCGAGAGGAATGTCGCGGATGCGCACGCCGAGCGCGTCGGCGATGGCGTTCGCGAGCGCGCCGGCTGCGGGACCTTGAGCCACTTCGCCGGTACCGAGGAAAGGCTGGCCCGGACGGTCGATCACGTGCACGTCCACGCTTTTGGGCACATCCGGAAAGCGCAGGATCGGATAGCGGCCCCAGTCGCGGCTCGTAATGCGCGTCGCCGACCAGGCAACTGCCTCATATAGCGTCCAGCTGATCGACTGCAGGAGGCCGCCTTCCACCTGGTTGCGGATGCCGTCGGGGCTCACCACCTCTCCGCAGTCGACGGCCGAGACGACGCGGTCGACGCGTACCTCGCCGCTTTCGCGGTCGACCTCGACCTCCATCGCGACTGCGGCGAAACCTGCGTAATTCTTGTAACGCGCGAAGCCGAAGCCTCGACCGCGGTTGCGGCTGCGCTGGAAGGCGCGCCAGCCGAAACGCTCGGCCGCCGTGCGGATTACCTCGCGCGCGCGTTCATCGTCGAGGTGGCGCAGGCGGAATTCGACCGGATCGGCCCTCGCCGCGAGGGCCAGCTCGTCGACGAAGCTCTCGATCGCGAAGCCGTTGGCGTATGCGCCAAGGGCCCGCAATGCCGAGACCCGCAATGGCATCTCCGGAATGAAGTGGTATGTCACGCGCGCATTCGGGAAGGCGTAGAGCGGAATCGCGTTGCGATGTCCGCCGCCATCGGGCAGCGGCACGGGCTTCGGCGGCGGGGGCGGGAAGGGCGAGGCGAGCAGGCGCGCCGGGGCGAGATTTCCGACCTGGCCCGCCGCGGGACGGTTGATGTGCGAGTTGCTCCACACGTCGTACTGCCAGCTCGCCACGCGGCCGCCCCCATCGAGCGTGGCGCGCGCTTTCGCCACCATGGCCGGACCGAAGGGCTCCCAGGCGTGCTCCTCCTCGCGCATCCATTGCACGCGCACCGGACGGCCCGGGAAATCGCGCGCGATGATCGCCGCATCGGCCGCGACGTCGTCGGCGCCGTTGTGGCCGTAGCACCCCGCCCCCTCCATGTGGATGCAATGCACCTTGTCGGGGGCCATACGCAACATCTCGGAGAGCGCGTCGCGCAGCGGAAACACGCCCTGGCTGTGCGTCCACACCGTGAGCTTTCCATCGCGAAGGACTGCCAGCGCGCAAGACGGACCGATTGCACCGTGCATCTGATAGGGACGGCGGTAAGTCGCCTCGATCGCGTTCGCACCCGGCACCGGCGGGTTGCCGGCGCCGAGGATCACTTGGTCCTTCGACTTCAGACGCAGCAGGTGCGAGTAGATGTCGTGCTGCGCCGGCAGCGTCGCCGGCTCTTCCCATGCCGCGGCACTGGCCAGCGCGCGCATCGCCCGGATCGCCTGGTACTCGTCGTCCGCCGTCACTGCGACGAAACGCCCGTCGCGAACGATCTTGAGCACGCCGGGAATGGCGGAAGCCGATGCGGTATCGAGGGACTTGAGCCGCGCCTCGTAGCTCGGCGGGCGCACGACGCGCGCGTGGACCATGCCGGCGAGGCGCAGGTCCTGTACGAAGCTCCTGCCGCCCGCGATCTTGCCCGGAATGTCGAGGCGCGGAATCGACTTTCCGACGATGGTATGCGTGGCGGGATCCTTCAGCTTCGACCGGGGGCGTGCGTCGACATGCAGGATTTTTCCCGCCACGAGCTCGCCGTAGCCTGCGCGCCGGCCGTCTTCGGCGCGAACCTCGCCGTCCGCCGCTTTGAGCCGCTCGGGCGGCAAGCCGAAGCGACGCGCCGCCTCGGCCACCAGAATCTCGCGCACCTGCGCCGCGGCGTTGAGGATCGCGGCGCCGCTATCTCTCAGCGACTTGCTGCCATTCGTATAGTCCTCGTTGGGCGTGCGCTCGGTATCGCCGCTCACCATCGTGATGCGGCCGAAGGACACCGAGAGCTGCTCGGCGGCGATCTGCTGCAGCGCCGTGAGGATGCCTTGTCCCAACTCGACCTTGCCGGTGAAGACGGTGACGGCTCCGTCGGCCGCGAGCCGAATCCAGGAATCGAGCAAGGGAAACTTCTCCAGGCTGCCGGGCAGTCCCGGCGCGACCTTCGGTGCTTCCTGCGCCCGCGCCAGCCCGGGACGCAAGGCAAAGCACACCACGAGCGCGCCGCCCGAGGCGAGGAGCTTGCGCCGCGTGGCCGAGAGTCGCAATGGCGTCATCGTTTCACCATCTCTGCCGCTCGTCGTACCGCGCGCAATATGCGCATATGCGCCCCGCAGCGGCACAGATCGGGGCTGAGATGCTTGCGAATCTCGGCGTCGGTGGCGTTGGGATTGCGCTCGAGGAGCGCTTGTGCGCGCATCATGATGCCCGGGATGCAGTAGCCGCATTGCACGGCCTGCTCCTCGATGAAGGCGCGCTGCATTGGACCGGGGTTCTCCAGCGTTCCCAGCCCCTCGACCGTCCGGATCTTGCGCCCGGCGACAACCGAGACCGGCGTGATGCAGGAGTACACGGCATTGCCGTCGACCATTACGGTGCACGCGCCGCACTGGCCGAGCCCGCAGCCGAACTTCGCGCCATTGAGGCCGAGCTGGTTGCGAAGCACGTAGAGCAGCGGCGTGTTCGGATCGACATCGACCCGGTGCACGCGTCCGTTGACATCGAGGGCGATCATTGCGCTGCCCGCCGGGCCTTGCGCACCTCACCCGCGACGTCGCGCCAAGCAGGCAGCCCTGTGATTGAGCGCAGGTAAATCATGAGATCGGCGAGCTGGGCATCGGTGAGCGCGCCCGCGTAGGCGGGCATCCAGAGACCGTGCTCGTGCGTTTCGGGGACTATGCCGTCGCGGGTGATGCGAATCAGATTGGCCGGCGTCGGCAGTGCCGGGCCGATGGCGAGCGCGAGCGGCAGCGCACCGCCTTCCTCGGCTCGTCCCCGATCGTGGCAATCGGCGCAGCTTCCGGCGTAGATCTGGGCACCGTGATCATCGCTTCCAGACATGCGCCCCCGGGGCGGCAGGGCGAGGGCCGCGCGGCGCTGCTGCAGGCGCTGCGCTTCCGGGCGCGTATCCAGCGACACGACGTAGGCAGCGATGGCTCTCGCGTCCTCCTCGCGCGCCTGCGACAGATTGCGAACCACCGGAACCATGGGGCCCGCAGGAACGGCATGCGCCTCGACGATACCCGTGCGCAGATAAGCCGCCATCGCCTCGGCCGTCCACGGCACCGGAGATGGCGATGCGGCGTTCAATGCCGGCGCGTGCCAGCCCTCGACCTCTCCGCCGGCGAAGCGCTCGTCCTTCTTCTCGGCGCCCAGCCGGTTGCGTGGCGTGTGGCAGGCGCCGCAGTGCCCAAGCCCTTGCGCCAGATACGCACCCCGATTCCATGTGGAATCCCGCGCCGGATCGGGCCGCAACGCGCCCCGCTCGAAGAACAGCGCCTTCCAGATCGCGACGAGCGGCCGCGGAACGATCACGGTGTTCGCGGGTGTCTCGGCGCGAACCGGCTCGCGGGTCATCAGAAAGGCGTAGAGCGCGCCGATGTCCTCGTCCGTGACTTTCGTGAAATGGTCGTAGGGAAACGCGGGATAGAGGTGGCGCCCTTCGCGATCGATGCCTTCGCGCATGGCGCGCTCGAAGGCGGCAAGGGACCAGCGCCCGATGCCGGTATCCGGCTCGGGCGTGATGTTGGTTCCGTAGACGGTGCCGAAGGGCGTCTTTACGGCGTAGCCTCCGGCGAAAGGTTTGCCTTCCTCGGCCGTGTGGCAGGTGACGCAGTTGCCGAGCGCCGCGAGCGGCGCGCCCCTGGCGACGAGCTCTGGGTCGACCGTCGCGGGCGAAGGCGGCACGGACGCTTCGATTATGGCGTGCGTAGCGCAGGCAGCGAGCAGGATGGCTGCACCACACAGCAGGAAAGCCGATCCGAAGCCGAAGGGACATCGCCACTGCATGCTGACCACGGGCACGGATTATCCCCTCGATATATGACAGCAATATCGGGCACGCGGACATTGGTCGCGGAGCGCCGGCTGCAGCGCGGTATCGCGGTGCCCGGTTTCCCGGGCACCTTTGCCTATTTGCTAGTCCTTCTTCTTCTCTCCGCTGCCTGACGCGCCGCCGGAGGCGGCGCCGCTCGGCGCGGCTGCGCCGCCAGCGGTTCCGCCGGTCGCGGCCTTGTCGCCCGCGTGCTCGGGTGCGGCCGCGTGCTCCTCGCGGGAGAGCTTGCCGTCGCTGTTCTTGTCGAGCGTGGCGAAGTCTTTCTCGTGCGGTGTGCCTGCAGCTTCCTCCTTCGACACGGAGCCGTCCTTGTTCTTGTCCATGCTCTCGAACATCGCATCGGCGCCCGACTTGCTCGCGCCGGCGGCGGCCGAGCCGCTCGTCGCCGCGCCGCCGCTTGCCGCCGCGCCGCCGCTGGTGCCGGCAGCGCCGCTCGCGCCCTGGCTTGCGCTCGGGGTCGCGCTCGCCTCGGACTTGGCCTTGTCGCCCGCGGCCTGGGCCGCGAAGGAAGCCGCAAAAGCTGCGGCAACTGCAACTGCAACTAACGTCTTGAGTTTCATCACTACCTCCTGGGTTTAAACACCATTAAACACGCTTCAGCTCATCGACGAATTTCACCGCCTCGCGCCGGACATGCGAGGCGAGGCTCGGATGGATGATCGACTTGATCTTGCCCGACTTGATGCCTTTCTCGCCGACGGTCTTGAAGTCGAGGATTTCGTTCGCCGCCTTCATCACCTCGTCGCCTCGGACCTGCTTGAAGCCGTGGTGGAGAAACGCTTGCTGCATCTTCGTCGCCTGGTCGACGAGCAGCCGCTCGGTCGGATCCAGCAAGTGGGCGATGAAGCCCGAATGCTCGCCCATGGTCTTCGACCAGAAGTCGACGACCTCGCGGCGGTCGAATTCGATCTGGCGGCGGTTGTAGAGCGCGAGGCGCGCGGCGAACCGGTCGGCTTCGCGCGCCGTATGCTCGAAGAAGAGCGGCCAGACGAGACTGCGGATCTTGGCGCGCGCCTGGTGCTCGCGCATCGTGTTCTTGTAGTCGCTGAAGCGCTTGGCGAGATCGATCGAGCGCTGGTTGAACGAGGTGTAGTTGCCGGCGTCGATGGCGCTCGACTGCTGGAGCTGCGCGGCGAAGAGGCGCTGGAACTCCTGCGCCTGCTGGCGCGGCCCGTCGAGCTCGGGCCCCGGCATCAGCATCTGGAAGAAGATGGCGTGTTCCATCATGATGTCGTTCCAGAAGAGGTTGTCGGCGCGCGAATACGCCACCGGGTCGCCCGCCTCGGGAACGAAGGTCGGCTTGTCCTCGGGCTCGACGCCGGAAAGCGGCATCGAAGCGCCAGCCGCGGCCGAGGTGGTACGAAGCTGGCTGCTGTCCTGCACAACTTTCGCGAGCGGCGGCACGGCCGGGTTAAGACCGGTCGCGGTGGCGCAGCCTTCGAGCGCGCCGCCGATCACGATCAGCCCCCCGACCTTGAGAAGATCCCTTCGCGTGGTATCGATTGCCATGAATTGCTCCTCCAATCAGTAAGAACTACATAGCCGGGCGCTGGCGGCCCGGGGGCGCCGGCTCCGGCGGGATATCGACCGCGACGCCGTGGACGTAGACCATCTTGCCGCCGAGCCACCCCGAGACCGCGAGCAGGCCGACCGCAATGAGCGAGAGCCACACTGCGACATCGAGGCCGCCGTGCTTGCGCAGGTAGGCGTTCACGACGTACATCGCGACCACGGTGAGGTTGATCGACATGTGGATAAGGGCAATGCGCTTCAGGCCGCGGGGCAGCGACAGCATGTCGATGAAGCCGGGAACGGCGGCGACCAAGGCCCCGAGAATGCCGCCGACGAGCGTGTAGTAGGCGGCGATCTGCCAGTTGGGGCTGGTCGCTCCCAGGATACGGATCAGGTCGCAGGCAAGGGAAAAGATCCACAGGCCGATAGGGATCGCCACCAGCATGGGGTGGATAGGATGCTTGGCGATGTTTGCAGGCGTGCGCATAGAACGCCTCCTTTCGGGGCTGCGTGATGCAAGAACCGCTCCCGAACTAACGAAGGTGGCGTAGACTGAACTGCTCGGGAGGCGTAGCGTGGAACAAGGCGCGCGCACGCAGGTGGGCTACTTGGGCTTGCCGACGGCCTGTGCGGTGGTCTGTTCCAAAATCACGGGGGAAACACCCGACCCCCACGATCCGGCCGGGATGCAGGCAGTACTGAATGACGTCGCGCACGCGATTTCAAAACGTGGTGCCGATTTACGCTCCAGATCCCGACTCGCGACTGCCGAAGGCGCTCGCTCCACTTGATCTCATTGAGGGGACATTCGCTCGCGGGGCCCATGTATTCAGGACGAGGACTGGGGCCGAGCTAAGCGGGCTGATGGTCCAGCGGCGCGACATGATGACCGCGATCACGATCCTCAAGTCCGCGCATGTCCGCTTCCGTAGGCCGGACAAGGACTGAAGCGTTCCCGGTCTAGAGCATGTCGATGAGCAGTCCGGACCAGGTGAATTCGCGCGCCCCGTGGCCCTCGCCGGTGAAGGGGTCGTAGTACTCGCGAAAGCCGCTTTTCTCGATGAGCTGCCAGAGCGAGCGCCGCAGGCGCTCGGCGTGGCTGTCGAAGCCGCGTTTCTCGAGCGCGTGGTAGAGGAACCAGTTGATGCATGCCCAGGTCGGGCCGCGCCAGAGAAACGGGGTCTCGCCGGCAAAGAATGACGGATCGCGCAACTCGACCGAAGGGATGGGCAGCGGCGCGCGGAATTCATCCTCGTTGTCGAAGTGCGCCTCGATCATCCGCTGGGCGATCCGCTGGTCGAGTTCCCTCAATAAGAGGGGAAAGAAGATGGTCGGCGTACGCACGCGGATCTTTTCCGGCCCGGGCTCGCGCAGGTCGTAGAACGCGGCGTCTTCCTCGTCGTACATCAGCTTGAGCATTCCCTGCAGCACGCGGCGCCGCCGCTGCGAGAAGATTTCCGGGTCGTCGCCAACCAGCGGCGCAATCCTCTCCATGCACTCCAGGTCCCAGGCGTAGATCGCGTTGAAGCCTGCGTCCTTCACCAGGAAACGCCCGCGCCGGCGGATGCGCGGCAGGTCGTAGCGCAGGAGGAAGTTGCTCAGATCGACACCCACGCCCTTCCAGTAGAGCGGCGAGCTGTAGAGCCGCCGCGGCGTCGTGCGCTGCCGGTAGCCGAGTACCGGATCGTAGGAGGCTTTCCAGTCCATGCCCGATTCGAACGGGCTGATGATGCTGAGCAGCCCGTCGCCGTCGAAGTCGCGATTCAGGGCCAGCCAATCGTGGTAGCGCTTAACTCTCGCGTACAGCTCGCCCAGGTAGACGCGGTCGCCGCACGCTTCATATAGGGTATGCAAGGCGATGGCGGCGAGGGGCGGCTGGATGAGCGCGCTCATGTGTGGGCGCAGCGCCTGCCAGGTGGGCCGCGCCTGCATGACGTCGGTGCGCCGCTTGGGCAGGAGCTGCTTCCAGAAGATCATGTGCCCGACGAAGCCGTTGTCCTCCTGCATGGCGAAGAGGCTGCGCAGGCTGCGCTTGGCGACGTCGTATTCGCCCAGCCGCGCCAGGATCACGACGTGGAAGCAGCTATCCCAGAACCACTGGAAGGGGTAGGGCTTGAGCGCGGGAGCGATGTAGCAGTAATGCTGGCCGAGCAGGCCGGAATAGCCGTGGGTCTCGTTGCGCAGCATGAGGCTGCGCACCTGCTCGCGCAATTGCTGCTCGGTCATGGTTCTATTCTTGCAGGGAACCGGGCATGAGAGTCGTCATCACCGGGGCGTCCGCGGGCATCGGCCGCGCCACGGCGATCGAGTTCGCCAAGCGGGGGG
>JBQTJF010000310.1:0-17793 GCA_052387375.1 Betaproteobacteria bacterium
CTGATGCCGATGCTCGCGGTCACCGTGGCCTCGCGGCCGGCGATGGCGTAGGGGCGCTCGGCCTCGGCGAGGAGCTTCTTCGCCACCGTCTCGACCGTCGCGATGTCCGCCACTTCCTCCAGCACCACAAGGAACTCGTCGCCGCCCAGCCGCGCGATGAGGTCGCTCGAGCGCAGGTGCTGGCGCAGCCGGCCGGCGAGCTCGACGAGCAGCGCGTCGCCGGCGTCGTGGCCGTAGAGGTCGTTGGTCTCCTTGAAGCCGTCGAGGTCGAGGAACACGACGGCGAGCTTGCCGTTGCGCCGGCGCGCGCGCTGCACCGCCTGCTCGAGCGACGGCACGAGGCTGGCGCGGTTGGCGAGGCCGGTAAGGGGATCGGAGTAGGCAAGCGAGGCGATGCGCTCGCGCGCCGTGGCGATGTCGGTGATGTCGCGGCCGACGCCGCGGTAGCCGACAAACGCCCCGTCGGCGCCGAAGCGCGGCTCGCCGCTCACCGTGAAGTAGCGCACCGCCCCCTCGGGCATCCGGCGGGCGAACTCGAAGTCGCGGAAGGGCAGGCGGCCGTCGAGCGCCGCGCGGTGCGCCGCCCAGCCCGCCTCGTCCGGCGCGGCCGAGGGCAGCTCCCAGGCCGCCTTGCCGATGACGCCCCGCCCCATGTACGCGGCGGGGTAGTCGGGCCCGTGCACGAGCTCGGTCATGCGGTGCTGCGCGTCGGTCTCCCAGTAGAAGTCCGACGACATCTGCGTCAGCGCGCGGAAGCGCGCCTCGCTCTCGCGCAGCGAGGCCTCCGCGTGCTTCCGGCTGAGGAACTGCCCGGCCTGGCTGCCGATCATGCGCGAGGCCTGCAGGAGGCGCTGATCGGGCTCGCGCACCGTGGTGCTGGAGAAGGTGAAGACGCCGATCGGCCTGCCCTCGGCGACGACGGCGAAAGCGAACACGCCGCGCGTCTCCTTCAGGCCGGCGAGCGCCGCCTGGTGCACGCGCGGGTCCTTGGTGACGTCGGGCGACCAGACCGGCTCCCCTGTCTGCAGGACCGCGCCCGCGAGCCCTTCGTTCCTCTGATAGACGATGCCCTTCGAGCCCTCGAGGAACGCCGGGTCGTCGGCCGACCAGCCGTCCTGATAGAGGAGCCTGTCGCCCTCGAGGCGCAGGTAGCGGGCGCAGCTCCAGCCTTCCGACTTGCACACCGCGCGCATCACGGCCAGCAGCCCGGTGGAGACGTCGTCGGCGCCGGCGAGCGAGGCGGCGATGCGGTGCTCGAGCATGAGCATCTGCTCGGCGCGCTTGGGCGAGGTGACGTCGCGGCCGACGCCGCGGTAGCCGGTGAAGGCGCCGGAAGCGTCGAACACCGGCTCGCCGCTGACGTTCATGTAGCGCTGCGCGCCGTCGGACATGGTGCGCCACATCAGCAGGTCGTAGAAGGGCTTCCTCGCCTCGAGCGTGGCGCGGTGCGCGTCCCAGCCGCCCTCGATCTCCAGGCCGGTCTCCCAGCGGCGCTTGCCGACGAGGCGCCGGCGCAGGCCCTCGTCGCCGCCGGCCACCTGCCGCCCCTCGAGCCGGACGAAGCGGAACTCGGCGTCCTGCTCCCAGTACCAGTCGGAGGAGAGGTCGGTGAGCGAGCGGAAGCGCGCCTCGCCCTCGCGCACCGCGGCTTCCGCCTCGGCGCGGTGCAGGAACTGCCCGATCTGGCCGGCGATGACGCCGAGCGCCTGCATCAGGCGCTTGTCGGGCTGGCGGATGCTGCGGCAGGTGACGTCGAGCACGCCGGCGACGCGGCCGCCCGAGCGCACCGGCACGAGCAGCGCCGCGGCGAGGCCGGTGCGCCGCGAGAGCCCCTTGCGGAAGGCGCGCGGATCGCTCGTCGAGTCGGCGAGCCACAGCGGCTCGCCCGAGCGCCACACCGCGCCGACCAGTCCCACGCCCGGCTCGAACGCGATGTCGCGCGAGCCCTGCACGAAGTCGTTCGCCTCGGGAACGCCCGGCATCGCCCACCAGGCGAGGCGGCCCATCGCGCGTGCGTCGGCGTCGGCCCGCCAGAGCTCGGCGCAGTCCCAGCCCTCGGTCTCGCAGATCGCGCGCAGCGCGGCGCGCAGCGCCTCGGGCACGCCCGGCACGTCGGCGAGGAAGCGCGTGACGCGGTGCTCGAGGCGCAGCAGCTGCTCGGCGCGCTTCTGGCGCGTGATGTTGCGGCCGATGCCGCGGTAGCCCTTGAAGCGCCTGCGCGCGTCGAAGACCGGCTCGCCGCTGATGCTCGCGTAGAGGCGGCTGCCGTCGGAAAGGGTCCGCCAGGTCACCAGGTCGCGAAAGGGCTGGCGCGCTTCCAGCGTCCGGCGGTGCTCGT
This sequence comes from Betaproteobacteria bacterium, assembly GCA_052387375.1. Taxonomy (GTDB): domain Bacteria; phylum Pseudomonadota; class Gammaproteobacteria; order Burkholderiales; family SG8-39; genus SCGC-AG-212-J23. Next base: position 2,339 of record JBQTJF010000310.1, read on the forward strand.
CCCAGCCGTCCTCGGCCTCGAAGCCCGTCTCCCAGCGGCGCTTGCCGAGCACCTCGTCGAGGCGCGCCTGCTCGGAGGGCGTGCGGTTGTGCGCGACGATGCGCTTGAAGCGCAGCTCGGCGTCGAGCTCCCAGTACCAGTCGGACGAAAGATTGACCAGCGCGCGCACCGGCCTTGCCGGACTGCGTCTTTTCTTCGTGGTGGCCTTGCGCCCCATGCCTTCCCTTCCCCTGCGGAGCAATGTACTGCCGCGTTATCGCTGCGTCCAGTCAGACAAGGTGGGCGATGGAATTGGCGTAGTAGGCGAGGAGGGGCAGCTCCTCCGGCCGGGCCGCGTACAGGCCTTCCTTTTCCTCCACCAGGCGGCGCAGCGTCAGCATGCGCAGCCCGACGGTGAGCGCGTAGTCGAGGTCGCTGCGCGGGATGTAGACGTGCGCCCCCGCGGCGCGCAGGCGCTCGAGCAGCGCCTGCACCTCGGCCGTGAGCTCGAGCTGCGACAGCCCGCGCCCGGCGTGCGCGGTGAACACGCTGGCGATGAGCGCCACCGGCACCACCGGCACCACGCGCCCGACCGCCGCCATCAGCTCGCGCCCCAGCTCGGCGGTGGCGCGCTTGCGCTCCTCGCCCGAGAGGCGGCGGAACTCGATGCCGCGCCGCGCGCAGTACTCGCGCATCGACAAGGGCGCGCCGAAGTTCACGCAGGCGTAGCCGAAGCGGCGCCATTCGCTGCGCGCGACGAGGACCAGGTTGTGCAGGAAGAACTTGAAGGTGTTCCACAGGGTCCTCGTCCTGGAAGATCGCTTTCCCTCCAGCGAGAACAGCAGCGTCCTGTCCTCCAGCACGCGGTCGTAGTTGATGCCGACCGGGACGAACACCAGGTCGCGCTCCTGCTCGTTCCAGCCGCGCAGCATGTAGTCGAGCACGCCCAGGCGCGGCTCGCGCATCCTGCCGTCGCGCGACAGGCCGCCCTCGGGGAACACCGCCTGCGGCACGCCGGCCTCGGTGGCCATGGCGATGTAGCGCTCGAGCACGCGCCGGTAGAGCTCGTCGGCGGAATTGCGGCGCACGAAGTACGCGCCCATGGCGCGGATCAGGGCGGAGAGCGGCCAGACGCGCGCCCATTCGCCGACGGCGTACGACAGCGCCGCCTGGTCGGCCGCGATGTAGCCGGCGAGGATGTAGTCCATGTTCGAGCGGTGGTTCATCACGCACACCACCGTCGCGTCCGGCGCGATCCTGGCGATGCCCTCGGAGTCGATGAAGCCCAGGCGCACGCGGTAGAGCGCGCGCGCGATCGTGCGCCCGAGCCAGTAGCCGACGCGGAAGTACAGGTAGGCGTTGAAGGCGGGAACGATCTCGCGGGCATATTTCTCCACCGTTTTCATCACGGCCGGCAAAGGCTTTTTGTTTTGCAAGGCATGTTGTTCGGCCGCCTGCTGCACCTTGGGGTCGGTGAGCAGGCGGTGGATGAGCGCCTGGCGGCGGGTGCGCTGGAAGGGGCGGATGCCGATGCGCAGGCGCGTCGAGAGCTCGTCGATGACGCGGTTCGCCGGGTGCGCCACCATCCAGCGCAGCGCCGGCACGACGACGTGCTCGTAGGCCGCCCAGGCGGCGAAGAGCAGGATGAGCAGGAACGCCCAGAAGGGCAGCGAGACGAGCTCGCTCACCGTATTGCCTCTGCTGCCCCCCTGACAAGGGGGGTGTGACCCCCGCCTACGCGGGGGGAACGGGGGGTTTCCGGGAATATAACCGATCGGTTACATTGCGCGCCTGCGGCCGCCGGTTTCCAAGGCCGGTAAAAACCAACCCCCCGCTCGCAAGCTCGCTTGCCTTTCCCCCCTCTGGGGGGTGTCAGGGGGGCGGAAAAAAACCGGTGGTTCGCCCTCATCGCCGCGCCCGCTCGCGCGAGAAGAGGTACAGGCCGCTCGCGATGACGATCGCGGCGCCGGTCCATACCGCCGGCGCGGGCACGTCGCCGAAGACGAGGTAGCCGAAGATCGCCATGTACACGACCTGCTGGTAGAGGAAGGGCGCGAGCACGGTGGCGGGAGCATACCGGTGCGCGAGGGCGAGCAGGTAATGGCCGAGGCCGCCGCACAGGCCGAGCAGGCAGGCGACGCTCCACTCCAGCCAGCCGGCGGGCGCCTGCCAGGCGGCGAGCGCGAAAGGCGCGAGCAGCACGGCGGCGCCGACCGCCGGCAGGAACTGGATCGTCTCGGGCGAATCGTAGGCGGCGAGCCGCCGCGTCATGAGGTTGAAGAGCGCGTACATCACCGCGTTCACCACCGCCGCGAGCATCGCCGGGTGGAACTCGGCGCTGCCCGGCCGCACGATCACCAGCACCCCGGCGAAGCCGGCGACGATCGCCGCCCAGCGGCCGCGGTCGAGCCGCTCGCCGAGCAGCGGCGCGGCGAAGAGCGCGATCAGGATCGGCACGGTGAAGAAGATCGACGAGGTGACGGTGAGCTGCAGGTACTGCAGCGCCCAGAAGTTCATGCCGGTCATGGCGACGAACATCAGCGCGCGCAGGACGTGCCAGCGCAAATGGTTCGTGCGTATCAACGCGATTCCCCGCAGGGGCAGAAGCAGCGCGCCGGCGAAGGCCACGTGCGCGACGAAGCGCAGCCAGACCACGACGATGACCGGCACCGTGCCGACCAGCCACTTGGCGCTGCCGTCGAGCAGCGTGAAGAGCACGTACGTGAAGGAGACGAGCCCGATGCCGATCAGGCGGTTGGCGGCGCTGTCGGCCTGCAGCAAGCTAGGGCGCCTTGCCGCCGAGGCCGCGCAGGTAGCCCTCGAGCGGGAACTCGCCGCCCTCGGCGTCGCGCAGCTTGCCGCCGCCGGCGGTGAAGCTCTCGAGCAGCCTCAGGACCAGCGAGCAGGCGAGCCACAGCGCATGGAAGGAGTCGACGCCGCGGATGTCGGCCAGCTCGCCGTAGATCGGCGACAGCTCGACCGCGCAGGCCCAGCTCCCTTCCTTCTCGGCGTACGGGCGGCCGATGCGCACCGTCAGCTTGAGCTCCTTGCCTTCGGGGGTCACGGCGATCACTTCGAAGGAAGCTACCGGGTCCTTCACCATGGAATCGCCTTTCCATCGTGGCCCAGGAAGCGCCCCGAGTCGGCGCTCGTCGCCGCGGCGATCACCTTGCGCAAGTCCCGCACCGATTCCTCGGGCGTGAGCGGCGCGCCGGCGCCGCCCATGTCGGTGCGCACCCAGCCCGGGTGCAGCGCGAGCACGATGATTCCCCTGGGTTTAAGGTAAACGGAAAGACCTTTCGCGAGCAGGTTGAGCGCCGCCTTGCTCGAGGCGTACGGCAGCGTGGCGCCGCTCGCCTCGGCGATCGAGCCGAGGCGGCTCGACATGAAGGCGATCAGCTTGCGCTCGCTCGCCGCGACGTTCTCGACCAACGCCTCCGCCACCGCCGCGGCGCCGAGCACGTTCACGCGCAGCACCTCGTTCCAGGACTCGTAGTCGAAGCTGCCGATCGAGGTGCCGCGCTTGCCGGCGATGCCGGCGTTGCACAACAGGACGTCTATGGGTGTATCCCGGAGGGTGGCGGCAAACCGTTTGATCGCATCATGGTCCGTCACATCGAACTCGCGACGCGTGGTGCCGATCACCCGCCAGCCGTCGGCCTCGTACTGGCGCGCCAGCTCCTTGCCCAGGCCGCGCCCGGCGCCGGTGATCAGGACCGTCGGCACCGTATGTGCCCACCCTTGGAAAAGACGGCCCGGCGGGCGGAAATGTAACCGATCGTACCCATTTCCAAAACCAACCCCCCGCTCCCCCCGACTGGATCGGGGGTCGCTCCCCCCTTATCAGGGGGGCGGCAGGGCAAGCCGCTATAACGCAGCGATGACGGCCTGAGTGACATCGCGGGTGCGCGCGCCGCCGCCGAGGTCGGGCGTGAAGACCTTCTTCGCCGTCACCGCCTCGATCGCCTTCATGAGCCGCGCCGCCGCTTTCGCTTCGCCGAGGTGCTCGAGCATCATCGACGCCGTCCAGAAAGTGGCGATCGGGTTCGCCACGCCCTTGCCGGTGATGTCGAAGGCCGAGCCGTGGATCGGCTCGAACATCGAGGGAAAGCGCCGCTCGGGATTGAGGTTGGCGGTGGGCGCGATGCCGAGCGAGCCGGAAAGCGCGGCGGCGAGGTCCGAGAGGATGTCGGCGTGCAGGTTGGAGGCGACGATGGTGTCGAGGCTGCCGGGCTTGAGCACCATGCGCGTGGTGACTGCATCGACGAGGATGCGGTCCGTCTTCACGTCGGGATAGCTCTTGCTTGTTTCAAGGAAGATCTCATCCCACAGCACCATGCCATGGCGCTGGGCGTTCGACTTCGTCACCAGCGTGAGCTGCCGGCGCGGGCGCTGGCGCGCCAGCTCGAAGGCGAAGCGGTGCACGCGCTCGACGCCCGTGCGCGTGAAGACCGCGGTCTCGGTCGCCACTTCCTCCGCCAGCCCGGCGTGCACCCGGCCGCCGGAGCCCGAGTACTCGCCCTCGGTGTTTTCCCGGACGATCACCCAATCAATGAGATTGGAATTGGACAGAACGCTTGCAACCCCGGGTAAGACGCGTGCAGGCCGTACGTTCGCGTACTGGTCGAAGCCCTGGCAGATCGGCAGGCGCAGGCCCCAGAGCGACACGTGGTCGGGAACGTCGGGCGCGCCGACCGCGCCGAAGAAGATGGCGTCGAACTTCTTCAGCTCAGCGAGCCCGCCCTCGGGAATGTACGCGCCGGTCTTCTTGTAGCGCTCGGAGCTCCAGTCGAATGTAGTGAAGTCGAGCCTGAACTCGCCTTCCAGTTTCCGCAAAACTTCGATCCCCGCCGGGATTACCTCGTTGCCGATCCCGTCGCCGGGAATCGACGCGACGCGGTAGGTTTTCAAGCCGCCTTCTTCGAGAGGGACCTCAGCGCTTCGGCGACTGCGGCGCCGACTTCGGAGGTGCTCGCCTTGCCTTTCATATCGGGCGTGTGCGGGCCGGCGACGATGACCTGCTCGATCGCGCGCACCACGTCGGCCGCGGCCTCGGGGTGGCCGAGGTGCTCGAGCATGAGCGCGCCCGACCAGATCGCCGCGATCGGGTTGGCGATGCGCTTGCCGGCGATGTCGGGCGCCGAGCCGTGCACCGGCTCGAAGATGGAAGGCGCGGTGCGCTCCGGGTTGATGTTGCCCGAGGCGGCGATGCCGATCGTGCCTGCGGTCGCCGGCCCGAGGTCGGAGAGGATGTCGCCGAAGAGGTTGGAGGCGACGACCACGTCGAAGCGGTCGGGATTGAGCACCATCTGGATGGTGAGCCCGTCGACGTGGTACTGATCGGTCCTGATATCGGGAAACTTCTTCCGCATTTCGGCGAACCGCTCGTCCCAGTACGGCATGGTGATGGTGATGCCGTTCGACTTGGTGCAGGAGGTGAGATGCTTCTTGCGCGTCCTCGCCAGCTCGAACGCGTACTTCATGATGCGGTCGACGCCGCGGCGCGAGAAGATGGCCTGCTGTACCACGATCTCATTGGCGGTGTTCTCATAGACGCGCCCGCCGACGTTGCCGTACTCGCCCTCGGTGTTCTCGCGCACCACCACGTAGTCGATGTCGCCGGGCTTGCGGCCGGCGAGCGGGCAGGGCAGCCCTTCGAAGAGCCGCACCGGGCGCAGGTTGACGTAGAGGTCGAACCAGCGCCGGAAGTTGATGAGCAGCCCCCAGGCGGAGACGTGGTCGGGGACGATCGCCGGGTTGCCGACGGCGCCGAAATAGACCGCGTCGTGCTTGCGCAGCAGCTCGGGCGCCTCGTCCGGGCACATCTTGCCGTGCGCCTTGTACCAGTCGCAGCTCCAGTCGAATTCCTTCCACTGGAAGCGCACGCCGTGGCGCGCGCCGGCGGCCTCCAGCACGCGCACGCCTTCGGGGATCACCTCGCGGCCGATGCCGTCGCCGGGAATGACTGCAATGGAGTGTTCTTTCATGGTGGGCCGATTATAGAATCCCCGCATGCGTTTCGCGGCGATCGAAACCTCGACGCAGTGGTGCTCGGTCGCGCTGTGGTCCGACGGCGAGCTCGCCGCGCTCGAGCGCCGCGCCGGCCAGCGGCACTCGGAGCTGGTGCTGCCGATGCTCGAGACGCTTCTGCGCAAGGCGACTTTCTCTCTGAAGGGTCTTGATTCCGTGGCGTTCGGAGCAGGCCCCGGCTCCTTCACCGGCCTGCGCATCGCCTGCGCGCTGGCGCAGGGGCTGGCGCTGCCGCGCGGGCTGCCGGTACTGGGCGTGTCGACGCTCGAGGCGCTCGCGGAGGAATCCGGCGCGCGGCGCGTCATCGCCTGCCTCGATGCGCGGATGCGCGAAGTGTATTATGCGGCGCTCGAAAAGAACGATGCGTGGCAGGAAGTGATCGCCGCGCGCTGCGTCGCCCCGCACGAGGTGCGTCAGCCGCCCGGCGAGGGCTGGGTCGGCTGCGGCAGCGGCTTCGAGGCGTACGGCGACCTGGGCCTCGCGCGCGTCCTGCCGCAGGTGCACCCGACCGCCGCGGCGGTGGCGCGGCTCGCGGCGCCGCGCTTCGCCGTGGGCGAGGGCGTCGATGCGGCGCTCGCGGCGCCGGTCTACCTGCGCGACAAGGTGGCGCTGACCAGGGAGGAGCAGGAAGCGAGATGAGTGCCGTACTGAAGGATGTGCCCGAGCTCGGCCCGATGCGCGACCACGATCTCGCCGAGGTGACGGCGATCGAGGACGCCATCTACTCGCATCCCTGGACGCGCGGCAACTTCGCCGACTCGCGGCGCGCCGGCTACGCGTGCCGCACGCTGCGCCTGGCGGGCGAGCTCATCGGCTACTTCGTGCTGATGGCGGCCGCCGGCGAGGCGCATCTGCTCAACCTGTCGGTGGCGGCGCGCCACCAGCGGAGCGGCCACGGCGCCATGCTGCTCGCCGAAGCGATGTCGCTCGCGCGCCGCCAGGGCGCGCGCAGCCTGTTCCTCGAGGTGCGGCCGAGCAACGGCGCGGCGCAGGCGCTGTACCGCCGCTTCGGCTTCCGCAGGGTCGGCGTGCGCCGCGCCTACTACCCCGCGCACTGGGGCCGCGAGGACGCGCTGGTGCTGACGCTGCCGCTGCAATGAGCCGCCGCGCCGAGATCCTCGCCGAGATGGGTCTTACGCCGATCTGGCGGCTGAAGGAACAGAAAAACGATCCTTCGAAAAGAATCTGGATCGAGCTCAAGCAGGCCGTCAAGGGCTGCACCAAATGCGGCCTGCACAAGTCGCGCACGCAGACGGTGTTCGGCGTCGGCGACGAGAAGGCCGACTGGATGCTGATCGGCGAGGCGCCCGGGGCGGAGGAGGATCGCCTGGGCGATCCCTTCGTCGGCCAGGCCGGGCGGCTGCTCGACAACATGCTCGCCGCGATCGGCCTCAGCCGCGGCGAGAACGTCTACATCGCCAACGTGCTCAAGTGCCGGCCGCCCGGCAACCGCAACCCGGAGCCCGACGAGGTCGAGAAGTGCTCGCCGCACCTGCGCGCGCAGATCGAGCTGATCGGCCCGAAGCTGATCCTGGCGATGGGGCGCTTCGCGGCGCAGACGCTGCTCGACACCGACGCGAGCATCGCCAGCCTGCGCGGCCGCGTGCACGCCTTCGCCGGCGTGCCGCTCATCGTCACCTACCACCCGGCTTACCTGCTGCGCAGCCTTCCCGACAAGGCCAAGGCCTGGGAGGACCTGGTCTTCGCCAAGAAGACCATGTTAGATTGCCGGGGCCCGTGAGTCCCGGGCGGGAGAGACCGGCGAGACCGGCGCCGAAGGAGTAAAGGCCCCGCAAACTCTCAGGCAAAAGGACCGCCGGGACTGGGCACTCTGGAGAGAAGGTCCGCCCGCGCGGGCCTCGCCGAAGGTATACGCCGCGCACCGCAAGGGCGCGGCCAATTTCTCAGGCACAAGGGACAGAGGGGCGCATGAACCGGCAACGGTCGTGCGCCGCCCCAAGCGCGCACGTCCACGGACCAACGAGGAGGCGGCGTGGATGTTCCCGAGACCCTGAAGTACACCGCTTCGCACGAGTGGGTCGACGACCACGGCGACGGCACGGCGAGCGTCGGCATCACCGCGGTCGCGATCGAGCAGCTCGGCGAGCTGGTGTACGTCGAGCTGCCCAGGCCCGGCACGAAGTGCGCGCGCGGCGATGCCTGCGCGGTCGTCGAATCGACCAAGGCCGCCTCCGACGTGTATGCGCCGCTCTCCGGCGAGGTCGTGGCGGTAAACGACACGCTTGCCGACGCGCCCGATCGCGTCAATGCGGCGCCGTACGCCGATGGCTGGCTGTTCAAGCTGAAGCTCGCCGACCGGAGCGAGCTCGCGGCGCTGCTCGATCCCGCCGCCTACCGCGCCTCGGCGGGAGCGCACTGACATGCGCGAAGACCTGTGGCGCCCGGACGCGTTCCTGGAGCGGCACCTCGGCAGCACCGGGGAGGACGAAGCGGCATTGCTGGAGGCGCTCGGCTGCGGCTCGATCGAGGCATTGATGGAGGAAGTGGTGCCGCGCGACATCCGCCTGCAGGGATCGCTCGAGCTGCCGGCGGCCGCGGACGAGGTGCAGGCGCTCGCCGAGCTGAAGGCGCTGGCGGCGAGGAACGCTCGCTGGCGCAGCTTCATCGGCCAGGGCTACTACGGCTGCATCACCCCTGCGGTGATCCAGAGGAACGTGATCGAGAATCCGGGCTGGTACACCGCCTACACGCCCTACCAGGCCGAGATCTCGCAGGGGCGGCTCGAAGCCCTGCTGGTGTTCCAGCAGATGGTGGTCGACCTCACCGGCCTGCCGGTGGCGAACGCCTCGCTGCTCGACGAGGCGAGCGCCGCGGCCGAGGCGATGACGCTGATCCGGCGCTCGACGCGGCATGGCGCCCAGGCGTTCTTCATCGATGCGGCCTGTCACCCGCAGGTCATCGAGGTCGTGCGCACCCGCGCGCGCTGGCTGGGCATCGAGCTCCTCGTCGGCGATGCGCAGGACGAGCTCGACGCGACACGGGTGTTCGGCGCGCACCTGCAGTACCCCGACAGCCTCGGGCGCGTGCGCGATCCGCGGCCGGTGATCGAGCGCGTGCACGCGGCGAAGGGGCTGATATCGATCGGCTGCGACCCGCTCGCGCTGATGCTGCTCAAATCCCCGGGCGAGCTCGGCGCCGACGTCGCCCTGGGCTCGGCGCAGCGATTCGGCGTGCCGCCGGGCTTCGGCGGGCCGCACGCGGCATTCATGGCGACGCGCGAAGAGTTCAAGCGCTCGCTGCCCGGCCGCATCATCGGCGTGTCGCGCGATGCCGCCGGGCGCACCGCATTCAGGATGGCGCTGCAGACGCGCGAGCAGCACATCCGGCGCGAGAAGGCGACGAGCAACATCTGCACGGCGCAGGCGCTGCTCGCCAATGTCGGCGCCTTCTACGCCGTCTGGCACGGCACCGAAGGCCTCTCGCGCATCGCCCGCCGCGTCAATCTGCTGGCGCGGATGCTCGCGGCGAGCGTGCGCGCCGAGACACAAGCGTTCTTCGACACCGTGGTGGTGCGCCCGCACGGCGACCCGGCGGCCGTGCGCAGGCGCGCCGAAGCGAAAAGGATCAACCTGCGCTGGCTCGCGGACGGATGCATCGGGGCGAGCTTCGATGAGTGTACGACCCTGGCCGACCTCGACGACGTGGCGGGCGTGCTGGGCGGGGGAGCGCCCAGCCGCAACGCGGGCGAGCCGCCCGAGTCGATTCCCGCCGACCTGCGCCGCGGCGACGCGGTCCTCGCGCATCCGGTATTCAAGCGCTATCGCAGCGAGACGGAGATGATGCGCTACCTCAAGCGGCTGGAGAACAAGGACCTGTCGCTCGCGAACGCCATGATCCCGCTCGGCTCGTGCACGATGAAGCTGAACGCCGCTTCGGAGCTCGCGCCGATCTCCTGGCCGGAGCTCACCGACCTGCATCCTTTCGTTCCGGCGGCGCAGGCCGCCGGCACGCTCGAAATGATCGCGCAGCTCGAAAAGGCGCTCGCGGCCATCACCGGCTTCGCGCGCGTCTCGTTCCAGCCCAACTCGGGCGCGCAGGGGGAGTACGCGGGCCTGCTGGCGATCCGCAACTACCACGCGGCGCGGGGGGAGGCGGGGCGCGACATCTGCCTGATCCCGGCCTCGGCGCACGGCACCAATCCGGCCTCGGCGGCGCTCATCGGGCTCAAGGTCCTGGTGGTGGCTTGCGACGCGCTGGGAAACGTGGATCTCGCCGACCTCGAGCACAAGACAAGGAGCCACCCGGGCCGCATCGCGGCATTGATGCTGACCTATCCCTCCACGCACGGCGTCTTCGAGGCGAAGGTGCGCGCGATCTGCGATCTCGTCCACGCCGCCGGCGGCCAGGTCTACCTGGACGGCGCCAACCTGAATGCGCTGGCCGGCATCGCGCAGCCGGCAAGGATCGGCGCGGACGTCTGCCACATCAACCTGCACAAGACCTTCTGCATACCGCACGGCGGCGGCGGCCCGGGCATGGGGCCGATCGCGGCGGCGGCGCACCTCGCGCCTCACCTCCCGGGGCATCCCTGCTGGCCGGACGATGCGCCGCGGCTGCCGACCGGCGCGGTCGCCGCCGCGCCGTTCGGCAGCGCGCTCATCCTCGCCATTCCGTGGATGTATCTGCGCATGATGGGCGCGCAGGGAATCCGGCGCGCCAGCGAGCTGGCGATCCTCAACGCCAACTACATCGCGGCGCGCTTGCGGCCGCACTTCCCGGTCCTCTATTCGGGAGCGAACGCCCGGGTGGCCCACGAATGCATCTTCGACCTTCGCCCGCTGAAGGCCGCCACCGGGATCAGCGCCGAGGACGTGGCCAAGCGCCTCGCCGACTACGGCTTCCATGCGCCCACGGTCTCGTTTCCGGTGGCCGAGACGCTGATGGTCGAGCCGACCGAGAGCGAATCGAAGGCGGAGATCGACCGCTTCTGCGACGCGATGATCGCGATCCGCGCCGAGCTGGCCCGCATCGCCAGCGGCGAGTGGGACCGCGCCGACAATCCGCTCAAGAACGCGCCGCACACCGCCGAGGAGATCGCGGGTGACTGGAAGCACGCCTACAGCCGCGAGGTGGCGGCTTATCCCACGCCGGCGCAGCGCGCGTGGAAATACTGGCCGCCGGTCAAGCGGGTCGACAACGCGGCCGGGGACCGGCAGCTCGTGTGCACCTGCCCGCCGATGGAGGCCACTACGTGAGCGAGGCGCTGCGCCGAACGCCGCTCCACGCTCTGCATCGCGAGCTCGGCGCGCGCATGGTGCCTTTTGCCGGCTACGACATGCCGCTGCAGTACGCCGGCCTGCGCGAGGAGCATCTGTGGGTGCGGGCGAATGCCGGATGGTTCGACGTGTCGCACATGGGGCAGCTATGCCTGCGCGGCGAGGATCTCGCTGCCGCGCTGGAGCGCGCGCTGCCGGTCGACTTTACAGGCTGGCCCGTCGGGCTGCAGAGATATTCCCTGCTGCTCAACGATCGCGGCGGCATCGACGACGACCTGATGGTTACGCGGCTCGAAGGGCGGATCACGATCGTGGTCAATGCGGCGTGCAAGGCGCAGGACCTGGCGCGCCTCGAGGCGCTCTGCCCGACGCTCGAGCTCGCCGTCCTCGACCATGCGCTCATCGCCCTGCAAGGCCCCCGCGCGGCGGAAGTGCTTGCCGAGGCTGCACACCTGCGGTTCATGCAGGCGCAAACCGTGCGCGTCGCCGGCGTCGAGTGCTCCGTGAGCCGTTCCGGCTACACGGGCGAGGACGGCTTCGAGATCTCGGTGCCGGCGTCCCAGGCGCTCGCCTTGGCGAGGAAGCTGCTCGAGCACCCGGCGGTGAAGGCGGTCGGCCTGGGGGCGCGCGATACCCTGCGGCTCGAAGCGGGGCTGCCGCTCTACGGGCAGGACATGGACGGCGATACCACGCCGCGCGAAGCGGGGCTCGCGTGGGCGATCGCCCGTTCGCGGCGCCCGGGAAACGCGAAGGCCGGAGGATTTCCCGGCGCCGCCTTTGTCGATCGCGCCGAGCGCCGCTTCGTCGGCCTGGTCGGCGCGGGACCGGTGCCGGTGCGCACCGGCGCCAGGCTCATCGATGCCGCTGGCGCCGTGGTGGGAAAAGTCACCAGCGGCACCGTTTCGCCGACGCTTTCCAAGCCGGTGATGATGGCCTATGTCGATCCGGGCGTCGACGATGCGGCACCGCTGCGGGCGGTGGTGCGCGATCGGCCGCACCCGGTGAGCATCGTGCCCTTGCCCTTCGTCCCGAAGCGCTACAAGCGTTGAAGCACGCAGCGAATTCCACCGCGCGGATCGGGCACGCAGCGCCTGCAGCGAGCGCTGCGCGCGGCCGAGCAGCTCGAGCACCGCCGCCTGCTCCTGCGCCGTCATGTCGAAGAAGCCCTCGACATGCCGCTTGGGCACGACGATGACGTGGCCGCGGCTGAGCGAGTTGCTGTCGGGGCGCACGTAGGCGAGCGCCGTCTCGAAGAGCACCTCGTCGGGCTTGCAGAGCTCGCAGCTCATGAGAGCCCGATGATAAGCAAGGCGAGCGCCCCGAGCGATGCCACGGTGCGCACGTGGTTCCAGGCGGTCCAGGCGGCGAGGTAGCCGGCCCACAGGCGGGCGCTTTCCGGGTCGGTCGCCGGCGCCCGGGCGAGGGCGTTGTTTCGCGGCACGTTGAAAGCGATGGTTACCAGGAAGCCGCCGATCAGGTAGAGCGCGCCCCCGGCGAAGAGCCAGACGCTGCCGGCGGCCATCGCTGCGGCGCAGGCGAGCGCCGTGCCGAAGAAGACGAAGAGGAAGACCGGGTTCTGGATGGCGCGGTTGATCGCCTGCATCGCCGCCATGCCCTCGGCGGGCGGCCGGCTTCCCAGCGCCCTCATGACGCTGACGGAGAACGCGAAGAACAGCCCCGCCATCAGCCCGGCGCCCAGCGCGGCGCAGAAGGCCGCAACGCGCAGCGCGGTGTTCATGTGCGCTTGGGCCGCGGGTGGTGCGGGTCCTCGGCGCGCGCGAAGGCGAGCAGGCGCTCCACCTCGTCGCCGTGCACGCGGGCGTTGCGCCAGTACCAGAGCTGCACCACGCTCATCGTGCCGGCGACGAACAGGCCGAAGACGACGATGACGAAGAAGATGGAGAAGCCCTTGTGCAGCAGCAGCGAGTAGAGCGCGATCATCAGCAGGATGGAGGCGTTCTCGTTGAAGTTCTGCACGGCGATCGAGCGGCCGGCGCCGACCAGGTGATGGCCGCGGTGCTGCAGCAGCGCGTTCATCGGCACGACGAAGAAGCCGGCGAGGCCGCCGATGATCACCATCAGCGCCACCGCCAGCCACACCTGGCTGACGAAGATCATGACGATGACGATGAGCCCCATGGCGATGCCCAGCGGGATGACGCGCACCGAGCGGTCGAGCGCCACCAGCACCGAGGCGAGCACGGCGCCGGCGGCGATGCCGACCGCGGTGACGCCCTGCAGGATGGCGGCCTTGGAAAGGTCGAAGGCGAGCGCGGCGCGCGCCCACTCGATGACGATGAACTGCAGCGTCGCGCCGGCGCCCCAGAAGAGCGTGGTCACGGCGAGGGAGATCTGGCCGAGGCGGTCGGTCCACAGGTGCACGATGCAGCGCGAGAAGTCCTTCAGCGTGGCGAGCGGGTGCGCCGGCAGGCGCTTGAGCGCCACGCCGGTGCGGGGGATCTGCAGATTGAAGAGCGCGGCGATCAGGTACACGACGGCGATGACGGCGATCGCCGCGTGCGCCGCGGTCTCGAGCAGCGGCAGGTCGAGCTCGAGCACCGTGGTGGCGACGCGCACGTGGATGAGGATGCCGCCCAGCATGGTGCCGAGGATGATCGAGGCGACGGTGAGGCCCTCGATCCAGCCGTTGGCGATGACCAGCTTCTGGTGCGGCAGGTACTCGGTGAGGATGCCGTACTTCGCCGGCGAGTAGGCCGCGGCGCCCAGGCCGACCAGCGCGTACGCCGCGAGCGGGTCGGCGCCGAAGAGCATCAGGCCGCAGCCGGCGATCTTGATGGTGTTGGCGATGAACATCACGTGCCCCTTGGGCAGCCGGTCGGCGAAGGCGCCGACGTAGGGCGCGAGGATCACGTAGGAGACGACGAAGAAGAACTTCAGGTAGGGCGTCAGCCACGTCGGCGCGTCGGCCTGCATGAGCAGCGCGATCGCGGCGACCAGCAGCGCGTTGTCGGCGAGCGACGAGAAGAACTGCGCCGCCATGATGATGTAGAAGCCGGCGTTCAAGGATTGGACTTTTTTGAGGCGCGGCCGGGGTTTATAGCACAATAAGCCGCGATGCCCCGCCCGATCCGCGCGACCATCTCCGCCGGCGCCCTGGCGCACAACTTCATGGCCGCGAAGGCCCACGCAGGCGGGGCGAAGCTCTGGGCGGTCATCAAGGCGAACGCGTACGGCCACGGCATCGAGCGCGCCGCGCGCGCGCTCGGCGCCGCCGACGGCTTCGCGGTGCTCGACTTCCAGGAGGCGGCGCGCCTGCGCGTCGGCGGTGTCGACAAGCCTATCCTCATGCTGGAGGGCTTCTTCGAGCCGGGCGACCTGCCGCTGCTCGCCAAGTACCGGCTGACCCCGGTGATCCACAACTCCGAGCAGATCGAGATGCTGCGCCTCGCCGACCTCGCCGCCGGCATCGACGTCTATCTCAAGGTGAACAGCGGCATGAACCGCCTCGGCTTCACGGTGGACAGCCTGCGCCCGGCCTACAACGCGCTGCGCCTGCATCCTCAGGTGAAGAGCGTGACCCTGATGACCCACTTCGCCGACGCCGACGGCGCCGGCGGCATCAAGGCGCAGCTCGACTGGTTCAACGAGCTGACCAAGCCTTTCGAGCCGGGGCAGCGCTCGCTCGCCAATTCCGCCGCGCTGATCCGGTTCCCCGAGGCGCGCGCCGACTGGGTGCGCCCCGGCATCATGCTCTACGGCTGCTCGCCGTTTGGATCAATGAGCGCCTCCCCACAGAGCGCCGAAGCGCTCGGCCTTCGACCGGCGATGACGCTCGCCTCCGAGATCATCGCCACGCAGCACCTGCAGCCGGGCGAGCGCGTCGGCTACGGCTTCGCCTACGAGGCGGCGGGCGAGATGACCGTCGGCGTCATCGCCTGCGGCTACGCCGACGGCTACCCGCGCCACGCGCCGAGCGGCACGCCGGTGCTCGTCAACGGCAGGCGCACCCGCACCGTTGGACGCGTATCGATGGACATGAGCACGGTCGACATCAGCGACATCCCCGAGGCCTACATCGGCACGCCGGTGACGCTGTGGGGCGAGGGCCTGTCGGCGGACGAGGTGGCCGCCGCGGCGGGCACGCTGAGCTACGAGCTGCTGTGCGCGCTCGCGCCGCGCGCGCCGGTGGAGGAGGTGGCGTGAAGCGCAAGACCGCCTACGTCTGCTCCGACTGCGGCGCGAGCGCGC
>JBQTJF010000311.1:0-10226 GCA_052387375.1 Betaproteobacteria bacterium
GCTTGCGCAGGAACTCCGCCTTCTCGGCCGCCGCCTTGTCGCCCTGGCTCTGCAGCTCGGCGATCTGGTTGGAGAGGAAGTCCCCCGGCGGCAGCTGGATGATGACGAAGGTGACGAAGCTGATCACGAGCAGCGTCGGGATCATGATCAGCACTCTTCTGAAGGTATATCGCAGCATCTACCGGTACCAGAACGTGTCCGGGCGATACATGCCGAAGAAGGCGCCGGGGTCCCAGTTGTAGAAGCCCTGCTGGGGCACGTTCATCAGCGTCTCGCGCGCCACCACCGGCTGCGGCACGCCGGTGATGACGCCGATCGTGAACTGCTGCTCGGCGTGGATCTCCAGCATGCGGTGCCAGATGCGCGCGCGCTCCTCGCTCGTCGCCGCGGCGCGCCAGGCGCGGTAGAGGTCGACGAGCTCCTGCACTTCCGAGATGTCGGGGGGCAGGCCCGAGCGCCCGCTCGTCTCCCAGTACTGGCCGAACTTCGGCCACTGCAGCTGCACCTGGTTGGTCGGCGCCAGCTCCTCGGGGCTGCTCTCCGGCGTCGGCAGGCCGTTGTCGAGGCCGCTCCATACCGACATCAGCGTCTCGCCGGAGAAGATGCGGTTGCGGAACGCCTCGCGCTGCGAGGGCTTGCTGAAGAGCTTGATGCCGACCTCGCGCCAGGTCTCGCGGATGAGCTCGAGCACGTCGGTCTGCTCCGTCGATTCGCCCGCGGTCTCGACGATGATCTCGAGCGGCCTGCCGTCGGGCAGCCGGCGCATGCCGCCGGCACCGCGTTTCAATCCAATTTCATCAAGCAAGAGAGAAGCTTGCTGGCGATCGTAGCGCGCCCAGGCCTCGCGGTACTCGGCGCGGAACAGCGGGCTCTGCTCGAGCACGGTGTTGTTCGACTCGATCGCCAGGCCGAAGTACAGCACCTGGTTGACGAGCGAGCGGTCGATGGCGAGCGACAGCGCGCGGCGGAAGCGCACGTCGCGCAGCACCTGGCGCCACACCGGGTCGTTGACGTTGAGGTTGGGGAACAGCGCGAAGTGCGCGCCGCGCCCGGGGCGCCAGAGGTAGGTGCGGTAGCCGTTGACGCCCTCGTTCTGCTTGAGGAAGGTGAAGTTGTTGAAGTTGAGGTCGCGCGCCTGCAGATCGGCCTCGCCGGCGCCGGTCTTGGCCGGGATGAGCTTCGAGTCGGCGATGGCGAGCACGAAGCGGTCGACGTAGGGAAGCTGGCGGCCGCTCGGGTCGACGCGGAGGAACTAGGGGTTGCGCACGCCGACGAAGCGGTCGGCGGGCGCCCGGGTGGTGTTGACCCAGGGATTGAGCGTCGGCAGCTCCGGGTTGTCGGACTCGTAGAGGTTGTCCATGCGGTTGTGCACCGCCGACCACCTGCGCTTCGCCGTGCCGTCGGCCTCCGCCTTGCGCACCTTCTCCGAGTACTTCTTGTGGAAGCGCTTGAGGTAGTGGGCCGGCCGGAAGATGAAGAGCGGCGAGGCGCCGGCGAGGCGCGGCAGGAAGTCCGGATTGGGATGCGGCCAGCTGTAGCGCACCGCGGTCTCGGAGAGCACCTCGAACTTCGGCAGCTCGCCGCGCACCTGCAGCTCGCGCGGCGGGCCGGCCGGGCTCAGCTCCTTGTCGTTCGCCACGTCCTCCCAGTAGTAGCGGAAGTCCTCGGCGGTGAAAGGATGGCCGTCGGACCAGCGATGCCCTTTGCGCAGGTGCAGGGTGAAGACGCGCCCTTCGTGCACGTCGATCTTCTGCAGCAGGTCGGGCACCAGGTTGAGGTTGCGGTCGTAGCCGACGAGCCTCGAGTAGCCGTAGATGGTGAAGAGCCGCGTGTCGCGGCTCCTGCCGGCGAGCGTGTTGAGGGTGCCGCCGTGCCGGCCGAGCGTCGTGCCGTTCTCGCCCACCGGCACCACCATCGGCACCTGCGGCAGGCGCTTCTCGACCGGCGGCAGCTTGCCCGCCGCGACTTCGGGCAGCAGAGACAGCGGTTCTATATAGGGTTGTGCTAAGGCCCTTCCGGCAACGATCAATCCCGTGAAAAGCAGCCAGGCCCTCATGCCGCTCTCACGTAATGGCCGTCGCCGAGGTGCTGCAGCGCCGGGCAGCAGCCGGTGTCGATGCGGAACTCGCCCGGCCACGCCGCCGGGTCGGAGGCCTTGCCCTGCATGAGCGCGTCGAAGTCGAGCTTGCGCGACACGTCGGGCTCGGGCACCGCGGCGAGCAGCGCCTTGGTGTAGGGATGCTGCGGGTTGCGGAACAGGCGCGCCGCCGGCGCGATCTCGACCAGCCGCCCGGCGCACATCACGGCGATGCGGTCGGCGAGGTAGTTCACCACCGCCAGGTTGTGCGAGATGAAGACGTAGGTGAGGCCGAGCGCGGCGCGCAGGTCGGCGAGCAGGTTCAGCACCTGGGCCTGCACCGACACGTCGAGCGCCGACACCGGCTCGTCGAGGATGAGCAGCTCCGGGCCGAGCGCCAGCGCGCGCGCGATGCCGATGCGCTGGCGCTGCCCGCCGGAGAAGCTGTGCGGGTAGCGGCGCAGGGTGCGCACGTCGAGGCCGACCAGCCCCATCACCTCCTTCACCCGCTCGAAGCGCTCGTCGGGGTCGCCGATGCCGTGGATGACCAGCGGCTCGCTGACGATGTCGTAGGCGGTCATGCGCGGGTTGAGCGAGCTGAACGGGTCCTGGAAGACGAACTGCACCTTGCGCCGGTAGGCGAACAGATCCTGATCTCTCAACGCCAGGACGTCTTGGCCTTCAAAAACGATGCTTCCCGCATCCGGCGCGACCGAGCGCAGGATCATGCGCGCCGTCGTCGTCTTGCCGCAGCCCGACTCGCCCACCAGGCCCACGCACTCGCCGGCGCGCACGTCGAAGGACAGGTCGTCCACCGCGAGGATCTCCCTGCCGCCGCGTTTTCTGACGGCATAACGCTTGGTGAGATGCCGCACCTCGAGGATGGGTTTGTCGGGCTCATCTTCCCTGAGGACCTTTTCTCGGGAAAGCAGATGCGATCCTTCGATCTGCACCTCGCGGATCGGCGTCAGGCGCTCGCCCGCCGCCATGCCGAAGCGCGGCACGGCGCGCATCAGCGCGCGCAGGTAGGGGTGGCGCGGGTCGCGGAAGATCTCGGCGATCGGCCCCGACTCCATGACGCGGCCGCGGTACATCACCACCACCTCGTCGGCCATGTTCGCCACCACGCCGAGGTCGTGCGTGATCAGCATCACCGTCATGCCCAGCTCGCCCTGCAGCTGCCTGGTGAGCTGCAGGATCTGCGCCTGGATGGTGACGTCGAGCGCGGTGGTCGGCTCGTCGGCGATGAGCAGCGCCGGCCGGCAGACCAGCGCCATGGCGATCATGGCGCGCTGGCGCAGCCCGCCGGAGAGCTCGAAGGGATAGGTGTGCTCGGCCTTCACCGGGTCGGGGAAGCCGACCAGGCGCAGCATCTCTAGTGCGGCCGCGCGGCGCTCGCGCCGCCCCAGATCCTCGCGGTGCAGCGCCAGCGCCTCGCCGACCTGGTTGCCGATGGTGTGCAGCGGCGAGAGCGCGGTCATCGGCTCCTGGAAGATGATCGAGATGCGCCCGCCGCGGATGTCCTGCATGGCGTGGCTCGCCGGCGGCAGCCTGGCGATGTCGACTTCGCTGCCGCGCGCCTGCGGATCGCGGAACACGATCTCGCCTGCGACGATGCGCGCGATGCGCGGCAGGATGCCCATGATCGACTGCGCCACCACCGACTTGCCCGAGCCCGACTCGCCGACCAGCGCCACCGTGCCGCCCTCGGGCACGCGGAAGGAGACGCCGTCGACCGCCTTCACCGTGCCGGCGTCGACGGCGAGATGCACCTTCAGGTCGCGGACGGTGAGCAGCTCAGCCATGGCCCGCCGCAGTATACGAGAACAGTTCCGGCGCATTCGCCCAGCGCACGCCCTCGAGCCGCACCAGCCGCTCGAGGAAGCGCCACGCCGCCTCGTCGTGCACCGCGTGGTGCGTCAGCCAGCCGAGCGGGCTCGCTACGTCCATCAGCTCGAGCGCCGCGGCGAGCGCCTGCGCCTCGCCGATGAAGCGCCGGCCTGCGTGCCAGGCGACGATGTCGATGTGCGTGTTCACCTGCTTGAGCCCCTGCACCGGCTTTGCCTTTCCGTCCTGGCTCAAGCCCGCAAAGCCGATACGGGGAAGCGAAGCAACCAGCGTTTCCCTTATTCGATTCCATGGCGGCACCAGCACCGGCAGCGCGCGCTCGCCGGCCATCTTGCGCAGCCGCTGCGAGGCGGCGGCGAGGCGCTCGAGCGCGCGAGCGTCGGGCTCGGCGGCCGGAAACTCGGTCTTCTTCTCCCCGGGGCCGGCGCGGTTGCGGTGGTCGGTGCCGTGCTGCAGGACCGAGACACGCGCGGGCAGGACCTGGAAGAGCTCGGGCACCACGGCGAGGGGCACCACGGCGAGCGCGATCGGCACCTCGAAGGCGAGCAGGCGCTCGAGCGCGGCGGTGGGCAGCGCCGCGTCGTCGTCGCGCCACCAGAAAGCGGCGCCGCCGCGCCGCCCGATCTCCTCCTCGAGGCGCGCCCAGCTCACGCCGTCCACTGGCGCAGCAGCGCGGCGCTCGCCCGCGCGCCGTTCATGTCGACCTCGACGCGCGCGGGCCGCGGGCGCGCCGCCGCGGCATCGATCGCGGCGGCAAGGCTTTCCCTGCTCAAGTCCTTTTCTTCAACGAGGGTAAGGAGACCCCGTTCGGCCATCATCCTGGCGCGCATCCCCTGCTCGGTCTCGCTCCCCTGCGAGAAAGGCACCACCACGGCCCGGGCCCGGGCCTGCAGCGTTTCCATGACCGTGTTGTAACCCGCCTGGCTCACCGAAAGCTCGCAATTGCGCAGCAGCATCGTGAAATCGTTCCGGAAGGTCTCGAGCACGATGCCTTTCCGGGGTGGAATGCTTTCCAGGTAGCTGGCATTCATGCCGGCGATGAGCCGCCAGGTCCGATCCCGCAGCCGCGTCAGCGGCCGCGCCGCGATCGCCGTCTCGATGAGCCGCCGCCCCACCGCGCCGCCGCCCGCCGAGACGAGCACCTCGCCTTTTCCGAGTTCGGGGTCTGACCCCGAACTCGCGGCTTCCACCACATAGCCGGTGTAAGCGAGCCGCCCGGCGATGCGGCGGGCGGCGGCGAAGCTCGCCTCGAACGGCGCGATGCGCGGGTCGCCGTGCACGAGCACGCGGTCGAAATAGCGCTCGAGCAGCGCCACCGCCTCCGCCTCGCGCGCCGGACGGCTCTGCAGCAGGTCGCGCACCGAGCACACCACGAGCGCGCCGCGCGCCGCCTCGAGCAGCGGCAGCAGCTCGAAGCGCAGCTGCCGCCGGCCGAAGGGAAAGAGCTCGACGATCAGCACATCCGCCTTCGCCTGCCGCCACGCCTCGAGGAGCTTCGCGGCGCGCTTCGCCTTCCAGTCCTCGGTGATGGGCTGGCCCCGCCCGTCGAGCATGGTCTTGAACGTCACATCCGAGGCGGACATCGAGGGGAGCTGCACCAGCTTTCCCGGTACTTGAAGATCCCTGACTGGCATTCCCCCGCTCGCCAGCGTGACATCGAAGCCGGCATCGGCCAGCGCGCGGCACACGGTCACGGCGCGCTTCAGGTGCCCGATGCCGAGCAGGTGCTGCACGTGGAAGAAC
The DNA here is from genome assembly GCA_052387375.1 of Betaproteobacteria bacterium. Taxonomy (GTDB): domain Bacteria; phylum Pseudomonadota; class Gammaproteobacteria; order Burkholderiales; family SG8-39; genus SCGC-AG-212-J23. The sequence goes on from JBQTJF010000311.1 coordinate 5,669, forward strand.
ACCCGCTTCATGCGGATAGGCCGGGGCTGGAAAGCCGGGCGCCGAGGCCAAAAATGTTCCCGATCGGGAACATTCCAGGATGTCCTCTCATTTGACGTTCAGCCGGTGCACGCGCGGCCGGCCGGCTGCTTCGACGTCGAAGAAATGCACCGCGGTCCAGTCGAGCTTCGCCGGCGGCTTGCCGAGGAAGTCCCAGCCGGTGGCGAGCGCCAGCACGGCGCGGATGACGCCGCGGTGGGTGACCGCCAGGGTGGGTCCTTGGAGCTCCTTCAACCAGGTTTCGATTCTTGCAGCGACATCGCGCGGGCTTTCGCCGCCGGGCGGGCGGAAGTCGAGGCCGCGCGCTTCGTTCGCCTGCATGGCATCTCCCAACGACGCCCTGAGGCCTTCCAGTGTCTCGCCCTGCCACGCGCCCCAGTGCATCTCCATGAGCCGCGGCTCGCGGGCGGCGTCGACGAAGCCGAGGAGCGCGGCGGTCTCGACGCAGCGCGCGAGCGGGCTGGTCACGACGCGCATGCCGCGGCAGGCGCTCGGCAAGCCCGCGCCGCGCAGGCGCGCGCGGCCGATGTCGCCGAGCGGCACGTCGCTCTGGCCCTGGATGCGGCGCTCGGCGTTCCACGCCGTCTCGGCGTGCCGCAGCAGCGCGAGCAGCGTCACGGCAGCTGCCGCAGCGAGCGCGCCGCGACCTCGGCGGTGCGCTCCTGGCGCACGAAGCTCGCCGCCTCGCGGCCCATGGCGACGCGCTGCTTTTCATCGAGGATGAGCCGGCGAACGCGGGATGCAAGCTCGGCCTCATCGAGCGAAGCTGCGAGCAGCCCGGTGCGCCCGTCCACCACCACGTCAGGAACGCCGCGCAACGCCGTGGCGACGACCGGCAGGCCGGCCGCCTGCGCTTCGAGCAGCGCCATGCCGAACGCCTCGTTCACCGCCGGCCATACCATGAGGTCGCAGGCGGCATAGAGGCGCGCCAGCGGGTCTTCCTCGAGCGCGCCGAGGAAGCGAACACGATCTCTAAAGGAAGCAAAAGCATGTTCGACGAGCTTTCGTGCCGGCCCGTCTCCTGCCACCAGCAGCCGCCACGGCAGGTCGGCGACGCGCGCCAGCGTGCCGGCGAGCGCGCGGTAGGAGGCGAGCTTGTCGCCCTCGCGCATCATCGCCGCCACCGCGATCCACGGCTCCTCGTCCGGGAGAGATAGTTGCCTGGAAAAGCGAGCGCGGTGCTGGCTCCTTTCGGAAGAAGCAAAAGCGTAGGGCGCGGGATCGAGGAAGGGCGCCAGGAAGGAAAGGCGCTCCTTCGCCACCAGCGGCTCGAGCCCGGCGATGTCGTCGCGCGAGAGCGAGAAGACGCGCGCCGCGCCGCGCAGCGCCCGCGCCGTCGCCTCGTGGCCGATCGCCCAGGGCCCGCCGGCGCGCTTGGGCGCATGCGAGGCCTCGGCGAGCACGTACGGGATGCCGAGCGCCGCGGCGGCGAGCGGCCCGAGCCAGTCGGGCGCCTTGTAGTAGAGGTGATAGGTGAACCAGAGCTCGGGCCGCTTGCCGTCCGGTTTCTCAAGCCAATTCTTCACGAGGGCGCGGGACCGCGCTTCCCCCTCGTCCCGCAGCGCCGCCTGGCGGGCGGCGTCGCCGCTTCCCTCGTAGCTGCGGAAGTCGGAGGCGAGCTCGATGTCGTGCCCGGCGAGGGCGAGCGCGTCGACGAGCAGCCGCGCGACGCGGCGGTCGCCGGAGGGGGTGCCGTGCGTGGGCGGCTTAAGCGGTGCGTAGAAGGCGACGCGCATCGCCCGCGAGCCCTGCCGCGTCCAGCGAGAACTTGCGCGCCAGGCGCTCGAGGTTCGCTTCCAGCGCGAACTCGCCGCGCACGCGCGCGAGCCCGGCCTTGCCGAGCGCGCGCCGGCGCGCCGGGTCGCGGGCGAGCGCCTCGAGCGCGCGCGCGAGCGCCGCGGCGTCGTTCTCGCCCACCAGCAGGCCGCTCCTGCCGTCGTCGATCAGCTCGGGGATCGCCGCGACGCGCGTCGCCACGCAGGCGAGCCCCTGGCTCTGCGCCTCCATGAGCACGTTGGGCAGGCCGTCGCGGTCGCCGTCGCGCGCCACGCGGCTCGCCAGGGCGAAGAGGTCGGCGCTGCGGTACTCGGCGAGCAGCGCCTCCTGGGCCAGTGCGCCTTTCCACTCCACCCGCTCGGCGATGCCCAGACTTTTCGCTTTTCCCTGCAATCTGTTCCTGAGAGGACCGCCGCCGGCGTGCACCAGGCGCCAGTTGAGATCCCTGGGCAGGAGCGCCAGCGCGTCGAGCAGCACCTCCACGCCCTTCTTCTCGACCAGGCGGCACACCGAGAGGATGCGCACCGACTCGCCGCTGCCGTCGCGCGCCGGCCGCTCGGCGCGCGCGCGCGCGAAGCGCGCCAGGTCGAGGCCGTGGTAGACCAGCTCGACGCGCCCTTCGGGCGCGAGGGCCGCGAGGTGGTTGCGGTTCGCCGCCGTGCAGGTGACGAGCCACTCGCAGTCGGCGAGCTTCTCGCGCTTCTCCCAGGCCGGCGTGGTCCAGATGTCCTTGGCGTGCGCCGAGCCGCTCCAGGGCAGGCCGAGCAGCGCGGCGGCATAGCGCGTCACCGACGCGGGCGTATGCAGGAAGTGCGCGTGCAGCTTCGCCACGTCGGCGGGCAGCTCGGCGGCGAGCACCAGCGCCTGGCCGAAGCGGCGGATGCGGTTGGGGGTGGGGTCACGCAGCAGGTCTTTGCCCCAGAGGCGGAAAGCCTGCCCATAGCGCTCCCACCGGCGGATCCTCCACCATGCCTTGAAAAGCCGGAAAGGCCCGAGAAGCAGGTATTCCGGTAGGTACAGGACCGGCGCGCGGATCTCGCGGTGCACCGGGTGCACGCGGCCGTCGGTGGGGCGGCGCAGCGAGACGATGAGGATGTCGAGGCCGTGGCGCTCGAGCGCGGCGATCTCCTGGGCGATGAAGGCCTCGGAGAGCCGGGGATACCCCTTCAGGACGAAAGCGACCCGCAATCAGCCGATGCGAGACACGCTCGCCTGCAGCGCCTCTTCCTGGTCTTCCGCGGCGATCCACGGCGCGACCAGGCGCGAGACGTTCTTCAGGCCCTCGAGCAGCCCCGGCACGACCACGTCGGAGGGGCGGTTCTGGCGCGGCAGCGCCCGCAGCGCGGCGGCCATCACCGCCGGGTCGTAGGCTCCGTCGTCGGAGAGCATGTCGACCAGGCCGAGCTTCGCCGCGCGCGAGGCGCGGATGTGCTGCTCCAGGCGCGGCGCGGTGCGCGGCACGATGAGCGCGCGCTTGTCGAGCGAGAGCACCTCGCAGAAGGTGTTGTAGCCGCCCATCGCCACCACGCCGGCGGCGCGCGACACCAGCGTCTCGAGCTGGCCGTGGAAGGTGATGGCGTCGACGCGCTTGAGCCTGGCGGCGCGGTCCATGAACTCCGCCTGGCGCTCGGGCTGCATGAACGGCCCGAGCACGAGCAGCGCCGGATAGGGCAGCAGCGGGTCGTGCTCGTAGGCGCGCAGCACCCAGTCGATGAGGCCCTCGCCGTCGCCGCCGCCGCCGGTGGTGACGAGCAGGAACGGGCGCTTGGTGATCTCGGGCAGGCGCGGCGGCGCGCCGTGCGAGGGCACCTCGCGGTGCAGGTAGCCGGTGTAGACCATCTTCTGGCGCACCCGCTGCGGCAGCGCGATGCCCTCCAGCGGGTCGCAGATCTGCGGCAGGCCGTAGACCCAGATCTCGTCGTAGAGGTCGCGCAGGGCGGGCATCACCTTCTTGCGCTGCCACTCCGGCTCGAGCAGCCTCGGCTCGTCCATCACGTCGCGCAGCCCCAGCACCAGGCGCGTGCCGCGGCGCTTGAGCGACTTCAGCGTCTGCAGCACCTCGCCGCGCAGCCCCACCGGCTCCTTGTCGACGATGAAGATGTCCGGGTCGAAGAGCTCGGCGGTGTGCTGGAAGATCGAGGCGCGCATCGACAGCGTCTGGTCGATGTCGAGGTGCAGGTTGAGCGAGGTGTACTCGCCGCTCCTCAGCTTGATCACCCCCGGCACGCGCACGAAGTCGACGCGCGCGCGGAAATCGAAGCTGCCGATGATCGGCGAGCCCGACAGGATCAGGACCGAGAGCTGCTTGAAGTCCTCGACCAGCGCATGCGCGATCGCCCGGCAGCGGCGCAGGTGGCCGAGGCCGAAGGTGTCATGGCTGTAGATGAGAACGCGCCCATCCTTACGCGCCGACCTCATGCACCCCTCCCTGGAAAAGGACCCCCTGCAGCAGCCCGGGATTGTGGGCCGCCCCCGGGGGATTGCGCAAGCCTAGAGGATCAGGACGGCCGCAGCCACGCCGGCGACGAGCGCCCAGGCGGCGAGGACCTGGTCCGGCGTCGCGCCGTGGTCCGAAGGCTTGTAGCGGAAGAACTGGTTCATGCGGGTTCGATGCCCGCGGCGCGCGGCGGTTCGCCCGCGCGCATTACATCTGATACCGCCGATGGTCTACGATGCGCACCGTGGCGGCAGTGAGGCAGCTTCTCGAGCTCGGCGGCCGCGCAGCGCTGGTGACCGGCGGCTC
>JBQTJF010000312.1:0-2283 GCA_052387375.1 Betaproteobacteria bacterium
GCCCGTCCAGGTCGCGGCGCTGGAAGAGCGGCGCACCATCACCGGCGCCGGCCTCGAGCTCCCCGGCCGCATCGACCGCATGGACACGGTCGGCGATGAGCACGTGCTCATCGACTACAAGGGCGGCAACGTCTCGACGCGCCTCTGGGAAGGCCCGCGGCCGGAGGATCCCCAGCTCACTCTCTATGCAACTTCGTCTCCGGAGCCGTTGGCGGCCGTTACCTTCGCCCGCCTCAAGCCCGGCGAGATGCGCTTCCTCGGCTTCGCGAAGGACAAGGACGTCCTTCCCGAGGTGAAGCCGGCGCAGTCCTGGCCGCGGCTGCTCGCCGAATGGAAGCGCGAGGCCGAGTCGCTCGGCGCCGCCTTCGCCGCGGGCGACGCCCAGGTCGACCCGAAGCACGACCTCGAGACCTGCCGCCTATGCGACCTGCAGACCCTCTGCCGCGTCTACGAGAAATATCAGGGGCTGGAAAGGGGCGGCGAATGACCCGAAATGGGTCAAAGTTGACCCATGGTTCTTTTGCCCCCCTGACAAGGGGGGACGCGACCCCCGACCTGGTCGGGGGGAGCGGGGGGTTTCCGTCAGGCCCACACCGGATACCCCTTCGCCCGCCGCGCGTAGCCGCCCCAGAGATCGAGCATGCGCTCGCGCCAGGCGAACACCGGGTCGTCGGGCTCGAGCAGGCGGATCGGCGACATGGCGCGCGCCCACATCAACGGGCCGAGGAGCAGGTAGTCGGCGTAGCCCGGCCCCTTGCCCGAGACGAAGGCGTGCTGCACCAGCACCGGCCGCACCGGCTCGAGCGCGCCGCGCAAGGCGGCGAGCGACGCCTTCGGGTCGCCGGCGTAGGCCTCGAGCGTCATGCCGAAGCGCTTCTCGCGCGACTCGCGGAAGTAGGCCTTGTCCTTCTCGGCGAGGTGCGCGAAGAGGTCGAGCACGATCACTTTGAACGTCGCCGTTTGCGGCGTGCGGAACACCCAGTGGCCGAAGAACTCAGTGAGCGCGCGCGACTGCCCGCCCTCGAAGAGCCCCGGGCGCTGCGGGTACGCCTCCTCGAGGTACATGGCGATGTTCCAGGAATCGTGCACCGCGTGCTCGCCGTCGACCAGCACCGGCACCGTGGTCGAGCCGCTGAAGGCGATCGCCTCCTTCTCGGTGAAGCGCCAGGGAATGGTCTCGAACTCCAGGCCCTTGTGCTTGAGCGCCATCTTCGTGCGCCAGCAGGTGGGCGAGAAGCGCCGGTCGTCTTCCGCCGCCGCCAGGTCGTAGAGCTTGATGGCCATTCAGGCGTGTCCCGCAAGCCGCATTTTCATGTCGTCCATTCCTCGGTCCAAGCGTTGAGATGGTACTACCGGACGAACGGGGGATCGGTCGTGAAAGAGGCTCCTTATAACCAGCAGCTTGAACCGCTCATTCTTGCAATCCGCGGTCATCGGGTGGTGCTGGACGCCGACTTGGCGCGCCTGTACGGCGTGGGCACCAAGCGCTTCAACGAGGCATTCAAACGCAACCGCCGCCGCTTCCCGGGGGACTTCGCATTCCAGATCACGGCGGCCGAGCTGGACAACTTGAGGTCGCAATTTGCGACCTCAAGCTCTCACGGGGGGCGTCGCTATCTTCCATGGGCGTTTACCGAGCACGGCGCGCTGATGGCGGCAAGCATCCTGCGCAGCGAGCGGGCTGTCCAGATGAGCGTATTCGTGGTGCGAGCCTTCGTTCGGCTGCGCGAACAGGTCGCCGCCAATAGCGCGATCCTCAAGCGGCTGGCGGAGATCGATGCAACGCTGCTCGAGCACAATGCGGCGCTGCGGGATCTCTACCAGAAGCTCCTTCCGCTCCTGCAGCCGCTCGCCGATCCGCCAAAGCGCCGGATCGGCTTCCACTCCGACAGCGACTAGTGGCACGCGTTGCCTTCAACGACGAAGCTCAGCGCGCCGCCGCCCTCGACCCGGCGCGCTCCTTCATCGTCCAGGCGCCGGCGGGCTCGGGGAAGACCGAGCTGCTGGTGCGCCGCTACCTCAAGCTCCTCGGCACGGTGGAGAAGCCCGAGGAGATCCTCGCCATCACCTTCACACGCAAGGCCGCCGCCGAGATGCGGAGCCGCGTGCTGAAGGAGATGCCGCCCGAGAGCTCGCACCGCCTGAGGATCGAGACCATCGACGCGCTGTGCGCCTCGCTGACGCGGCAGATGCCGGTGCTCTCGCGCTTCGGCGCGCCGCCCGAGATCCTCGAGGACGCGGCGCACCTCTACCGCGAAGCTGCGGAACGGGCCTTGCAGGAGC
>JBQTJF010000313.1:0-8485 GCA_052387375.1 Betaproteobacteria bacterium
ATGAAAGCCGAGGCGCGCCGCCGGGGGGCGGCGATGTTAGTCCAAGTGTAGTTACACACAGTGTCCCACCCCCGCCCCCCCCCCCGCCGCACGCGCGCGGTCGAAGTGCTCGCCTATGGCACCGCGCTCGCCTCCCCGGCGCCGCGCTAAGGGCGTGTACGAGAACCCCGAGATCCCCGAAGGGATCAACGACAGCGAGCGCCGGCCGCTCGCCAGCTTCCTCAAGCTCTCGGCGGCGGCGCTCGCGCTCGTCGCGGCGCTCGGGGCGGTGCTCATCGTCCTGGCCGACCGGCTGACGCCGCTGGTGCCCTTCCGCTACGAGGCCGCGGTTGCCGGGGAGCTGTTTCCCGCCGCGGCCAGCGAGGCGCCCATCGAGCCGTACCTGCGCGCGCTCGCCGCGCGCCTGGCGCGCGCCCAGGATTTTCCGCCGCACCTGCAGCTCCACGTGCACTACGACGACGGCGCGGTCGTGAATGCCTTCGCCACCCTCGGCGGCCACATCGTCGTGTACCGCGGGCTGCTCGCCGCCATGCCCGACGAGAACGCGCTCGCCATGGTGCTCGCGCGCGAGGTCGCGCACGTCCGGCATCGCCACCCGATCGCCAGCACCGGCCGCTCGGCGGCGCTCGGCTTCCTGCTGATGCTCGTCGGCGCCGACAGCGGCAGCGGCGTGGTGCGGGGCGCGCTCTCGCACAGGGGGCGATGACGATGCTGTCCTTCAGCCGCGCGCTGGCGGAGCAACGAGCCTGGCGCCGCAGCGGCCCGCGCACCGCCATCCCGGAAGCCGTGCTTGCTGGGCACTAGACTCGCCGCGATGATCGAGCTGCCGTTCAGCAGCCCGCTGGACTTCGAGCACTGCGTCACCTGCGAGGCCCCCGGCGAAGGGCACTGGTTCGTCTTCCGCGGCGACCAGCTGCTGGTCGAGATGGGGCCGCTCGAGCGCCCCTCCGACGATCCGCGGGTGCGCGCCCGGCCGGCCTGGGCGCGGTTGCCGTTGCAAAAAAACCACAACTGGTGGGGTTCCAGAGAGGTTCGACGCCTATACCTAGGGGTGCTGAGCGGCAGGCAATGCTGGGCCGCCGAGCTGCCCGCGGACGCGGCGCCCCCGGGGGGGATGTTCTGGCAGGGGCTGCGCGCGCTCTTCTCGGTGCTCGAGGACGCGCAGTTCGCCCTCGCCGGCCGGGCGCTGCAGCTCATCGACTGGGACCGCAACCACCAGTTCTGCGGCCGCTGCGGCACGCCGACAGAGGCGAAACGCGACGAGCGCGTGCGCGTCTGCCCCGCCTGCAAGCTCTCGGCCTATCCGCGGGTCGCGCCGGCGGTGATGGCTCTGGTGAAGAGGCAGAGTCAGATTCTCCTCGCCCGCAGCCCGCACTTCCCGCCGGGGATGTGGAGCGCGCTCGCCGGCTTCGTCGAGCCCGGCGAGTCGCTCGAGCAGTGCCTCGCGCGCGAGGTGGCCGAGGAAGTCGGCGTGCAAATAAGCAACACGCGCTACTTCGCCAGCCAGCCCTGGCCGTTCCCGCACTCGCTGATGATCGCGTTCGTCTGCGATTGGCAAAGCGGCGAGCTCGCGCCGCGCGCCGGGGAAATCGAGGCCGCGAACTGGTTCGAAGTATTGCAATTGCCTAAACTTCCAAGCAGAATCTCCATCGCTCGAAGATTGATCGACGCTGTTGTCGAGGAAGTCAAGAGCGGAACTGACCTTAGGAGGTCTTGAACGAGTTGAGCGCGATCGAAGAGCGCTGTTTTGCGCCGGTAGGCGCGAATGGAAGGCGTGGCCTGGGTCCCCGATACGCGGCAGGCTGCGCCTTCGCATTTTGGAGGGTACGGAAATGAACGGTCTGCATCTCATCGGTGACCTCACCGGCTGCCGCTGCGATCCGCAGCTCCTTCTGGACGGCGAGCGCTTTCGCGCCAAGTGCCTCGAGCTGGTCGAGGCCTCCGGTCTGACCGCCGTAGGCATCAGCTTCCACCAGTTCGAAGGCTCCGGCTACACCGGCTGCGTGGTGCTGGCCGAGTCCCACCTTGCCATCCATACCTGGCCCGAGCGCCAGGGGCTGACGCTCGACGTCTACGTCTGCAACTACAGCGCCGACAACTCCGCCAAGGCGAGGAAGCTGTTCGACGCGATCGTCGAGGTCTTCCAGCCCGGCGAGGTGGCGCGCCACGAGGTCGACCGCGGCGAGCACCTGCTGATGGAGCCGCTCAACGCCTCGACCGGCTTCCACATCAAGGCGACCCGGCAGCTCGGCGAGTGGCAGACGCGCTTCCAGAAGATGCAGATCTACGACACGCCGCACTACGGCAAGATCTTCCGCCTCGACGGCTACAACATGACCTCCGAGAAGGAGGAGTTCGTCTACCACGAGAACCTGGTGCACCCCGCGCTCACCGCCCACAACGCGCCCAAGCGCGTGCTGATCATCGGCGGCGGCGACGGTGGCTCCTCCGAGGAGGCGCTCAAGCACCCCTCGGTCGAGGAGCTGACCATGGTCGAGATCGACGCCGACGTGATCGAGGTGGCGAAGCAGCACTTCCAGGCCGTGCACAACGGCGTGTTCGACGATCCCCGGCTGCGGGTGCTGGTCGAGGACGGGATGAAGTTCGTGCGCGAGACGCACGAGCGCTTCGACCTGATCGCGCTCGACCTGAACGACCCGGTCGGGCCGGCGGCCGCGCTCTACTCGACCGAGTTCTTCCAGCAGCTGCGCGCCGCCCTCGCGCCTGGGGGCGCGCTGACGCTGCACCTCGGCTCGCCGGTGGCGCAGCCGCAGCGCGTCGCCGACCTCGCGCAGCGGCTGAACGGGGTGTTCCGCATCGTGCGCGTGTACACCATGTACATCCCGCTCTACGGCTCGCTCTGGTCGATGGCGGTGTGCTCCGACAAGCTCGACCCGAAGGCTTTCACCGCCGACGAGATCGACCGGCGCATCGAGCAGCGCAAGCTGCCGGCGCTGCAGTACTACAACGGCGAGACCCACGAGGGCGTGTTCGCCCTGCCCAACTTCGTGCGCGACCTGGTGACCCCGGCGCGCCTGAAGCAGCCGGCGCGCGGGCGCCGGCTGGGTGTAGTGAGGGCAGCAGCCAAATAAAGAAAATAGGTCGTTGCCTGTGTTATCGTAACGCGTTACGATAACCGGGCCCGTGCCACGCCCCCTGACCGGTAAAGCCCTGTCCGCTGCGGAGCGCATGCGACGCTATCGCGCGCGCCGCCGCAGCGCCGGGCTGCGCGCGCGGACGAGCTGGACCCCCGAGGCCGGCGCCTGGTCGGATCACCGCATCGCCGAGGCACGCAGCCTCGCGCTTCACGCGCTCGCGGCGCGCCGCATCGCGGCGGAGCCGCGGTTGCTCGAGCGCGCGCGCGCAACACTCGACCGCTGGCTGGCGCGCTACGGCGGCGATGCGCCGCCCGCGCTGCGCGAATGGCAGGCGCTGCTCGAGCGGCCCTGGCAGGAGGTCATTGCGCGCGCGACCGAGCTCAGCGAGGACGCCGCGCGCCTGCGCCAGTCCTCGCCGCTCGCCACGCTGCTCGACGACGAAGCGCGGCAGCGCGTGCATGACGCGTTCCGAGCTTGAGCACGTCATTCGCGCCGCCGGCGCGATCGCGCAGGATCGTGAAATCGTGGTGATCGGCAGCCAGGCGGTGCTTGGCCAGTACCCCGACGCGCCGAAAACGCTCCTTTGGTCGATGGAGGCCGACGTCTTCCCGCGCAACCATCCCGAGCGCGCCGAGCGTATCGACGGCGCCATCGGCGAGGGTTCCGGTTTTCATGAGCAGTTCGGCTACTACGCCCAAGGCGTCAGCGAAGCCACGGCGACGCTGCCTACCGGCTGGCGCGAGCGGCTGGTTCGGGTGAGCAATGTCTACACCGGGGGCGTGACGGGGCTTTGCCTGGAAGTCGACGACCTGGCGATCTCGAAGTACGTGGCCGGCCGTGCGAAGGACCTCGATTTCACCGCAGCGCTCGCGCGCCACGGCCTCACGCAAAAGCAAGTACTGGTCAAGCGCCTCGGCCAGACGCCACTTGCGCCGCCGCTGCGCAAGCTCGCGGCCGCGAGAATCCAGCGCGACTTCGGCTCCGGCTAAGGGTTGCCTTGCAGTTACCTCTGGCGGTAGCGCTCCAGCAGAGCTCTCATCGCCGGGTCGTTCAGCTCGTTCATCACCCGCCAGGCGCTGCCCGGGTCGGCGCCGCCCTTGAGGAGCGCCTCGGCGCTTGCCGCATCGCCGAGCATCACGGCGGCCGCGAGCGGCGTCAGGCCGCGGCCGTCGGGCTTGTCGGGCCACTTGCCGAAGGCGAGCAGCTCCTCGACGCCCGCCGCATCCTGGTACATCACTGCCGTCATCAGGTCGTTGTAGCGCGGCCCGGCCACGGACGGGCCAGGCGGGATCGGCACTTGGACGGTCGCCGTTTTCGCCACAGGCCCAGCCGCCGGCGGTGGGGCGGCCTTGAAGACCGGCGCAGGCGGGGGCGGCGGGGGCGGCGCTTTTGCCACTTCCGCGGGCTTGGGCTTTTCCACCATGGGAGGCGGCTTCGGCGTTTGTTTCGCCACGGCGACCGCAGGCGCCGCGGGTTTGGGGGGAGCCGCGGCCATGCTCGCCGCCAGCGGCGCGGGGATCTGGCCGCGCAGCAGCGTGAAGGGATAGTCGCGCTTGGCGAAGCGGGCGGAGGCGAGCACCTCGATGCGCTGTGGGGAGCCGCGGAACTTGACCGTGCGCTGCGCCTTGCCGCCGCTCGAGGTGGAACTGGTGCTCTCGAGCTGCAGCGGTCCCTTGGCGTCGTAGCCGCGCACCTCGAGCAGGCCCTCGGGCGGGCCTTCGAGCTCGATGGTCGCCTCCCCGCCGCCGAGCCTGGCGGCGGTCACCGTGAAACCGGCGAGCTTCTGGCTCTTGCCGCCGTCGGCGGCGCGGAACGTCGCCGTATGGACCTCGAGCGGGAAGGCGAGGCCGAGCACGCCCTCGATCTTGTGGATTTGCGCCTCGGTGGTGCCCTTGGCGACGCGCACGCTGCGGATGCCCTGCAGCCGGTGCACGCCGCTCTTCGTCTCGGTGAGATCGATCGCCTGGAAGAAAGGCTGCTCGAAGTTGCTCTTCGCGTCGTAGAAGTCGCGGCTGCTCTGGTCGGTGACGCTTTTCACCACCACGGTGGCGCGGGCGCGGCCCAGGCCGGTGCCGCCGATCGGCGGGATATGGACCTTGATCCATACGTTCGGGCCGTTGGGGAAGAAGCTCGACAGCTCGAGCAGCGCCGGGCCGGCGCGCGTCATCCCGGGCGCGTCCATGCCGGCGACGCCGCCGCCGAAGAGCCTCTCCTCTTCGGGGGAAAGCGCGACTGGCGCCGCCGGCTTCGGCGGCGCGGGCTTGACCTGCGGCTGCGCCGGCGGCTTGCTCGGCGCCGGCCTCGCCACCTGCTTCGCCGGCGGCTTGGGCGGCGGCCCCTGCACGGTCGTGTCGCCGAGCATGCCGCCCATCATGCCGCCCATGAACGCCATCAGGATGGCGGCGCCGAAGACCACCATGACGAGGAACGGCGCCGCCACGCCGACCAGCGCGAGCGCGACCGCGACGACGACGTAGCCGGGGCTGTCGCGCACCACGACGGTGGAGGCCACCATGTCGTGCAGCGCCTGCTTGCGGCTGGTGAAGGCAGCGAGCAGGAAGCCGACCATCAGGGGGACGGCCGAGATGATCTTCGCCAGCTCGCGCCCAAGGGAGCGCAGGAAGGAGATGCGCTCGCCGTCCGGCCCCGACACCTTCAGGCCGACCAGCGCCTTGCCGTAAGTGGCCTGCCGCGCCGAGGCCTGCATGGCGGCGAAGTAAACGAACGGGCCGACGACCATGATCAGCAGGAACAGCGTCGCGAAGAGCTCGCCGGCGAACGCGGCGAGCATGGTGAGGAGGAACCAGGCGACGCCGACGAGCAGCGAGTCGACGACGTAGGCGAGAAAACGGACCCAGAAGCCGCCGTAGGCCGCGGGCGCAGCCGCCAGCACCTGGGTCTTGATGTGCTCTTCCGCCATGGCCTCCCCTTTAAGGCTCGTTTCGGGGAAGCCTACTCCTGTTTCAGGCGATCGAGGTGAGCGCCTCGCCGATGGCCTGGAAGATGCGGTCGACCTGTGGCCTTTCCACGATCAGCGGCGGCGACAGCGCGATGGTGTCGGCGGTGACGCGAATCAGCACCCCGGCCTCGAAGGCGCGCACGAAGGCCTCGTAGGCGCGCGCCCCCGGGGCGCCGGGGCGCGGCTCGAGCTCGATCGCCGCCATCAGGCCGAAGTTGCGCACGTCGATGACGTGCCGCGCGCCTTTCAGGGCATGAACGGCATCCTGCCAGTAGGCCTCGAGGCTGGCTGCTCTGGTAAGCAACCCCTCTTCCTCGCAGGTGTCCAGCATGGCGATGCCCGCGGCGCAGGCGACCGGGTGCCCGGAATAGGTGTAGCCGTGGAAGAGCTCGATGCCCTGCGGGCCCTGCATGAAGGCTTCGTGGATTGCATCTTTTACAAAGACGGCGCCCATCGGCACCGTGCCGTTCGTCAGCGCCTTGGCGGTGGTGAAGAGATCGGGCATCACGCCGAAGCGCTCGGCGCCGAAGGGCCTGCCCAGGCGGCCGAAGCCGGTGATGACCTCGTCGAAGATGAGCAGGATGCCGTGGCGCGTGCAGATCTCGCGCAGCCGCTCGCGGTCGCCGCGCGGCGGCACCAGCACGCCGGCGGAGCCGGCGACCGGCTCGACGATCACCGCGGCGATGGTCGAAGGGTCGTGCAGCGCGCAGACGCGCTCGAGGTCGCCGGCGAACTCGACGCCGCCTTGCGCCGGCTGGCCCCTGGAAAATGCGTTTCTTGCAAGATCGTGGGTGTGGCGGATGTGGTAGACGCCCGCCACGCCGGGACCGAAGGCCTTGCGGTTGGCCGGGATGCCGCCCACTGCCATGCCGCCGAAATTGACGCCGTGATAGCCGCGCTCGCGGCCGATCAGGCGGTAGCGCTGCCCTTCCCTGCGCACGCGATGGTAGGCGAGCGCGATCTTGAGCGCGGTGTCGGCCGATTCCGAGCCAGAGTTGGTGAAGAAGACGCGCTGGAACCCTTCGGGCGCGATCGCCGCAAGCCGCTCGGCGAACTCGAAAGCGATCGGGTGGCCCATCTGGAAGGTGGGCGCGAAGTCCATCTCCCCCACCTGGCGGCGCACCGCCTCGACGATCTTCGGCCGGCAATGGCCGGCGTTGACGCACCACAGGCCCGCGGTGCCGTCCAGCACCTGCCGGCCCTCCGGCGTCCAGTAGAACATGCCTTCTGCGCGCGCGAGCAGCCTTGGCGCCGACCGGAACTGCCGGTTGGCGGTAAAGGGCATCCAGAAGGCGTCGCGCCTCATCTCAGTCCGAGCAGGAGACGATTTTCTGGCGCTGCTCTCCCAGCCCCTGGATGGCGAGCCTGAGCTGGTCGCCCGGCTTGAGGAACAGCGGCGCCGGCTTGATGCCCAGGCCCACGCCGGGCGGCGTGCCGGTGGCGATGATGTCGCCGGGCAGCAGCGTCATGTACTGGCTCACGTGCGAGACGATCTTCGCCACGCCGAAGATCATGGTGCGCGTGTTGCCGGTCTGCATGCGCTTGCCGTTCAAGTCGAGCGCCATGTCGAGGTCCTGCGGGTCGCGAATCTCGTCGGTGGTCACGAGCCAGGGGCCGATCGGCCCGGCGGTGTCGAAGCCCTTGCCCTTGTCCCACTGCGTGGTGGCCATCTGGAACGAGCGCTCGGAGACGTCGTTGACGATGCAATAGCCCGCCACGTGCTCGAGCGCCGCCGCCTCGCTCACGTACTTCGCCTGCGTGCCGATCACGACGCCGAGCTCGATCTCCCAGTCGAGCTTGGTCGAGTCCTTCGGCTGCACGATGTCGTCGGAAGGGCCGTTGATGCAGGTGGTCGCCTTCATGAAGACGATCGGCTCGGACGGGATCGGCAGCCCCGCCTCCTTGGCGTGATCGGAATAGTTGAGGCCGATGGCGACGAACTTGCCGATGCCGACGTACGGCACGCCGAGGCGCGGATGATTGGCGACCAGCGGCAGCGAATCGGGCTTGATCTTCGTCAGCATCTTCAGGCCGCGCGGCGAAAGCTCGTTCGGCCCGATGCCCTCGGCGATCTTCGATAAGTCGCGCAAGCGCCCCTCTGCGTCGATCATTCCTGGTTTCTCGTAGCCGTTCTTGCCGTAGCGGCACAGCTTCATATCGTCATCCCCCCGTCGATCGAATAAAGGTTACCCGTCGCGAACAGCGATTCGTCCGAGGCGAGAAAAACCAGGATCCCCGTGATGTCGTCCACCGAGCCGAGCCTTCCCATCGGCTGGCGCGCGATGAACTCCTTTTCCGCCTGCACCGGGTCGGGAAAGGCGGCGATGCGCTGGCGCAGCGAAGGCGTGTCCACGGTGCCGGGACCGATCGCGTTGCAGCGGATGCCCTGCTTCACGTAGTCCGCGGCGATCGCCTTGGTGAGCCCGAT
>JBQTJF010000314.1:0-5729 GCA_052387375.1 Betaproteobacteria bacterium
GGCGCGCGCCATGGCGGCCTCGAGATCGTCGACCACGAAGTCGAGGTGTACCGGCGTCCAGTGGCGGCGGTAGTCGCGTGCCGCCGCCGGGGGCGGCGCCGTCGCCGTGCCCGCCGCCTTGGCGAGGAGGTAGAGCGGCACGTCGGAGCCGAGGAGCTCGAGCGCGCCCTCGAAGCGCCGGCCCACCGCGAGGCCGAAGGCGTCGCAGTAGAAGCGCTCGGCCTTCGCGAGGTCGCCGACGTCGATGTTGACGAGGATCTTCAGAAAGAAACGCCGACGCGCGGCGAGTTGCGGATGGTCTGCAGCACCACGCAATAGCGCTCGGTGAGCTCGACCAGCTTCTTCTTCTGCTCCTCGCTCGCGTCGCTGTCGAGCTCGAAGGCGAGGCGGATCTCGCGGAAGCCGACCGGCGCGTCCTTGGCCACGCCGAGGGTGCCGCGGAAGTCGAGGTCGCCTTCCGCCGTGACCTTTGCGTCACGAAGATCTATTTGAAGAGCGGTTGAAACGGCCTTTAGCGTCACGCCCGCGCAGGCGACGAGCGCCTCGAGCAGCATGTCGCCGGAGCAGGCCTGCGTGCCGCTGCCGCCGGTGGCCGGGTGCAGCCCGGCTTCGACCAGCGCGCGGCCGGTGTCGACGCGACAGGCGATGCCTTCGCCGACGCGGCCCTCGGCGCGCAGCGTCACCACCGCGGCGCCGGGGTCCTGCGTGTAGCGCTCCTTGATCGGCGCCTGCAGCGCCTTCAGTTCCTGGGCATTCATTGGAGGTTCACCGTCACGCTCTTTCTCTGGGTAAAGCTGTCCAGCATCCCCTCGAGGGAGAACTCGCGGCCGATGCCGCTCTGCTTGAAGCCGCCGTAGGAGTGCCCGGGCGACTGGCCGAGGCCCTGGTTCACCTGCACCCAGCCCGATTCGATGGCGTGCGCGGTGCGCAGCGCGCGCGCCACGTCGCGCGTCCAGACGAAGGCGGCGAGGCCGTAATGGCTGTCGTTGGCCATGCGGATCGCCTCGGCCTCGTCCTCCCAGGGGATCGCCGCGAGCACCGGCCCGAAGATCTCCTCGCGCGCGATGCGCCAGTCGTTCGCCACGCCGGCGAACACGGTCGGCTGCACGAAGTAGCCCTCGGCGAGCGGCCCCTCGCTCGGCGGCAGCCCGCCCAGCACGACGCGCGAGCCCCGCTGCGCCATGCCGTCCTCGATGTAGCCGCAGACGCGGTCGAACTGCCTGCGGTTGATGATCGCGCCCATGTCGGTGGCTTCGTCCAAGGGATCGCCGATTTTCAGGTTCTGCAGTTCTGCGCTCAGTTTGGCGAGGAACTCATCGTAAATGGACTTATGGAGGAAGAGCCGCGAGCCGGCGGTGCACGACTGTCCCTGGCGCGTGAAGCGCATCGCCGTCACCACGCCTTCCACCGTGCGCTCGTCGTTCGAGTCGGGGAAGACGACGCAGGGGCTCTTGCCGCCGAGCTCGAGCGACACCGGCACGATGCGCTCGGCGGCGGCGTGCATGATGAGCTTGCCGACCTCGGTCGAGCCGGTGAAGGAGAGCTTGCGCACCAGCGGATGCTGCGCGAGCGCGGCGCCGGCTTCCTCGCCGTAGCCGGTGAGCACGTTGAGCACGCCCGCCGGCAGGTGCTCGGCGCAGATCTCGGCCATCCGCAGCACGCCGAGCGGCGCGTCCTCGGCCGCCTTGAGCACGCAGGTGTTGCCGGCACCGAGCGACATGGCGATCTTCATCGCGCCGAGGATCACCGGCGAGTTCCACGGGATCACCGCGCCCACGACGCCGATCGGCTCGCGCCGCGTGTAGGAGAGCACGTGCTCGCCGAGCGGCACGGTCTCGCCCTTGAGCTCGCTCGCCAGCCCGCCGAAGTAGCGGAAGATGTCGGCGGCGCCCTTCGCCTCCGGGCGCGACTGCGTGCGCAGCGCGTTGCCGGTCTCGGTGGCGATCAGCTTCGCCATCGCCTCGCTCTCCGCCTCCATGCGCTCGGCGATCCTCACGAGCAGGCGGCCGCGCTCGCGCGGCGGCACGTTCTTCCAGCCCGCGAAGGCCTTCGCCGCGGCGCGCACCGCGCGGTCGACGTCGGCGCTGCCGGCGCGCGGCACCTCGGCGATCATCGTGCCCTTCTTCGCCGGGTCCTCGACCGGGATGAAGCGCCCGTCGGCGCTCGGCTCCCATTTGCCGTCGACGAGCATGAGGGCGGGGCGCAGCTTCGGTTGTGCGGTCATGGCGATTCTCCTGAGCGAGCCAGGTCGGCGGCGGAAAGGTTGTGGATGCGGCCGAAGCCGGCGACGAAGCGCGCGTCGCGCGGCGCGATCTTCCAGAACGAGAAGTCGGCGAGCGTGAAGTTGATGGCCTGTTCCGGGAATTTTTTCAGCCAATCGTCCTTGGGTCCATCGGAAATCTGCGTTGCGTCTCCCCGGATCGACACCCGCATGAAGGTGAACGGGTCGGCGCGGCCGTCGTCGGTCTCGGCGATGGAGAGCGATACGCGAGCGTCCTGCAGCATGTCCTGCGTGTGCCAGGCGAGCCGGCTGACGTGCAGGTAGAAGGCGGAGAAATCCCCCGCCGGCAGGTACAGCGTCATCGACACGAGCGGCGCGCCGCCGCGCAGCGTGCCGAGGTGGGTGATGCGCTGCGTGCGGATGAGGGCGGCGAGGGCGCGGGAGGTGTCGGCGTCCACTCGCTCGATTGTAGTATTCTCGCCCGCTCATGCGATACGAGCTCGCGGTCGGCCTGCGCTACACGCGCGCCAGGCGCCGCAACCGGTTCATCGGCATCAACTCCGCGGTGTCGATGATCGGCATCTGGGTCGGCGTCTGGGCGCTGATCGTGGTGCTCTCGGTGATGAACGGCTTCCAGAAGGAGGTGCGCGAGCGCATCCTCGGCGTCGCCTCGCATGTGCAGGTGGTGGGCGCCGACGGCCGCCTCGAAGGCTGGCAGGCGATCGCCGCGCAGGCGGCGAAGCATCCGCGCGTGCTCGCCACCGCGCCCTTCGTGCAGGCGCAGGCGATGCTCACCTCCGGCGGCGCGGTGCGCGGCGCCATCGTGCGCGGCATCCTGCCCGAGCAGGAGGAGCGCGTCGCCGACCTCGGCAAGCACATGCGCGCGGGCGGGCTCGGCGAACTCAAGCCCGGCGAGTTCGGCGTCGTGCTCGGCGCCGACCTGGCGCGCGCGCTCGGCGTCTTCCCGGGCGACAAGGTGGCGCTGGTGGCGCCGCAGGGCCTGGTGACCCCGGCGGGCGTGATCCCGCGCCTGAAGCAGTTCACCCTGGTCGGCATCTTCGAGGCGGGCATCAACGACGCCGACGCCGGCCTGGCGCTGGTGCACCTGCGCGACGCACAGACGCTCTACCAGCTCGGCAGCCGCGTCTCCGGCGTGCGCCTCAAGCTCGACGACCTGTTCGCCGCGCGCGAGGTGTCGCGCGAGCTCTCCGCCGGCCTGCCGCGCGAGGTATACGCCTTCGACTGGACGAGGAGCCACGCCAACTTCTTCCGCGCCGTCGAGATCGAGAAGCGCATGATGTTCATCATCCTCGCCCTCATCATCCTGGTGGCGGCGATCAACATCGTCTCCACCCTGGTGGTGGCGGTCACCGACAAGCAGGCCGACATCGCCATCCTGCGCACCTTCGGCGCCGCGCCCGGCTCGGTGATGCAGATCTTCATCGTGCAGGGCATGGTGATCGGCGTCATCGGCACGCTGATCGGCGTGGCGACCGGCATCGTCACCGCGCTCAACATCGACGTCATCGTCCCGGCGATCGAGAGCGCCTTCAACGTCAAGTTCCTGTCGAAGGACGTGTACATGATCCCGGACCTGCCCTCCGACCTGCAGGCCGACGACGTGATCGCCGTGGCGCTGATGGCGCTCGCGCTGTCCTTTGCCGCCACGCTCTACCCGAGCTGGCGCGCCGCGCGCCTCAATCCGGCCGAAGCGCTGCGCTATGAGTGAAGTCGTTTTGAGTTGTAAAGATTTGCGCAAAACCTACCAGGGACCGCAGCCCGTCCCGGTGCTGCACGGCGTCGACCTCGACATCCGCGCGCGCGAGCGCGTCGCCATCATGGGCCGCTCCGGCTCGGGCAAGTCGACGCTGCTGCACCTCCTCGGCGGCCTCGATGCGCCCACCGGCGGCACGGTGCTCGTGCAGGGACGCACCTTCAGCGACATGCGCGAGGCCGAGCGCGGCGAAGTGAGGAACCGCACCCTGGGCTTCGTCTACCAGTTCCACCACCTGCTCGTCGAGTTCACCGCCATCGAGAACGTCGCCATGCCTTTGTTTATCAGGCGGGTGGAAAAGCGGGCCGCGCTGGAGAAGGCAAAGCAAGTCCTGTCGGATGTCGGTCTGGGAGAAAGGCTGGAGCACCTGCCGGGCGAGCTCTCCGGCGGCGAGCGCCAGCGCTGCGCGTTCGCGCGCGCGCTCGTCGCCGAGCCCGCGTGCGTGCTGGCGGATGAGCCGACCGGCAACCTCGACTCGCACACCGCCGACGAGGTGTTCGAGGTGATGCTGCGGCTTTCCGCCTCGCACGGCACCGCCAACGTCATCGTCACCCACGACACCGGCCTCGCCGCGCGCGCCGAGCGCGTGCTCGAGCTGCGCGACGGCCGCCTGCAGCCCCGCCTGGTTTCTTAGGAGCGCGTCAGGGCTTCGGGCCGAGGGCTTCCATCGCCGCGTCGAGCGGCACGACGATGGCGATCAGGTTCAGCGCGAACATCACCTGCAGCACCTTGTCGAGGCGCGCCGTGGGCTTGCCCCCCTCCAGCTCGCGCAGGAAGCGAACGCCGACGCGGCAGTGCGCCGCGGCGTCGCGCAGCCCCATGCCGATCGAATTGCGGGCCTCGCGCACGGCGCCGCCCAGGTCCACCGGCGAGGTGATGAGGGTCAGGGGAGGGGTCGGCGAGCTATCGGCCATGGAAATCGTCTCCGCGACGGCGAAATGTGTCCCGATCGGGACACAATGTACACCTTGGACCGATACATGCGTTATGGCACTAAACGGCCCGCTCCCAAGTGATCTATCCATTCGTCCGGTTCCGGTCTGAGGCGTAGGCTCGAGCTCAGGAGCACAGAAGAAACGTCCCACGAATTTGGCGGAGAACACACCCAGGAAAAGCTGCAAGCGCTTCGAGATTACTTGCCCGCTTACACGACTGCTCTCGGTAAGCGATTCACGCTGCCCTGGCGTTGAGGTTCGCCAAGGCAGTGCTCAAGCTCCAGCCTCGCCGGGGTATTGATCCCAGGTCTTGCCGTCGAGCTGCCGACCGTTCGCGTGCTTCGTCCTTTTGCGCCCGTCCGCCCCCCAAGCTCCCCACTGCTTGAAGAAATATGCCACTCCGGCCTCCGCGCATTGTCGCTGGATGCGGCGGGCCCACTCCGGCTTCATCGGCCGGGCCTTCGACCCGCTCTCTCCACCTACGATAACCCAGTGGATGTCCGTAAGGTCCAGCTCGCCAAGGTCTTCGAGGAGCGGCTCAATCGATAGGAAGCGAATAGACGCCGGTACCGCCGCAGAGACTCGATCCGCGGTTTTCCGTGCTTCTGATTCTCGACGGAGACTCCTAGCCAGACATTCCGTGGAACTGCGCGGGAAGCGAAATACTCCGCCAGTCGCGCTGCACGCTTCGTGAGGATCTGATACGTGTGCTGTGGGCTGCGGCGAATCGTCTCAAAAACTTCGTCGACGTACGCGTCTGGAATGTCCTTGTGAAAGAGATCGCTCATCGAGTTCACGA
>JBQTJF010000315.1:0-30114 GCA_052387375.1 Betaproteobacteria bacterium
GTCTAGCGCGCCGTCAACCGGCCGATCGTCGCCAACCCGCTGGCGATCGCCGATGCGCGCTCCGTGGCGCAGCAGGACCTGCTGGTGGCCGAGCGGCGCTACCCGCACCGCGTCGGCCAGACCTACCGCCTGAAGTACAGCCCGGCGCACCGCTGGTACACCTTCCCGCGCATGCGCCGCGACGAGGCGCTCGTCTTCAAGGTGTTCGACTCGGCGACCGACGGCCGCGCGCGCTTCACCCCGCACACCTCCTTCGACGACCCGGCGAGCCCGCCGGACGCCTATCCGCGGCAAAGCATCGAAGCGAGGACGCTAGCTTTCTTTTAAGGGTCTCTCAGGTTTCCTGGCAAAGAAGAAGAAAAGCGAGCCGACGCCGGCGAGCAGCGCGAGGATGGTGAAGCCGGCACGGTAGTCTCCCGTCGCGTCGGCGAGGATGCCGGCGATCATCGGCCCGCCGACCTGGCCGACGACGATGATCATCACCGAGAGGCCGAGGATCATGCCGATGGCGCTGCGGCCGAAGTAGTCGGCGCGCAGCGCCTGCATGAACGGCCCGCGCAGCCCCCAGGCGCCGCCGTGCAGCACCGCGAAAGCGAGCACCATAGGCGTAGAGGCGGGCAGCGCTGCAGCGTAGGTGAGCAGCAGCAGCCCGCTCATGTGCCCGAGCATGCAGCCCCCGGCGATGAGGCGCTTGTCGTAGCGGTCGCCGATCCACCAGCCGATCGCCACGCCGCCCATCTGCGACAGCGTCAGCAGCGTGTACACGAGCGAAGCCTGCGCCACGCTGTAGCCGAGGCCCTGGTGCATGTGCGCGATGGCGTGCACCGACACCGCGTGCACCACGAGCAGCGCGAAGCCGTGCCCGAGCGAGAGCAGCCAGAAGGCGGAAGTGCGCAGCGCTTCACGTGCGGTGAAATCTCGCCGGTTGTCCACGGGTTCGTGGCTGGATGAGCTTCCCGCTTCGGGAGTCGCAGCAATGCCATCCGCGACCATCCCGTGGTCCTCGGGGCGGCGCTTGAAGACCATGGCAAGGGGCAGGCCGAGGAC
This sequence comes from Betaproteobacteria bacterium, assembly GCA_052387375.1. GTDB lineage: Bacteria > Pseudomonadota > Gammaproteobacteria > Burkholderiales > SG8-39 > SCGC-AG-212-J23. The sequence goes on from JBQTJF010000315.1 coordinate 1,048, forward strand.
GATGGCGAGCACGCCGGAGACGAAGGCCGTCGGCCGCCAGCCGAAGCTTTGCAGCGACCAGGCGACCAGCGGCACGCTGATGCCGCCGAAGGCGATGCCGAGGGAGAGCGAGGAGAGGGCGCGGGCGCGCCAGCGCTCGAACCAGTGGATGAGGGCGACGTTGACCGGGAAGAAGCCGCACAGGCTGGCGCCGAGCGCGATGACGACGAAGGCGGCGTAGAACGCGAGCAGCGTGTCGGTGAAGCTGAGCAGCATCAGGCCGATGCCGAACACGACGATGCCGGCGCGGATCATGCCCTGGGGGCCGAAGCGGTCGATGAACCAGCCGAGCACCGGCCCGAGGATCGCCGACTCCATCTGCTGCAGCGCCGCCGCGCCGGAGAGCGCCGTCTTGCTCCAGCCGCGCTCGACCTGCAGCACCGCGAGGTAGGCGCCGAAGGACTGCGTCATCAGGCCCGACTGCAGGAACTGCAGGCCGGCGCCGGCGGCGACCATGTACCAGCCGTAGAACAGCCGCTTCATGCGGGAAGTAGCATATAGAATCGGCGCCCATGGAACTCACCATGTATCAGGCGAGCGCCGCGCGTTTCGCAGCCATGCTGCGCAACCTCGCGGCGATCCTCGACAAGGCCGAGGCGCATGCCGCGGCGAAAAAGCTCGAGCCGGCGGCGCTCACCGCCTTCCGGCTCTATCCCGACATGTTCCCGCTGACGCGCCAGGTGCAGATCGCCTGCGACACGGCGAAGGGCGCCGTGGCCCGCCTCGCCGGCGTCGACATCCCGGCGCACGAGGACACCGAGCAGAGCTTCGCCGAGCTGAAGGGCCGCATCGCCAAGACGCTCGACTTCATCGAGTCGGTGCCGGCCGCGAAGCTCGACGGCGCAGAGGCGCGCGAGGTGGTGCTCAAACTGCGCAGCGGCGAGCGGCGCTTCGCCGGCGCCGACTACCTCCTAGGCTTCGCCTGGCCGAACTTCTACTTCCACGTCACCACCGCCTACAACATCCTGCGCCACAACGGCGTCGAGCTCGGCAAGCGCGACTTCCTCGGCTAGTTCGGCTTGAACATGAAGCCCAGCTTCTCGCACTGCTCGCGGGCGTACTTCGCGCCGATGATGTTGGCGTCGTCGGGCCCGCCGTTCACGGCGACGATCTTCTCGTCGCGGAACCAGAACGTCATCGGGTAGCGGCCCTTGTAGCCGCGCGGGTGGTTCTCGTCGACCTCGACGCAGGTCGCCCAGCCCCACTGGCGGTCGCGCACCGCGGTCTCCTTCTGCACCATCTGCTGCGGCTCGCCCTTGAAGTCGAGCTTGAGCGCCGCGGCGTCGGGCACGCGGATGCCCATGTAGCTCTTGATCTCCTCCTGCCAGCGCTCGGGCTTGGGCCCGTAGTTGACGGAGGCGAGCTCTTCCTTGGAAACGCCGGTCTGACAGCCGGCCAGGATCAGGAAAGCAATCGCTGCGTATCGACTCCACTGCATGGAACACTCCTCTTCGAGTAACCCCCTGTTACCCCTTCGTCCCCTCTGGTGTCGCCCGAAGTATAAGACCAGCGATTCAAAAAGTGACTAGCTCGGTTTGGCGCCGGCGTTGGCGCGCGCCTCGTCCTCGGCGAGGGTGCGCGAGAGCTGGTCGCGCAGCTCGTTGGAGACGGTGATGTGCGCGTCGGGGGCCTCGCGGTGCACGGCGTAGAGCTTCGCCTGCACCAGCTCGTCGTGCTCGGCGAAGGCCTGCGCGGCGCGGCGCGCGCGCTCGGCGTCGCCGCTCGCCTCCGCCAGCGCCAGCTCGCCCAGGCGCAGCGCCGAGAGCCAGGTCTCGCGCTCGATCAGCCCGACGCCGAGGTCGCGCAGCTCGAAGGCGTGGCGCATGTCGCGCGCGCGCGCGACGATGCGCAGCTTCGGGAAGCGCTGGCGCGCGATGCGCGCGAGGTGCGTGGTGGCGCCGGCGTCGTCGAGCGTGATGACGAGCAGCCGCGCCCGCTCGGCGCCCGCGGCGTGCAGCAGGTCGAGGCGCGTCGCGTCGCCGTAGAAGACGCGGAAGCCGAACTTGCGCGACTGCTCGACGTGGTCGGGGTCGTCGTCGAGCACGGTCGCGCTCACGCCGCTCGCGTGCAGGATGCGCGCCACCACCTGGCCGACGCGGCCGAGGCCGGCGATGATCACCTGGCCCGCCTCGGGCGTGTCGGCGGCGCGCTCGGGCGCGGCGCGCGCCAGCCGCGGCATGAGCAGGCGGTCGTGCGCCACGAGGAGGAACGGCGTGGCGAGCATGGACAGCGCCACCGCGAGCACGATGGCCTGCGCGCTCTCGCTCGCCATGGCGCCGTTCGCGGCGCCGAGGGCGAGCAGCACGAAGGCGAATTCGCCGCCCTGCGCGAGCAGCAGGATGAAGAGCGGCCGCTCCTCGCGCGGCAGCCTGGCTTGGCGAGCGATCAGCCACAGCACGGCGCCCTTCAGGACGAGCAGGCCGACGATCAGGCCGAGCACGATGAGCGGCTTGGCGAGCAGCACGCCGAAGTTCACGCTCATGCCCACCGCGATGAAGAACAGGCCGAGCAGCAGCCCCTTGAAGGGCTCGACCGCCGCCTCGATCTCGTGGCGGTACTCCGACTCGGCGAGCAGCACGCCGGCGAGGAAGGCGCCGAGCGCCATCGACATGCCGGCGGTCTCGAAGAGCAGCGCGCAGCCCAGCACGAGCAGCAGCGCGAAGGCGGTGAAGATCTCGCGCAGGCGCGTGCGCGCGATGTGGCGGAACACCGGGCGCGCGAGATAGTGGCCGAGCACCAGGGTGCCGGCGACGATGCCCGCGGCGGTGGCGAGCCCGGTCCAGGAGAACGCCGACTTGCCGGCGGTGGCGCCGAGCAGCGGCAGGAGCGCGAGCATCGGGATCACCGCCAGGTCCTGGAAGAGCAGCACGGCGAAGGCCGACTGCCCGCCGCGGGTGCCGAGCGCGCCGCGCTCGGTGAGCGGCTGCAGCGCCAGCGCGGTGGAGGAGAGCGACAGCGCCATGCCGGCAAGCAGCGCCGCGCGCAGGTCGAAGCCGAGCGCCACGGCGGCGGCGACGATCACCGCGATCGAGCCCAGCACCTGCGAGAGCCCCAGGCCGAGCAGGCGCGCGCGCATCTGCCAGAGGCGCCTGGGCTCGAGCTCCAGGCCGATGACGAAGAGCAGGAACACCACGCCCAGCTCGGCGAAGGTGCGGGTCGCCTCGACCTCGCCGACCAGGCGGAAGCCCCAGGGGCCGATGGCGATGCCGGCGAGCAGGTAGCCGGCCACCGAGCCCAGCCCCAGCCGGTGCGAGAGCATGACGGTGATCACGGCCGCGGCGAAATAGACGCTCGCCTGGGCGAGGACGGCGTGGCCGTGCTCCATGCATCAAGTATAGTTGTCGGGGGGAGGGGACAGTGGGGAGGGGACCCTGACGGGCATCGAAACGGAGCTCGAGGCGGCGGTGCGGCGCGTGTTCGCGCGCTGCCCGGCGCTGCACCGCTTCTCGGTGCGCGACCGCTCCGGGCTGCCGGACCACATCGACCCGACCGCGCTGCAGGGCGAGCTCTTCATCTTCGAGATCGCGCTCGTGCCGCGCTGGGGCAGCGCGCAGTACGACGAGGTCTACCGCGAGATCGCCGCGGCGATCGCCGCCGCGGTGGCGGCGCGCCCGGAGGCGAAGCCGCTGCTCGCCGGGCGCAGCTTCGTGCGCGCCTTGCACTAGGTAAGTTTTGCAAAGCCCGCCGGGGCGGGTCCGATCCTTGCGGGATGCCGGGTGTCATGAAGCCCGCCCAGCTCGGCGCCCTGAACGCCGACCTGCCGCCGATCGAGGAGGACCTCGCGGCGCGGGTCGACACCATCTTCGAGCGCTGCCCCGCCCTCTACGGCTTCACCGTCCAGGACTGCTCGGCGCTGCCCGAGGAGCTGCGTTCCCTCGCCCTAGAGCGCGAGCTGGTGGTGACCGACATCGGCGTCTACCCCTACCTCAACGCCGACCAGTGCGAGCAGATCTACAACGAGATCGCCGTGGCGCTGCTCGACTTCATGTTCGAGCGCCCCGCGGCGAAGGACGTGCTACGCGGTCGTACGTTCGTCAGAACGCTGCACTAGGGAAACGCAGGCGTCCTCATAGCGGCCGGGCCCCATGGCCGCCGGCGCGAAGATCTCGCGCTCGCGGATCCACTTGAAGGAATCCTCGAACACCTCGCGCGTGTAGGGCTCGAAGACGAGCCGCTCCCCCGGCCCCCAGCGCCGCGTGTCGATGTCCTTGAGGAAGCGCGCGGGGAACTCCTTGCTGTAGTAGTGCGTGTAGAGTTCCGGGCGCAGGTCGATGTCGCGCTGCGCGCGGCGCAGGGCGCGGAAGTACTTTTTCACGTCCTCGGGGTCGGGGTCGCCGTTCAGCATCGCGGCGATCATGAAGGTGGTGTCGATCACCTTGCGGAAGCCGAGCTGCTCGAGGAAGTAGTACGGGCCGCTGAACACCGCCGCGGCCGGCACCTTGCGGTCGACGAGCTTCTCCATGCGCGAGAAGAGGATGCCGTCGGCGAAGGAGAGCTTGATGTCCTCCTTCGCCAGGTATTGCTCGAGCGCCTGGATGGTCGAGTAGTGGCTGCCCGACTGGTGGCCGACCGAGATCGGCACGCCCTTCAGGTCGGCGGGCTCGCGCACCGGCGACTCCGGCGGCACGAACACCGCCGAGGGCGCCACCGAGTAGCAATCGGCGTAGAGCTTGCCGTGGCCGGCCGAGGCGGCGACGTTCACCGTCCAGTGGCAGGCGCAGCTGACGTTGGTCTCGCGGCCCTTCTCGAAGCTCGAGTAGGCGCCGACCTTGTCGGGCAGGGCGTGGGTCTCGAAGACGGCGCGGAACTCGTAGTCGAGGCCCTCGGCGCGGAAGTAGCCCTTCTCCTCGGCCACCCATTCCTGCAGCCGGAAATGCGGCGTGATGACGAACTTGCTCACTGTGCGGCCCTCCGGAGCCGTGAACAATCGTAAAGCGCGTGCCTGTTACTCGCTAGCCCCCACCGATTGTCGCGTAATGGCGACGTCGTTGTCAGGGGGCAAGTTAGACCGGGCGGACCCAGGGGAGGGTCCCGCGGTGCAACGAGGGAGGGATAGGGTAGCACCCATGAAAACAAGCCGGCACCTGCAGGAGCAGCTGGAGTCGCTCTTCTCGCGCTGCCCCGACCTCGGGGGTTTCTCGGGGCGCGGGGAGGACCAGGACCTCTTCGTGAGCGACGTGGGCATCTCGCCGCGGCTCTCGGCCGAGCAGTACGGGGAGATCTTCGAGGACATCGCCAACACCCTCTCCGAGGTGCTCGACGAGGAGCCCCAGGCCTGCGAGTGGCTGCGCGGCAGGACTTTTGCCCGCACTTTGCACTAGCTTAGCTAAGCTAGGGTTCCGGCTGTCGTTGCTCTCAGGGATTCCCCGATTGGGGGAATAGCGACACGCGTGTAGTGTTCTCCGTTACGCAGCACCCCCGGAGAACGCTACACACGCATGAAGACCTTCGAATTCAAGCCCGGCCCGCCGGACACCGCGCTGGGCCGCCTGGAAGCCAGCGTCGAGGCCAAGATCCGCACCCTGTTCGCGCGCTGCCCGACGCTGCACGGCTTCTCGGTGCAGGATCGCGGCATGCTGCCGCGCGACGTCGACCAGAAGCTCATCCCCGACGCCGACCTTTTCGTCACCGAGATCGGCGTGTTCCCGAAGCTCGACTCGCAGTACGAGGAGATCTACGACGAGATCACGCTCGCCATCTCCGACCTCGTGCACGAGACGCCGCACGCCTACGATGTTCTGCGCGGCCGCACCTTCGCCCGCATCAAGCACTGAGTTGGGGAGACTCTAAGAAAGCGCCGAACTGTCGTCCCCGCGTAGGCGGGGACCCCGTTTTTCAAGAAAAATAGGCCCCCGCCTTCGCGGGGGCGACTTCTTCAGACCTTCCCTAGCCTAGTAGCGGTACACCACGATCTTGTCGGCGCCCGACTCGGGCGTCCACACCTCGCCTTTCCTGCCGTGGATCTGCCGCACGTTCGAGCGGGCGCTCGAGGACTTGAAGGTCTCGAACTTCCCGGTCGCCGGATCGAAGCGCAGCATCACCTGCGCGCTCCATTCCGCCGCCCACACCTTGTCGGTCTCGTCGACGTACACCGCGTAGACGCGCGGCTCCTCTCCGGGCGCCTTCCACGCCTTCCAGGCGCGGGTCCCGGGCTCGTAGCGCGAGAGCTGCCCCGAGGACCATTCCGCCACCCAGATGTTGCCCTTGGAGTCCGACCACACGCGCCGCGAGCCCTGGCGCTTGGTCGGCGGCTCGATCACCTGCGCCGCGCCGGTGCTTGCGTCGATGCGGCCGATGTAGGAGCCGGCGAGCGAGGCGTAGTACACCGTGCCGTCGGGCGTGGCGTGGATGCCGTAGGGCCCGCGCCCCTTCGGCGCGTCGAAGAGCTTCATCTCGCCCGACTTCGGATCGAGGCGCCCGTAGATGCCGCTCTGGCCGGTGAACCAGTGGACGCCGGCCTTATCGAAGATCGCGGTGTTGAGGTTGGTGTAGCCCGAGCCCTCGGGCAGCTTCCACACCTTCACCGCGCGCGTCTTCGGGTCGACGCGCACGATGGCGTTCTGGCCGCCGTCGGTGAGCCAGGGCGCGCCGTCGTCGTCGGCGACCACGCCGTGCGGCGACGAGCCCGGGCCGAGCGGCACGAACTCGATCTTCCCCGACCGGGGATCGAGGATGCCGAGGTTGCCGCTGCCCTGCGCCGAGATCCACACCGGCCCGCCGGGGTTCTTGTCCGCCCACACGTCGTGCACGCGATGGCCCGGCGGCACGGGGTATTCCTGAATCCTGACTTCAGCAGCGGCGTGGAGCGCAAAGCCGGCAAGCATCAGACAAGCGATGGCTTTCATGATTTGGCGATTGCCTTTTCCGGGTCGATGAAGGGCATGCGCACCACCGTGGCGGCCCTGCCCTCGATTTCCAAACGCGTGCCGAGGGCGGCGTATTCCGCCGCCACCAGCGCGTAGCCGATGTTCTTCTTCAGGCGCGGCGAGTAGACCACCGAGGTGACGTGGCCGCCGCTCTTCACCGGCAGGCGCGCCATGTTCATCTCCATCCTCGCCCCCGAGATCTCGATGCCCGCCAGCTTTTTCTTCAACGGCCCTTCCTTGATCTTTCGCAGGGCCTCACGGCCGATGAACTCCGCACGCTTGTCCAAATCGACCAGCCGCTCGAGGCCGACTTCATAGGGACTGGTGTCGAGCGTCATGTCGATGCCGTAGTTGAGGATGCCGGCCTCGACACGGCGGATGTCGCAGGGGCCGGTGGGCACGAGGCCGAAGGGCCGGCCGGCGCTCATGACGCGGTCCCAGAGCTCGATGCCGCGCGCCGGATCAAGGAGATAGAGCTCGTAGCCGAGCTCGCCCGTCCAGCCGGTGCGCGTGACGATGAGCGGGATGCCTGCGAGATCGGTTCGCAGAAACTCGTAGTATCTCAAAGAAGAAAATTCTGGGCCGAACAGCGTTTCGACCAGCTCTCTCGACTTCGGCCCCTGGAGCTGTAGCGGCGCCACGTCGAGCTCGCGCAGCTCGACGTCCATGCCGGTGGCATGGCGCAGGCCCTTCGCCCAGAGCAGCACATCGCTGTCGGCGCAGGCGAGCCAGAAGCGGCTCTCTTCCAGGCGCAGCAGCACCGGGTCGTTGACGATGCCGCCGGATTCGTCGGTGAGCAGCACGTAGCGGCCGCGGCCGACCGGACAGCTGGACAAGTCGCGCGGGGTGAGCAGCTCGGCGAAGCGGGCCGCATCGGGGCCGGCGATCTCGACGTTGCGCTCGACCGACACGTCCCACAGCGTCACGCCGGTGAGGAGCTTTTCATACTCGGCCTCGAAATCCGCGTAGCGGATCGGCAGCAGCATGTGGTTGTAGACGGTGTAGCCGAGGCAGCCGGCGCGCTGCGTCGCCTTGAAGTACGGGGAGCGGCGCAGGCGCGCGCCGCGCTGCACGAGCGCTGGGTCGAAGCGGGTCATTTGCGGTACATTCCGTGCCCAAGCTTAAAGGCAAACGCGTGACCGAGAAACCCAAGTTCGAGCTCGAGCTGAAGGACGGAATGGATCTGTCCTTGCAGGTGGGCAAGTACGACGTGCAGAAGATGCTCGGCAAGGGCGCGACCGGCACCGTCTACCTGGCGCGCGACACCTTCACCGGCCGCGAGGTGGCGCTGAAGACCATCGAGCCCGAGGTGTTCCGCGACCCCGAGTTCGGCACCGTGTACCGCTCGCAGTTCCTCAACGAGGCCTCGCTCGCCGGCAAGCTGCGCCACCCGCACATCGTCGCCATCCTCGACGCGGTGGTGGGCGAGGACTCGGGCCACATCGCCATGGAGCTGGTCACCGGCGGGGACCTCTCGAAGTACTGCACGCCGCAGACGCTCGTGCCCATCCCGGACGTGCTGCAGATCGGCTTCAAGTGCTGCGGCGCGCTCGAGTACGCGGCGAAGGAGGGCATCGTCCACCGCGACATCAAGCCCGCCAACATCATGGTCGCCTCGGGCACCGAGGTGAAGATCGCCGACTTCGGCGCCGCCTTCCTGAAGAAGAGCCAGGTGGTGCAGACGCAGGCGATGGGCTCGCCCTACTACATGTCGCCGGAGCAGATCCAGGGCGGCGCGCTCACCTTCCACAGCGACATGTACTCGCTCGGCGTGGTGCTCTACGAGCTGCTGGTCGGCAAGCGTCCCTTCATCGCCGAGAACCTGCAGGCGCTGCTCGACAAGATCGTCAAGCTCGACCCGCTGCCGCCCTCGGAGGCGCGCGCCGGGCTGCCCAAGGAGCTCGACGCGGTGATCCTGCGCGCGCTGAAGAAGGCGCCGGCGCAGCGCTACCCGGCCTGGGGCGAGTTCGCGCTCGAGCTCTCCAAGGCGGGCACGCAGGCGCTGCCCAAGGGCGCCATCCCCGACAGCGAGCGCTACGTGGCGCTGAAGCGGGTGCCGATGCTCGCCGGGCTCTCGGACTCGGAGCTCTGGGAGCTGGCGCGCGCCGCCAAGTGGTCGCGCGTGGCGAAGGGCAGGACCATCGTCAAGGAGAACGCGCGCGGCGCGAGCTTCTTCTTCCTCGCCCAGGGCGAGGGCAAGGTGACGCGCCAGGGGCGCCTGCTCAACATGGTGAACGCCGGCGAGTGCTTCGGCGAGATGGCGTGGATCACCGGCGGCGAGCAGCCGCGCCACGCCACCGTGGAGTCCTCCACCGACATGCTGCTCGCGGAGTTCGAGCCTGCCGCGCTCGACAAGATGAGCCTCGGCGCGCAGCTGCAGCTCACGCGCGCGCTGGTCAGGAACGTATCCGACCGGCTCGCGCTCGCCAATACCCGGATTACGAGGTAAAGCTACAAGCGCCTGCCGAGCACGGGGTCCATGTCGCCGCCGCCCTTCATGCAGGTGGCGAACAGGTCCTCGGCGAACTTCTGGCTGGAGGCGCCCTGGCTCGCGTAGGCCGCGGCGAGGATGTCCTTCATCAGCCGCTGGCCGCGCTCGGACTGCCCGAGGTCGTAGATGCGCGCCATGATGGCGCCGGCCTTGGGCTGCTGCACGTCCTCGCGGGCGAGCGAGTGCGCCACCACCGCCATGTCGGCGGCGATGCCGCATTCCAGCGCGCTCTCCGCGCGCGGCGCCGCCCAGGCGGCGGACGAGAACATCAGGCCCCCCAGCACGACACCGCAAACGAACCTCATGTTGCTCTCCGGTAGGTGAAAAAAGAAGGCGCCGGGCCTCCCCGGCGCCTCCCTCGTCGCGCTGCTACTGCTTGCCGCCGGTCTCGGGCGGCTGGCGCTGCGACGAAGTGCCGCCGACGCCGGGGCCGCCCGCCGGGGGCGTGGTGCCGGTGCCGCTGCTCGTCGCCGCGGAACCGCGCGGCGCGCCCTGGCCGGATGTGCTCGCGCCGCTCGCCGAGGAGCCCGCCGCCGCGTCCCACTCGGCGCGCGAGATGCGGCCGTCGCTGTCCTTGTCGAGCTCGCTGAAGCGGGTGTTGAACGCCAGGTGCTTCGCCGCCTCTTCGCGCGAGATGTAGCCGTCGTTGTTGGCGTCGAGCTGCTGCATGTCGGTCGGAGGGGTGCCGGGCCCGGTGCCGGGCGCGCCGCTCTGGGCGCCCGTGCTGCCGGCCGCGCCGCTCGCGCCGCTCGCCGCCGCGCCGCCGGTAGCGCCGCCTGGGGCGCCGGCACCGGTGCCGCCGGCGCTGCCGCCCGTGCCGCCGCCGGCCTGCGCCAGGATGATCCTGTCGTTGTCGACCGACGCCTGGGCGGCGAAGGGCACCGCGAAGGCTCCGGCGACGGCAACGGCAATAAGGGTCTTCATCTTCATGCTCGATCTCCTTGAAAGGTCAAAGAAACGCTACCTGGCATCGCCAGTGCGAATCCACTCGCAAGCGCCGTGCCGGAGCCCGCGGCGCATCGGGTACGATTGCCGGCCGTGGATCTCGAGCTCGCAGGGCGCACCGCGCTGGTCACCGGCGCCAGCATCGGCATCGGCCGCGGCATTGCGCTCGCGCTGGCGCGCGAGGGGGCGAAGCTCGCCGTCGTTGCCAGAAGAAAAAATCTGTTGGAGGAGCTTCAGGATGAAACAGGCAAGAAACTCGTTCTCATCGAAGCCGACTTCCTGCAGGAAGGCGCGCCCGGGCGCATCGCCGCAGCCGCCATGGCAGGCCTCGGCTCGGTCGAGATCCTGGTCAACAATGCCGGCGGCAGCCGGCGCTTCACGCTCGAGACCACCGAGGCGCAATGGGAGGAGGCGATGACGCTCAACTTCACGCGCCACCGCCAGCTCACGCACTGCCTGCTCGGGCAGATGATGGCGCGCCAGTGGGGACGCATCATCAACATCACCGGCAAGTCCGAGCCCGAGGGCATCAACGGCGCCTTCTCCGCCAAGGCGGCGCTGCACGCCTGGGCGAAGGGCCTGTCGCGCGACGTGGGCCGCCACGGCATCACCGTCAACTCCATCCCGCCCGGGCGCATCGACAGCGAGCAGATCCGGCGCAACTACAGCCCGGAGCGGCGCGCCAAGGAGGAGCGCGAGGACATCCCGCTCGGCGAGTACGGCAAGCCAGAGGACATCGCCAGCCTGGTCTGCTTCCTCGCCTCGCCGCGCGCGCGCTACATCACCGGCACGGTGATCCCGGTCGACGGCGGCATGCGCCGCTATCAGTTCTAGGATGTTCGACGTCGTCGTCGTCGGCGGCGGCAACGCCGCGCTCTGCGCCGCGCTGTCCGCCGCCGAGGCGGCGAAGAAGGTTCTCGTGCTGGAAAGGGCCCCCGAGGAGGAGTGCGGCGGCAACTCGCGCTTCACCGCCGGACTGATGCGCGTCGCCTACGACGGCGTCGAGGACCTGCAGAAGGTGATCGAGCTCTCCGCCGAGGAGGTGGCGCGCAGCGACTTCGGCGCTTACACCGAAGAGCAGTTCCTCGACGACATGGCGCGCGTTACCGAGTACCGCTGCGATCCGGATCTGACAGAGGTCCTTGTCAAGCAGAGCCTGCCGGCGGTGATCTGGATGCGCTCGAAAGGCGTGCGCTTCACCGCTGCCTGGGGCCGGCAGGCCTTCAACGTCGGCGGACGCTTCAAGTTCTGGGGCGGCCTTACCGTCGAGGCGGTGGGCGGCGGCCCGGGCCTGGTCGAGTCGCTGACGCGCATCGCGCGGAAGAACGGCCTCGAGATCTGGTACGGCGCGCGCGCGCAGTCGCTCCTCGCCGATGACGACGGGGTGCGCGGTGTAAAGGTGAAGCACCAGGGCAAGACGAAGGACATCCCCGCCAACTGCGTCGTGCTCGCCGCCGGCGGCTTCCAGGCGAACACCGAATGGCGCACGCGCTACCTCGGGCCGGGCTGGGAGCTCGCCAAGGTGCGCGGCACGCGCTTCAACACCGGCGACGGCATCCGCATGGCGCTCGAGGCGGGCGCGGCGGCGCACGGCAACTGGTCGGGCTGCCACGCGGTGGCTTGGGAGAGGAACGCGCCGGAGTTCGGCGACCTCGCGGTCGGCGACCAGTTCCAGAAGCACTCCTATCCCTGGGGCATCTACCTCAACGCCGAGGGCCGGCGCTTCGTCGACGAGGGCGCCGACTTCCGCAACTACACCTACGCCAAGTACGGCCGCGTCATCCTCGCGCAGCCGGGGCAGTTCGCCTGGCAGGTCTTCGACGCCAAGGCGAAGCCGCAGCTGCGCGACGAGTACCGCATCAGGCAGGTGACGCGGCGCGTCGGCAATACCCTGGAAGAGCTGGTGGCGCAGCTTGAGGACACGGATCAGCAGGCGGCATTGAGGGAAATCCGGCAGTACAACGCCGCCGTGCGCACCGACATCGCGTTCAACCCCAACGTCAAGGACGGCAGGAGAACGGAAGGATTGAGCATCGACAAGAGCAACTGGGCGAACACGCTCGACACGCCGCCCTTCGAGGCGTACGCGGTGACCTGCGGCATCACCTTCACCTTCGGCGGCCTGCGCATCAACACCGACGCGCAGGTGCTCGACGCCGACGGCGCGCCGATGCGCGGCCTCTACGCCGCCGGCGAGCTGGTCGGCGGCATCTTCTGGTTCAACTACCCCGGCGGCTCGGGGCTGACCAACGGCGCGGTGTTCGGGCGCATCGCCGGCGCCAGCGCCGCGCGCGCGGCTACGGGTTGATCTGGCCGCGCACCTCGCCGCCCTTGTGGCGCGCCGTGTGCACGTTGACGTAGAGGTTGCCCGCCTTCCAGTCCTGGATCTGCGCCTCGGTCAGCTTGCCCCCGGCCGGCACGCTGTAGGTGTCGCCTTTCTTCTCCAGGGGCACGATCACCGGGCCGTTCTGCCCCTTGGCGCCGCGGTGGATGTGCGCCATGGTGCCTTGCACGTCCTTGGTGCTGACGCTGCCGGTGAGGCTGCCGTCCTCGGCGAGGCGCAAGCTGCCGCTGCCGGAGCCGGAGACGCTCACCGGCGGCGCTTCCTCGGCGCCGGAGAGCTTCACGCTCACCGCGTTGGAGCCCGGCATCCAGGCCGGCATGGTGTCTTTGTAGGTCGCGCAGGCGCCGAGGGCGAGCACGCCGCCGGCGAGCAACAGGGCATTGAGCAGCTTCTTCATTTGTCGATCCTCCTCGAAAGAGCGGAACACCGGGGCGGCTAGAATATTCCCGCCATGCCGAAGATCACCGCCTCGCCGGCGCTCGCGCGCCTGAGGATTCTAGACCTCTCGCGCGTGCGCGCCGGGCCGACCTGCGTGCGCCAGTTCGCCGACTTCGGCGCCGACGTGATCAAGCTCGAATCGCCGCCGGGAGTCGACCCGAACGAGGGCATGGGCGGGCCGCGCCACGGTCCCGACGTGCAGAACCTGCACCGCAACAAGCGCTCGCTGACGCTGAACCTGAAGCTGCCGCAGGCGCGCGAGGTCCTCGAGAAGCTGGTGCGGACCGCCGACGTGGTGGTCGAGAACTACCGCCCGGACGTGAAGACCCGGCTCGGCATCGATTATGCTTCCTTGGAAAAAATAAACCCGAGGATCATTCTTGCCAGCATTTCCGGCTTCGGCCAGGACGGTCCGTACCGCGACCGGCCCGGCTTCGACCAGATCGCGCAGGGCATGAGCGGGCTGATGTCGGTGACGGGAGCGCCCGGCGGCGGGCCGATGCGCACCGGCGCGGCGATCGCCGACCTCGCGGCGGGACTGTTCGCGGCGCTCGGCGTGATGACGGCGCTGCTCGAGCGCGAGCGCTCCGGCCGCGGCCAGTGGGTGCAGAGCTCGCTGCTGCAGGCGGGAATCGCCCTGCTCGATTTCCAGGCGGCGCGATACCTGATGAAAGGCGAGGTGCCCCCGCAAGTGGGTAACGATCATCCGACCAGCATGCCGACCTCGGCCTACCGCACCGCCGACGGCTACATCAACGTCGCCGCCTCGGGCGAAGGCCAGTGGCGCGCGCTCTGCAAGGCGATCGGCCGCGAGGACCTGCTCGCCGACGAGCGCTTCAAGGGCGGCGAGAACCGGGCGAAGAACCGCAAGGAACTAAATGCTTCTATCAATCAAGGCTTGTGCGCCCGGACGAGCGAAGCGTGGATCAACCTGCTGAACGAGGCAGGCGTTCCGTGCGGGCCGATCAACACCGTGGACAAGGTGTTCGCCGACCCGCAGGTGCGCCACCTCGGCGCCGCGACCGAGGTGACGCATCCGAAGCTCGGCCGCTACCAGCTGCTCGCGCAGGCGGTGAAGCTCTCGCGCACCCCTGCCACGGTGGCGGCGCCGACGCCGGACCCGGGCGAGCACACCGACGAGATCCTGCGCGAGCTCGGCTACGGCGACGCGCAGATTTCGCGCTTTCGGCAGGAGAAGGTCGTTTAACCAGGACAAAGGGGAAGAGGAACATGACCTGGGCCAAGTGAAGCAGGCCGGCATTAAGGCCCAGTAACGAGCTCGGGGTCAGACCCCCCGAATTCAGGGACAGACCACGTTTTCCATCAAGCCGCTGGCCATCAGCGGCTTTGTTGTTTTCAGCGAGGCGGCAAACGAATGCTTCCGATCGGAAGCATTTCTACCCCTTTGCGGTTTGCTCCCAAGCCCTCAAAAACGTGGTCTGTCCCTGTTTTTAAGGGATGCGCACGACGAGCTTGCCGACCTGCGCGTCGGCCTCCATGCGCGCCTTGGCCTCGGACAGGTCCTTGAAGTCGTAGACCTTGTCGATGAGCGGCCTGAGCTTGCCGCTCGCGAAGAGCGGCAGGAAGTCGCGGATGAAGCCCTGCACCGTCACCGCGCGCTGCTCGCCGTTGCGCAGCTTGTTCGAGACGCCGAAGAGCTTGAGGCGCTTCGAATGCAGCGCGTCGAGGTCGATCTCGCTCTTCATCGTGCCGTCGAGGTAGCCCACCGTCGCCAGGCGTCCCTGGAAGCCGAGCGAGCGGATGCACTCGGCGAACACCGTGCCGCCGACGTTGTTCACCACCAGGTCCGCGCCCTTGCCGCCGGTCGCCTGCATCACCGCGTCGTGGAAGTCGGGCTTGCGGGTCTGGAGGGCAACGTCCAGTCCCAGTCCTTTCAGACGATTCAACTTTTCGGCAGAACCCGAAGTGCCGATCACTTTCGCCCCGAGGGCCTTCGCCGCCTGCAGCGCGGCGACGCCGACGCCGGAGGTGACGCCGGTGACGAGCAGCCATTCGCCCGCCTTCAGGGAGCCCTGCTCGAGCAGCATGTCGTGCACCACCATGAAGGTGATCGGCACCGCGGCCGCTTCCTCCCAGGAGAGGTTCTTGGGGACGGGGATGAGATCGTGCTTGTCCAGGAGCGCGTACTCGGCGAAGGCGCCGGGCAGGCGCCCCATCACGCGCTCGCCGCTGCCCTCGACCTCGCCCGCGCCGTCGCTGCCGGCGGGCTTGGGCGCCCCGGGCCTGGTGAGGCCGTGGGCGCGCAGGAACTCGCCGCGGTTCAGGCTGACGGCGCGCACGCGCACCAGCACCTGGCCGGCGCCGGGCTGCGGCTCGGGCACTTCGCGCAGCTCGAGCGTTGTTCCGCTGGCTCCCGACTCTATGTAATAGGCTTTCATGTAGGCTTCTCCCGCCCCGGATTCTAAGGAGTGAACAGATGCGCATCCTGACCGTTTTGCTCCTCGGCCTGGCGCTCGCCTTTCCCGCGGCCGCCGGGATGATCGCCACGCCCGCCGAGGACGAGAGCAGCCGCGTCAAGGCCATGCTCGAGCGGCCGGAGGTGCAGGCCGAGCTCGAGAAGATGGGCATCGCCGCGGCCGAGGCGGCGGCGCGCGCGGACGCCATGAGCGACGCCGAGGTGGTGAGCCTCGCCGGGCGCCTGGACGCCGTGCCCGCGGGCGGCGCGGTGAGCGACCGTGAATTAATCCTTATTCTCCTGATCGTCATCCTGGTGATGCTGCTGCTCTAACAACGAAGAGGAGTGACCCATGAAGCGACTGCTGAGCGTGCTCGCCTTCCTAGCGCTGTCCTTTCCGGCATCGGCCGGGATGATCGCCACGCCGGCGCAAGGCGAGCGCGAGCGCGTCAAGGCGATGCTCGAGCGCCCGGAGCTCGCGGCCGAGCTGGAGAAGATGGGCATCGCGGCGGAGGAGGCGGCGGCGCGGGTGGACGCGATGAACGACGCGGAGGTGCTTCAGCTCGCCGGCAGGCTCGACGCGGCGACGGTCGGCGGGCAGGTGGGCGACCGCACCCTCCTGCTCATCCTGCTGATCATTCTCTTGATTCTGATTATTTAGGCAGCCAGCTCTATCGGCTCCGACCGGTCGTTCACGGTCGCGAGCCGCACCGGCCGGCGCCAGACGCGCCGCACGTACTCCAGCACCTTGCGCGCGCGCGCGGCGTCCAGGCCGCGCCCGTCGCTCGCGGCGTCGTGCGCGAGCAGCAGCGTGCCGTCGTGCTTGGTCTCCACCGCGGCGACGCGCGGCGCGCCGAAGTTGAACTTCGGCGCGAGGATCGCCTCGCGCACCGCGTCGAGGTCGCGGCTCGCGACGCGGACCTCGTCGCCGGGCCGGGTCTCGTAGACGAAGAGCCCGATCTTCTTCGCGAGCTCGCGGTCGAGCCAGTTGCGGATGAAGCCGAAGTCGTCCTCCTCGCGGCGCACCTCCATGGCGCGCTCCAGGCCGTGCCTTTCGATGATGTGCTCCCAGAGCGTGAAGCCGAGGTGGTAGGGGTTGATGCCGAGCGCGGTCTCCTCGCCGCTCGCGAAGGGGCGCACCACGTCGGAGTGCGCCTTGATCGCGGCGAGGTAGGTCTGCTGCGGCAGGAAGTCCGCCTCGCGCAGCAGGCGCGCGTGCCAGTTGGAGGCCCAGCCCTCGTTCTTGATCTGGCAGGCGAACACCGGGTAGAAGTACAGCGACTCGGCGCGCACGGCGAGGAAGATGTCGCGCTCCCACTGCTCGAGCTCGGGGGCGTAGTTGGCGATGAACCACAGCAGGTCGTATTCCGGGTGCGGCGGGATGCGCGCGCGCAGCGGGCCGAGCGGCGGGGCCTTGATGCTGTCGACGCCAGGAAGCTGATCGAAGCGCTTCTGGAACGGGCTCTTCTCGAGGGAGGGCTTTTCGGCGACGAACTCGGGATAGGGCGCGCGGTGCAGCTCGCCGTCGACGTCAACGTGCGACTCGAGCGCGAGGGCGGCGTCGAGCACCAGCTCGACGCGCTCCAGGCCGTGCGCCTCGATGGCGAGCTGGATGCGGTGCGCGTGCGCCGCGGCCTTCTCGACGATGTTGCCGCCCGCCATCTGGTGGAAGCGGGCAAAGAGCTGGTTGTTCTTGGCGAAGTCGGCGTGGCCGAGCACGTGCGCGGTGACGAGCGAGTTCTCGGCGAGCGAGTTGCCGTCCATGAGGAAGGCGCGGCAGGGGTCGCCGGGGAACATCACCTCGAAGATCTTCGAGTGCCCCATGCTCTGGCGCACCAGCTGGTGGATGTAGCGCACGCCGAAGGACCAGTGCGGCATGCGGATCGGCAGGCCGTACACCGCGATCTCGGTCATCAGGCTCGCCGGCGCGAGCTCGAAGTCGACCGGGTAGTAGTCGAGGCCGAGGCGCTTCGCCAGCGACTCGACCTGCCGCGCGTAGTCCTCCAGCTCAGTCGCCACGCGCCTGCTCGGTGAAGAAGGCGCGGATGGCGCGCCAGACGTCCTCCTGGGCGTTGAGGTGGCTCACGCCCACCGGCAGCTCGCGGCTCTTCAGCCCGGCGAAGATCTCGGCGAGCTGCGTGTCGCGCGGCCGGAAGGTGGCCACGCCGCCGGTCTCGACGTAGCCGGCGTAGTTGGCCCCCGCCGCCACCTCGGCGAGCGCGGCGGCCGCCTCGTCGCGGTCCTCGGCGGCGTTCTCGCCGTCGGAGGCGTAGAAGAAGTAGACGTTGTAGCGCGAGGGGTCGTAGCGCTTCGCCACCACCTCGAGCGCGAGGCGCGCGACGCTGGAGGCCACCGTGCCGCCGCTCGAGGAGGCCTGGAAGAACTGGCCCTCGTCGAACTCCCAGGCCTGCGCGGCGTGGGCGAGGAACACCGTCTCGACCTTGGCGTACTGGCGGCGGATGCCCTGCAGGGCGAAGAAGAAGAACTGCTTGGCGAGCCGGCGCTGCGCCTCGTCCATGCTGCCCGAGACGTCGAGGGCGAAGATCACCGCCGCGTTGGTCGCCGGCGTAGCTCGCTTGACGAGCTGCCGGAAGCGCAGGTCCTCGTTCACGATGGCGACGGCGTCTTCCTGCATCGCATGGCGTTTTACCGCCTCTTTCATCGTCCGGCGCCGGTCGAGGCGGGAGCGGGCCCCCCGCTTGTCCCAGCCCTCGCGCACGTAGTCGGGCTCGTCCAGCGTGGCGGCGCGCTTGGGCTTGAGCTCGGGCAGCTTCAGCTCCTCCCACAGCCAGTCGACGATCTCGTCGATCCTGAGCTCGACCACGAAACGGATCTCGCCGTCTTCCGTGCCGCCGGACTGCGCGCGGTCGCCTTCCTCGCGCCCGGGCTGCAGCACGTCGCCCGGCTGGCCCTTGCCCTGGCCGACGCCGGTCTGCGTCTGCTGGTCGAGCAGGCGGAAGCGGGCGTGGTCGAGGAACTTGACCGGCACCACGACCGTCCGGTTTGCGGGCCGGCTGATGAGGTCGGCGCCGGCCAGGAGCTCGGGCAGGCTCTCCTTGACCGCCGCGCGCACCTTCTGGTTGTGCCGCAGCCAGTCGCGGGCTCCGCGGGAGAAGAGCTCGTACCAGGGCGTCTCTGCGGCAATTCGAATCATTCCTGCGCCAGCAGCGTGGTCACGTAATTGAGGGCCTCGCGGGCGCTGTGCGAGTCATAGCCGTACTCGTCGACCAGCCGCTTCTCGACGACCGAGACCTTCTGGCGCGTCTCGTCGTCGGGGCGCGCCGCCGAGCTCACCAGGCGCAGCACGTCCCGGCGCTGCTCGAAAAGGTACTGCTCGACCGCGTCGTGCAGCGGCGCGTGGCTGTCGAGGGTGAACTTCTCGCCGCGCTTGTAGGCGCCCATCGCCTTTCTCACCACCTCCTGGCGGAAGGAGAGCTTGCCCGACTCGGAGATGCGGATCTTCTCCTCGACCGAGCGCAGGAAGCGCTCGTCGGGCTTGCGCTCCTCGTTGGTGATGGGGTCCTTGATGGCGCGGTTGTCGAGCGTCGCCTCGACCTCGTCGAGGTACTTGTCGAGCAGCTGCTGCGCCTCGGCCTCGAAGGAGACGAACAGCGCCTTGTGCACGTCCTCCTTCACCCAGCGGTTGTAGAAGTCCTTGCGCACGGTCACCAGGAAATCGACCCACTTGCGCTTCTTCTTGCCGTCGATGCGCACGTCGGACTCGATCGCGTCCTTGATCGCGATCAGGACATCCATGGCGGTGAGGCTCTTCGCCTGCGACTGGATGATCGCGTTCGAAAGCGCGTTGATGACGAAGCGCGGCGACACGCCGGAGAGCCCCTCCTCGGGGTTCTTGGCGCGGATCTTCTCCATGTCCGACGGCGCCACGCCCTCGACGTCCTCCCCGGCGTAGAGGCGCACCTTCTTCAGGTTGTCGGCCTCGCGCTCCTCGCCTTCCTGCAGGCGCGTGAGCACCGCGAACACCGCGGCGACGTGCAGCGCGTGCGGGTCGAGGTGCACCTCGCGGAACGCCTGCGTCGACGAGGTGAGCTTCTTGTAGATGCGCGCCTCCTCCTTGTACGATAGGGTGTAGGGCACCTGGATGATCACCATGCGGTCGAGCAGCGCCTCGTTCTCCGCCTCCTGCAGGAACTTGCGGAACTCGGCGAGGTTGGTGTGCGCGAGGATGGTCTCGTCGAGGTGGATCAGCGGGAAGCGCGACACCTTGACGTTCTTCTCCTGGGTGAGCGTCAGCAGCAGGTAAAGGAACTCGCGCTTCACCTTCAGGATCTCGATCATCTCGAGCAGCCCGCGGCTCGCGGCGAACACCGCGCCCGACCACGACCAGGCGCGCGGGTCGCCCTCGTCGCCGAACTCCGAGACCTTGGAGAGGTCCACCGAGCCGACGAGGTCGGCGATGTCGGCGGTCGTCGGGTCGTGCGGCGCGTAGGTGCCGACGCCGACGCGCTCGGCTTCCGAGATGAAGATGCGCTGCACCGGCACCTGCATGAAGTCGCCGGCGAACTCGTGCTGCAGGCGGCTCGCGCAGAACGGGCAGAGCTCGCCCGCGACGTCGACGCCGTAGGTCTGGCGGAACTGCGGCCGCAGCGTGTGCGGCACGAGGTGCAGGGGCGACTCGTGCACCGGGCAGCCGTGGATGCCATAGAGCGCGCCGGCGTCGGTGTGGCTGTACTCCTCCAGGCCGCGCTTGAGGAGGATCACCATGCTCGACTTGCCGCCCGAGGGCGGGCCCAGCAGCAAGAGCAGCCGCCGGCCGACTTCCGAGCCGGCGGCCGCCGCCTTGAAGTAGTCGACCACGCGCTCGATGGTGTCGCTGATGCCGTAGAGCTCGTCCTCGAACAGCTGGCAGCGCAGGCGGCCGTTCGCGTCCTCGAAGCCCTCGGCGCGCATCATGTCCCAGATGTACTGGTGGCTGCTGCGGGAGATGCCGCGCGCATCGCCGGGGAAAATGGTCTCGATGAAGCTCGCGAACGTGCCTGCCCAGCGCGCCGCCCGGTGCTCCTTGCTGAAATCGCTCAGGGATCTGAGGACATCCTCGTGGCGCCCGGTGTTGCCGGTGTTCGACCTCATGACCATCACCTCTTGGTACATACTGATCCTCTCAAGAGCTTAGGGCAAGAACTCGTCAGTGCATCCGAATGCTATTAATCACGAACAGGCGCCCATGTACTATCGTGTCGAAGCAAATAACGAACCGTCCAACGGCCTATGAAAAAGAACCCGACGTCACAATGGGAAAGCGCCGCCGAACACGCGTCGCGATCCGTCGACAGAACCGAGCAACGTTGCGGCGGTCCAAACCGTTGACAGAAAAATGCTGAAAGAAATCCTGGGGGTCGCGGACGATCCGCCGGCGCGCCGGCGCTGGTTCCACGACGATTACTTCGACCTGTTCGTCTGGCAGGCCGGGGGGCGCGTGACGCTGTTCCAGCTCTGCTACGGGGTCGACTCGAGCGAGCGCGCGCTGGTGTGGGACGCGAGCCGCGGCTTCTTCCACGACGGCCCTCCCGCATCGCAAGAGGTCGTTTCACGCTTCGACGATGCCGCCGCCGAGCTGCCCGAGGACGTCCGCCGCGAGGTGCGGGAGAAGATGCACGAGTTCGCCGGCAGGCGCATCGCCGTCACCGCGCGGCGCCGGCAGTTCCGCCGCGCGGAATGGCAGCGCTAGCGACTTCTGTAGAAAATCATCGACACGGGAGGATACATGAAACCTGAACTGATGCTGCTCGCATGAGCGGTGCTGCTGGCTTTCGTGCAGATGCTGGTGGCGGCGAGCGGCCATACGCTCCAGGTGGGCCTGCCGGCGCTCGCCGGCAACCGGGATGGCATCGCGCAGCCCACCGGCTGGGCCGGACGCGCCGCGCGCGCGCATCGCAACATGCTGGAGACCCTGGTGATTTCCGCGGCATTGGTTCTCTTCGCGGTAGCCGCGGGGATGACTAATGAAACGACCCTGTTGGGCGCGCAGCTCTTCTTCTGGGCGCGCCTCGTCTACGCGCTCGTCTACCTCGCCGGCATACCGTGGCTGCGCACCGGCCTGTGGCTCGTCTCGGTGATCGGCCTGGCGCTCATATTCGTCGCCTTGTTCTAGCCGCGGCGCTCGCGCTCGCGGCGGCGGGCGCGCGCGCGACCGGGGACCCGCTCGTCGACGTGCTGACGCCCGACGGGGCGGGCGTCGGCTTCATGTCGCGCCTGGAGCGCTCGCCCTACCGCGGCATCGGCGCGCGGCAGGACCTCATGCCGCTGTACGTCTACGAGGGCGAGTACGCCTACCTTCGCTCCTACCGCCTGGGCCTGAAGCACGACAGCTGGCCCTGGCGGCTCGACCTCTTCCTCGACCGGCGCTTCGAGGGCACCCCCTACGACCTCACGCCCGACGAGCTGCCCGGCCTGACCCGGCGCGAGCAGCAGGCCGACGTCGGGATCGGCGTGACCTGGCGCGGCGCGCGCAACGCCGTCTACCTGGAGCTGGTGCGCGATGCGACCGCCGTGTCCCACGGCGCGGAGCTGCGCGGCGGCTACCGCCACGAGCTCGGCAGCGGGCGCCTGCGCCTGCGTCCGCATGTCCGGCTGGGCTGGCGCGACTCCGAGCTGAACGACTATTACTACGGCGTGAGCCCGGCGGAAGCGCTGCCCGGGCGGCCCGCCTACGCCCCGGGCCGCGGGCTCGATGCCCATGTCGACGTCACGGCGATGTACCGCCTGACCGACGCCTGGTACGCGATCGGCGGCGTCAGCGCGGTGCGGCGCTCCTCCGCGGTGCGCTCGAGCCCGATCGTCGACGGCGACAAGGTGCAGGTCGGCGCGCTGCTCGGCGTGCTCTACGACTTCTCGCCGCAGCAGCGCTCCTGGCCGGAGGGCCGGCCGTCCATCGCGCGCGTCTTCTACGGCGCTTCGAGCGAGTGCGACATGCTGCAGATCGTGCGGCTGAACTGCACCAAGACGCATACGCAGGACCAGACCAGCGTCGCCGGCTACGAGATCGGTCGCCCGTTCGTCGAGCGCCTGAACGGCTGGCCGGTCGACCTCGCGGCCTTCGTCGGCCTGGTGCGCCACAAGGAGCGCGGGCTGCAGGGCGACTTCTGGCAGGTGAACGGCTACCTCAAGGCCTGGTTCTACGGCCTGCCCTGGTCGCACCGCGTCAATACCCGCCTCGGCTTCGGCGCCGGCCTCTCCTACGCGCGGCGCGTGCCGATCATGGAGCGCCGCGACCAGGCGGCGCGCGGGCGCGACACCTCGCGGCTGCTCAACTACATGGACCCGACCATCGACGTAAGCGTCGGCGACATCATCGGCGTGCGGGCCCTGAAAGAGACTTACGCCGGCCTGGGCGTGTCGCACCGCTCGGGCATCTTCGGCTCCTCGCAGCTCCTCGGCAACGTCAACGGCGGCTCGAACTACATCTACGGCTACCTCGAGACCTCGTTCTAGCCCTGCGGGCGACCAGGACTTCGGCGTCTCGCGCTCGAGCAGCGCCGTGACGGCTGCGCCGAGGTCGAGGCCGAGGTGCTCGCGCGCGGCGGCGGCGCCGGCGTCCGCGGCCTGCGCGGCGCGAACGCGACTCGCCCGACCAGAACTCCTGGATGCTCACCACCGACCAGAAGCGGCGCAGCTTCTCGTGCAGCTTGTCGAGCTCGCCGACCTGCCGCGGCGGCATGCCGGCGAGGCGGCGCTCGGTGTTGACGGCGAGGCCCTCGTCAAGCCAGCGCGGCAGCGTCAGGTGCCCGAGCGCGGCGTGCGTCATCTCGTGCACGATGGTCGCCTCGAGCGCGCGCATGTCGCGCTTCACGGTGACGAAGTGGCCGCAGCCGGCGCCGAGGTGCATGCCGCCGCTGAAGGCGAACTCGCCGGTCTCCGGGTAGTAGTAGGAGAGGTAGCGGTAGTACGTTTCCTCGTCGTCGAAGACGACCAGGATGTCCTTGCCCCACGGGGCGGTCTCGGCGAGGCCCTGGAGCACCGCGCCGATGCGCCGCCCGGTCCTGCCCACGAACGCCACGGTTGCCCGGGCGAGGTGCGGCTCGAGGGAGGAAACCACGATGGGGTAGTCCTCGCGGGTGCTCAGGTGGCGGGCGAGCGGAAACTCGAAGCCTTTCACCGCAACCCACGCCGGCGCCGGCTCGCGCTTGGCCGGGGCCTGGCGCGATTCGCCCATCAGGGTCTTGAGGGATCCCAGCATTCCCGGATTATGTGATACTTGACAAAGTCAACTATGCACAACCCGGTCGAAGCCGTCCGCCGCTTCAATCGCTTCTATACACGGCGCATCGGCATCCTCGCCGAGCGCGCGCTGTACCGGCCGTACTCGCTCGCCGAGGCGCGCGTGCTCTACGAGCTCGGCCATCGCCGCGACCCGACCGCGGCCGCGCTCGGGCGCGAGCTGGGACTCGATGCGGGCTACCTCAGCCGCATCTTGAAAGCGTTCGCGCGCCGCGGCCTGGTCAGCGTCGGGCGGGCGGCCGGCGACGCGCGGCAACGGCCGCTTTCCCTCACCGCCGCCGGCCGCAAGGCCTGCGCAGCCCTGGAATCGCGCTCGCGCAAGCAGGTGGGCGCCATGCTCGGCGATCTGCCCGGCCCGGCGCGCGCCAGGCTCGCCGCCGCCATGGCCGAGGTGGAGCATCTTGTTGAAGCGAGAACGGCGTCTTTGTCGCTGCGCGCACACCGCCCCGGCGACATCGGCTGGGTAGTGCACCGGCACGGCGCGCTGTACTTCCAGGAGTACGGCTGGGACGAGCGCTTCGAGGCGCTGGTCGCCGGCATCGCCAAGGATTTCATCGACAGCTTCGATGCCGGGCGCGAGCGCTGCTGGATCGCGGAAATCGATGGCCGCCCGGTGGGATCGGTTTTCGTCGTCAAAGAGAACAAGAGCACGGCAAAACTGCGCCTGCTTCTCGTCGAGCCCGAGGCGCGGGGGCAGGGCGTGGGCAAGCGCCTGGTCGCCGAGTGCATCGCCTTCGCGCGCGACAAGGGCTATCGCAAGCTCGTGCTGTGGACGCAATCGAACCTCGCCGCGGCGCGCGCCATCTACAAGGCGGCCGGGTTCGGGCGAACGAAGAGGGAACGCCACGCTTCCTTCGGCTATGATCTGACCGGAGAGTACTGGGAACTGGACCTCTAGGAGGAGGCGTGGATCTCTCGGCGAAGGGCATGCGCGTGCTCGTCACCGCGGGCGGCGCAGGCATCGGCCGCGCCATCGCGCAGACGTTTCTCGAGCACGGCGCGAAGGTCCATACCTGCGACATCGACGCGGCGACGAAGCCAGACACCGTATGCGACGTCGCCAAGGTCGCGGAGGTGGACAGGTTGTTTGATCAAGTAAACCAAAACCTGGGCGGTCTGGACGTGCTCGTCAACAACGCCGGCATCGCCGGCCCCACCGCCAAGGTCGAGGACATCAGGCCCGAGGACTGGGAGCGCACCATCGCCGTCGACCTCACCGGCATGTTCTATTGCACGCGCAAGACGATGCCGATGATCAAGCGCGCGGGCGGCGGCAGCATCGTCAACCTGTCCTCGGCCGCGGGCCGGCACGGCTTCCCGCAGCGCACGCCCTACGCCTCGGCGAAGTGGGGCGTGGTCGGCTTCACCAAGAGCCTCGCCGTCGAGGCGGGCCCGGACAAGGTGCGCGTCAACGCCATCCTGCCCGGCCTGGTCGATGGCGAGCGCATCGAGCGCGTCATCGCCGCGAAGGCGAAGGCGACCGGCGTCAGCCACGAGGAATTCCGGCGCAAGCTCCTCGAGACCACCAGCTTGCGCTCGGCGGTGAGCGCGCAGGACATCGCCAACATGGCGCTCTTCCTTTGCACGAAGCCGGGAGAGCGCATTACGGGGCAGGCCATACCTGTCGATGCCGATGTGAGGTACCTCGTTTAATGTCCGCGGCACAAGGCAAAGTCATCGTTACCTGTGCGGTCACGGGGTCCATCCATACCCCGACCATGTCGCCGTATCTCCCGATCACCCCCGACGAGATTGCCGAGGCGGCGATCGGCGCGGCGAAGGCGGGCGCGGCGATCGTGCACCTGCACGCGCGCAACCCCAAGGACGGCAGCCCGACGCAGGACCCGGCGTACTTCCGCGAGTTCGGCGCGAAGATCAGGGCGGCGAGCGACGTGGTGCTCAACTTCACCACCGGCGGCGCGCCGACCATGTCGATCGAGGAGCGGCTGCAGCCGGCGCTGCAGTTGAAGCCCGAGCTCGCCTCGCTCAACATGGGCTCGATGAACTTCGGCCTCTACGAGATGCTCGGCCGCTACAAGGAGTTCAAGCACGCCTGGGAGAAGCCCTACCTCGCGGCGAGCGACGATCGCATCTTCAAGAATACCTTCAAGGACATTCAGAAGATCCTGGAAAGCTGCCGCGAGAACGACACGCGCTTCGAGATCGAGTGCTACGACATCGGCCATCTCTACACCGCGGCGCACTTCCTCGACCGCGGGCTGGTGAAGCCGCCGCTGCTCATCCAGTCGGTGTTCGGCATCCGCGGCGGCATCGGCCCGCATCCCGAGGACGTGCTGCACATGAAGCGCACCGCCGATCGCCTGTTCGGCGACGCGTACTACTGGTCGGTGCTCGGCGCCGGCCGCAACCAGATGTTCGTCGCCGCCATGGCGGCGGTGATGGGCGGCAACGTGCGCGTCGGGCTGGAGGACAGCCTGTGGCTCGGGCGCGGCCAGCTCGCGAAATCCAACGCCGAGCAGGTGGCGAGGGCGCGGCGCATCCTCGAGGAGCTCGGCCTCGTGGTGGCGACGCCCGACGACGCCCGGCAGATGCTCAAGCTCAAAGGAGGCAGGAATGTCGCTTTTTAGGGTTTTTGGGGTGATCGCCCTCTTGGCGGCCGCGGCGGTTTCTCATGCACAAGAGTGGCCAACCAAGCCGGTCAAGTTCATCGTGCCCTTCCCGCCGGGCGGCACGGTGGATCCGCTGGCGCGCCTCATGGCGGTCAAGCTCGGCGAGTCGCTCAAGCAGCAGTTCATCGTCGAGAACCGTCCCGGCGCCGGCGGCTCGATCGGCACTGCCATGGCGGCGAAGGGCCCGCCCGACGGCTACACCATGCTGGTGGGCACCGCGCCCTACGCCATCGCCACGCGCGCCGACGAGCCCTACCAGTCGTTCCGCGACGTGGTGGCGGCGGCGAAAGCGAAGCCCGACGCGGTCACCATCGGCTCGATCGGCAACGGCACGCTCGGCCACCTCACCGCGCTCACCGCGCAGCAGGTGGGCGGCTTGAAGCTGACGCACGTGCCCTACGCCGGCGGCGGGCCGATGACCACCAACATGCTCGGCGGCCACGTCGAGCTCGGCATCGGCTCGGCGGCGCTGCTGACGCCGCACGTGCGCGGCGGCAAGATGCGCGCGCTCGCCACCACCGGCGAGAAGCGCGCCGCCTCGCTGCCCGACGTGCCCACCCTCGCCGAGCAGGGCACTCCCGGCGTGGTGGCGCTCGCCTGGTGGGGCATCTTCGCGCCCGCCGGCACGCCGGCGCCGGTGCTCGAGAAGTTCTGGCTGCTCGGCGAGATGCAGCGCTGGGGCAAGGTGGTGAAGGACCACGGGGTCAAGGTGGACTGAGCCGCGGGTGGGCTGAGGCCGCTTGTTCCGCCTCTCGTACCTGCCGCCGCTGCTCGTCTACGCGGCGTTCGGCGTCTCCGGCCTGACGGGAATCGTCGGCGCGTTCTTCGTCAAGGACTACCTCGACGTCTCGGCGGCGTTCCTCGCCGCGCTCGGCTTCTGGGCCGGCATTCCCTGGGCGCTGAAGATGCCGGTCGGGCACCTCGTCGACCTGATCTGGCGCTGGAAGGCGGGCCTGGTGTGGCTCGGCGCGGCGATGCTCGCCGCGAGCCTGCTGATCATGATCGGCCTCATCTCGCACATGGAGGCGATGCGCGCGCTGATGAGCCCGACCGCCTGGTTCGTGCTCGCCGCGCTCGTCGCACCCACCGGCTACATGATCCAGGACGCGGTCGCCGACGCCATGACCGTCGAGGCGGTGCCGCGCGTCGACGAGCGGGGCCGGCCCTACGACCCGGCGGCGCTCAAGTCGATGCACACCACCATGCAGACGCTCGGGCGCGTGGCGGTGATCGGCGGCCTGGCGCTGGTCGCGCTCGCCAACGTCTACCTCTTCCACGGCACCGAGCAGCTGCCGCAGCCCGAGCGCCAGGCGCTGTACGCGCGCGTGTACTGGATCGCGCTCGTCATCCCGCTGCTCTCCGTGAGCGGCGTGGTGCTGCACGGGCTGCTGAAGATGCGCGTCGCGGCGCGGCTGCGCCGCCTCGGGCGCAGCGAGGCCGAGGTGGCGCGGCTGCTCGCCGTGCAGGGCGAGGAGAAGACGCGGCCGAACTGGTGGATCCTCGGCGGCAGCCTGGCGTTCGTCGCCATCACGCTCTCGGTGGGCCTCGGCCAGGTGGCGGCGGCGCAGGAGATCATCTTCGCCGGCTCGTTCGCGGTGATCCTGTTCTTGCTATGGAGACTGGCGCGCGAGCTCTCGCCCGAGGCGCGCGAGACGCTCGTCGCCACCGCGCTCATCATCTTCGTCTTCCGCGCCATGCCCGGCGTCGGCCCCGGCTACCAGTGGTGGGCGATCGACGTCCTCAAGTTCGACGAGTCCTTCTTCGCGCGCCTCGCGCTCGTCGCCTACGCGCTCACCCTGGTGGGCATGTTCGTGTTCCGGCGCTACATGGCGGAGAAGCCGATCTCGAGCATCATCGTCATGCTGACCGTCGCCGGCACGCTGCTGACGCTGCCCAACATCGGCATGGTCTACGGGCTGCACGAGTGGACGGCGCGCCGCACCGGCGGCGTGGTCGACCAGCGCTTCATCGCCGTCATCGACACCGCGCTCGAGTCGCCGCTCGGCCAGATCGCCATGATCCCGATGCTCGCCTGGATCGCCAACTCCGCGCCGGCGCACATGAAGGCCACCTACTTCGCCGTCATGGCCTCGTTCTCCAACCTGGCGCTCTCTGCGGCGCAGCTGGGCACCAAGTACGCGAACCAGGTCTACACCATCAGCCGCGAGGTGCGCGACCGCGCCGCCGGCGCGGTGCAGGTGGCGCAGGACTACAGCCAGCTCGGCGAGCTGCTCATCGCCATCACCGTGGTGGCCTTCGTCGTGCCGCTCGCGGCGGTCGCCGTGGTGCGCCTGCTGCGCCTGCGCACGGCCTGAAACTTGCCTGAGGAGGGCCCATGAACCCCAGAGAACTCACCACCCGCAGAGTCCACGCCGCCCTCGAGCGCGAGCCGCGCATCAACATCCACCGCCACCCCATCCGCATCGAGTCGAAGGACGGCGCCGTGACCCTGGAGGGCGAGGTCGCCGACGTCGCCGCGAAGAAGCTGGCGCTCGAGGCCGCGGCGGCCACCGGCGGCGTGCGCGGCGTGATCGACCGGCTGCGCGTCGCCCCGGGCGAGGCGCGCGGCGACGGCGCGGTGCGCGATTCGTTCGCGAGGATGCTGCTCGAGCAGGGCGAGTTCCGCAACTGCACCATCCGCGTGCGCACCAAGGAACGAA
>JBQTJF010000316.1:0-2293 GCA_052387375.1 Betaproteobacteria bacterium
TTGAGGAAGCGGGCCATGACGCGCCCAATGGCCCAGCCCGCCAGAGCCGCAGCCCCGACGAGCAGCACCACCGCGCCGGCGCCGCCGGCCAGGTAAGTACCGCCGAAGGCCACCGGCACCCACAAGAGCGCAAGCACGCCCTCGTCTGCGCCCGCCGGATGGCCGTCGATCCGGGCGGCGAGCTCGACCGCCTCCGCATCGGAAAGCGCGCGCACCCTGGCCTCGGCGGCGGCAAGCGGCACGCCGCGTGCCTCGAGCGCCTGTCTCGCCTCCGGCCGCGCGAGCGTGGCGGAGATCCGCAACCGGGCGGCATCCGCGTCCTCGTTTGCAAGCGTGCCGGCCCGGGCGGGCGCCTGCGGAACGGCGACGCAGGTCGCAAGCAGCAGGGGGAGCAGCATTCTCATGTCGATGCCACCTCGCCGAGCAGCTCCAGCTCCACCGCGCGCATCACCGCGGCGGCGGCGCAGTGCACCTCGAGCCGCACTTCGGTCTCGCGGCCGGTGAGCCGCACGATGCCGTTCATGTTTCCCCCGCCGTTCGCTGCTTGCATGCGGCAAGGATGCGAGCGCGCCGCACGCGAATCAGTCACTGATCGCTTACCGATGGATTACTCGGCTAGCCCAGGTCGCTGAGGATTCCGAGCTGCACCGCCCTCGGCGTAGGTGTGGCCGGCGGCGATGAGCCGCAGGACGTCGAGCTCGCGAGCAGTCAGGCGCGGGGTGTTGCGAGGCGCCGCCCGCGCAATATCCGGATGGATCGCCGCGGCCGCCGGCCTTAGACTGCCTGCTATGGAGAATTTCGTAGGCAAGGCAAAGAGCTACCTCGACGCCAGGCGCGGCGAGCGGGTGACGCTGGAAGAGCTGGCGCGCGCGGTCGGCGCGAGCCCCTTCCACCTGCAGCGGCGCTTCAAGCACGCTTTCGGAATCTCGCCCCGGGACTATCAGGAAGCGCATCGCAAGCAATCCCTGAAGGCTTCGCTGCGCAACGGCAGCCGTGTCACCGACGCGCTGTTCGACGCCGGCTACGGCTCGGTGTCGCGCTTCTACGAGAAAGCCGATCTCGGCATGCGGGCGCGCGACTACCGCGCGCGCGGCAAGGGCCAGAGGATCGGCTACTGCAGCTTCCCCAGCCCGCTCGGCACGCTGCTCATCGCCGCCACCGGCAAGGGCCTGTGCTCGGTGAAGATCGGCGAGCGCGCCGAGGCGCTGGAGAAGGAGCTGAAGGAGGAATTCAACGAGGCGGAGGTCGTCGCACAAGACCTTTCCGCCTTGAAAAAGGCAATCCTGTCCTTCCTCAACGGCGAGTCGAGCCTCGCCCGCGTGCCCCTGGACATCCGCGGCACGGTGTTCCAGCGCCGCGTCTGGGCGGCGCTGCGGCGCATCCCGCGCGGCGAGACGCGCACCTACGGCGAGATCGCGCGCGCGGTCGGCGCGCCGGCGGCGGTGCGCGCGGTCGGCAGCGCCTGCGGCGCGAACCCGGTGGCGCTCGCGGTGCCCTGCCACCGCGCGGTGCGCACCGACGGCGGCCTCGGCGGCTACGCCTGGGGCCTGCCGCGCAAGCAGCTTCTGCTGGAGCTCGAGAAGCGCCGCAAGAACTAGTATCAGGGACAGACCACGTTTCCGGAGAGAATCTCCCCTTTCCGGAAAAACGTGGTCTGTCCCTGATTTGATGCTTTATCCGAACCTCTTCCGCCCGCTCGAGCTGGGCTTCGCCACGCTGCCCAACCGCATCCTCATGGGCTCGATGCACACCGGGCACGAGGCGCGGCCGGGGGGCCTGGAGGCGCTCGCCGCCTTCTACGCCGAGCGCGCGCGCGGCGGCGCGGCGCTGATCGTCACCGGCGGGTTCTCGCCCAACGACGTGGGCAACCTCGGCCCCCATAGAGCGCAGTTCTCTACGGCAGAGGATTCGAGAAGACACCAGGTCATCACGCGTGCGGTGCACGAGGCGGGCGGGCGCATCGCGCTGCAGCTCCTGCACTCGGGGCGCTACGGCTTCCACGCCGACATCGTCGCCCCCTCGGCGCTGAAGTCGCCCATCAACCCGCACACGCCGCGCGAGATGCGCGCGGCCGAGATCGAGCGCACCATCGAGGACTTCGCCGCCGCGGCGCGCCTCGCGCGCGAGGCCGGCTACGACGGCGTCGAGCTGATGGGCTCGGAGGGCTACCTCATCACGCAGTTCCTGGCGCGGCGCACCAACCAGCGGCGTGACGCATGGGGCGGCCCGCTCGAGAGCCGCATGCGCTTCGCCGTCGAGCTGGTGCGCCGCTCGCGCGAGGCAGCCGGGCGCG
>JBQTJF010000317.1:0-19767 GCA_052387375.1 Betaproteobacteria bacterium
CGGTAGCGCGCCTTGGCTGCGCGCCCCCCGGGCGCGCGCAAGCTCGAGCTCGCCGACATCGTCCGTGCGCACGGCGCAACCTTCAGCGCCTCGCAGCGGCTATGTGCAGTGCAGCGCCGAGCGTTGCGCGCCATCGAGCATTGCCGCACGGCCGCGCTCGGCGGAGAGCTTCGCCGGTGCGACGCCTGTGGCGCTCAGCGCTACGTCTACCACTCCTGCCGCAACCGCCACTGCCCGAAGTGCCAGACACGCTCCAAGGAGCGCTGGCTCGCCGCGCGGCGTGCGGAGCTCCTTCCGGTGCCCTACTACCACCTCGTCTTCACCCTGCCGCACGAGCTGAACGCGCTCGCCCAGCATCGCCCGCGCGAGGTCTATGCCACGCTCTTTGCAGCCGCGGCCGACACACTGCTCGAATTCGGGCGCAACCCGCGCTGGCTCGGCGGCGAGATCGCTGCGACGCTCGTGCTGCATACCTGGGGGCAGACGCTCAGCCAGCACTTGCACCTGCATTGCCTGGTCGGCGCCGGCGCGCTCGACTCCGCCGGTCAGTGGGTGCGCTCACGCAGAGGCTTTCTCTTCCCGGTCAAGGCGCTCTCCAGCGTCTTCCGGGGCAAGTTCCTGAGCGCCTTGCGCAAGCTGCCCGCGCCGCCGGGGCTCGCAGCGACGCTGCGCAACACCGCTTGGGTCGTCTATGCCAAGCGCCCATTCGCCGGACCCGACCAGGTACTCGAGTACCTCGGCCGCTACACTCATCGCACGGCGATCTCCAACGATCGCCTGCTGAGCGCCGACGCCGAAGCGGTGCGCTTTCGCTACAGAGACTACGCCCGCGGCAGCCGTCGGCGCACGATGCAGCTCGCGCCGCTCGAGTTCCTGCGCAGATTCGTCCTGCACGTGCTCCCGCGTGGTTTCAACCGCATCCGGCATTACGGCCTGCTCGCCAATCGCCGCAAGCGCATGCTGCTGCCTCGCGCCCGGGCCGCGCTCGCTGCGCCACTCGCCCAACCGCAGCCCGCAGTCGAATCCCTGCAGGCCTTCTGGCAGCGCGTCGCCGGCATCGACATCGAGCGCTGCCCCCTGTGCCAGCTCGGCAGGCTTCACACCGTTCAGCTCCTCGCCCCGCGCTCGCAGGCCCCACCTTGATCGTCGCCTCGCCGCCCGCACCGTTGCATCCACCGGGTTCGCCCAGGCGCTCCTCAGGGCGTCGCTTGGATCGGCAAGCTACGTTGACCCTCCTGGCACCCTCTGACATAGTGCCAACGTGCGCACTCGCCTGCCACGCCGCTGTACTTAGCGCTGATGACCTCGGCTCAGCGCACCTCCCCACTCCAAGCAGCACATTCATTTCCCAAGCACCACGCTGATCGCCAGCGGTTCAGTCCAACTGATCGTATCCGCCATAGAAGCGCTGGCAGATACGATCCTGTTCGTTTATACGCCGTAGGTTCACCATCCTGCCTCTTCCAATCACCACTGAGAGGTTGACGATTCGGCGCCCGGAACGCCGCGACATGCGACTTTGGGTTGCGCTGTATCGAAGCCCCGTTGTGCGAAAGCACATGAAGGGTCCGTTGCTAAGGTCCGCGAAAGAATGGTGGGCGGGTCTCCGGAAGCAAGTTACAGATGACACTGGACCGCTGAGTGTCGTTCTGACATCAACGGGCGAGTTCGTCGGTCAGTGCGGTTTCCTTGAAGTGCCGAAGATGAAAGCCGAATGGGAGATCTACTGCCTGTTTCGCCGCGCTTGCTGGAGGCAGGGGTACGCGAGAGAGGTTTGCCGTGCACTTGTCTCCACTGCCTTCTCGGCGCTTCACGCTGAACGTGTCCTTGGGATCATCGATCCAGCCAATATTGCAAGTATGTCCCTTGTTGAGAAGCTCGGCTTTCGGCAGGAGGGTGCAGTGGCTCCCGCGAATTCGTGGCAAAACGGCCATGTTATTTTTGCGGTGTCGAGGACGGCGTATAACATGGCGGTGGTGTCGGACGCGCCGCGAGCAAGCGGCGTTTCACCTTCAAACACCGGGCGCGCGGCGCGCCGCACACCTCCACGTTAGAAGGCGCGAGACGCCGACGTCAGGCACAGGCTGCCAATACCCCATCACGATAGGCCATCATGTCCGAACTCGATCGCATAAAGGAACAGATTGCCTACCTCAAGTACTGGCAAGGGATTATGGTCGTGACGGATATCAGCTTGGTCGGTTGGCTTTTGACCGCGGGCGAAAACGCGAGCGTGCTCATCTTCTTGCTAGCCATTGCAGGGGTGATTGCGCTAACCTTGGGTATCGTCAATCTTCATCGCCAAATCGAGCGCCGCATAGAGAGGATCGGGAGCCTTTAGGAATGATGGAAACGATCGCTGGAATCGTGATGCTCGCCGTAGTCCTTGTTTTCGTCGGCATTGCTCTCGACGCCGCCCGGCGCGCCAAGTAGCGCCTTCTAACATGGCGGTGTTGCCGGACGCGGCGGCAAGCGCCTCGCTTTATCAGCGGCACGGCTCGCCGCGCCGCAAACCTCCACGTTAGGCATCGAGAGAGGAACCAGTGGCGCGTGATCCGGCACCGAGACGCGAGCTTCATTGGTCTCACAAGGAAAAGAGCGTGGCTCGTGCTGCCTTTGATAGCGCCCTCGCCCGAGAGAACGCGAGCATCAGAAAGGAAGTCGAGCGCATGCTTCAAAGTTCCAAAGAAGCGAGTGCTGTTTGGGATGTCCTCGAATTTCTCTCAAGCAAGCAGCGGGAGATCGAACGAAAGTACGATTACCGCTACTCGGTACTCACCGGCGTATTCGCCCGCCTGCTTTACGAGGGCTGGATCACCGAAAAAGACCTTTCCGGGCTGAGCCCTGAGAAACTGGAGCTTATCCGGCGTGGAGCTGGAACAGTGCGGGAACTCGATGCCTAACATGGCGGTGGTGCGGACGTGCCGCGAGCCGCTGTGCTTATTCAAACGGCGTGCCGCGGCACGACGTACACCTCTACGTTGGAAGGCGCTGGAAGACGAGCCGTGTCTGAACTCGATCGCCTGAAGGAGCAACTGATCTATCTAAGGCTCTGGATGGGGATAGTCGTGGTCGCTGAAATCAGCCTTCTTGGATGGCTGGCGTCCGCGGCCGAAAACGCGTCTGACACGGTCGGGTGGCTTGCTATCGCCACTGCCATTTTGGTAGGCTTCGGAATCTATCTGCTCCATCGCCAGATACAGCGCCGTATCGACGAAATCGGAAGGCTATAGAGATGGACCTCGTCGTTGGCCTCCTCATACTCGCCGTCGGAATTCTTTTCGTCGGCATCGCGCTTCACGCCGCCTACCACAAGTAGCGCTTTCTAACCCCGTGGCGCAAAGCGACGCTTTTCGCCCGGCGCTCAGCGCGCTTTGGCACAGCGCGCCTGGCCACGAACGTTAGGCTTCACAAGGCCGCCCGTGCTGCACCCGAATCAGTTCCAGGTCAATGAAGCCTGGATCGTCTTTCAGCTGAACGATGCGCCAGTTCGAACGGAGCAAGATGGCGCGTTCAATTGCATCGCTCTGATGGATGCAGCAAGTTGCTTTATTTTCGATATGGTCATGGTCCCTACGGGCAAAGCAGAACCCTCCAAGTTGGAGGCGCGCCGTCTACTAAAGAAGGGTTGGGAGGCTAAGCGCCAATACCCCAACACGCTGTTCGTCCCCTCCGGCCGGTTTCAAAGTGTCCTGCCCGCCGAGGCAGAACGTCAGGGCATCTCTGTCGTTCCCGTGCACGAGAGCCAGCTACTGGTCTTTATCGGCGAAGCGCAGCAAGGCTTCAAAGAGCAGTTTCAAGGCGGAGGCGCCCAACAGTGAAGCCTAACGACCCAGCCCACGCGGACGCGGAATCTCATTCGATAAAGTGGACACCTCCCCGAATAGAGGGCTGGAGGAGGGTCCGCGGAAGGGCTAAATGGGTACGATCGTACCCATTGCCGAAAAATCAACCGGAAACCCCCGCTCGCCCCCGACTGGATCGGGGGCTCACGACCCCCTTGTCAGGGGGTCGGCACGGCGCTGCTCGTCACCTGAGGTTCTTCTCGAAGAACTCCATCGTCCGCTTCCAGGCCAGCTCGGCCGCCTGCGGGTTGTACTCGAGCGGCGGCAGGTTCTTCTCGTTCGCCGTCTCGTTGGCGAAGGCGTGCTTCGCCGGGTAGCGGTAGAAGTCGAACTGCACGTTCGCGGCTTTCAGCTTCTTCTCCAGCTCCTCGACCTTGGCGATGGGGAAGAACTCGTCGTTCAGCGCCCAGTGCGCCATCATCGGCGCCTTGACCTTGGCGGCGTCGACGTACTCGAGCGGCGGGAAGCCGTACCAGGGCACCGTGGCGTCGGCCTCCGGCACGTTGACCGCCGAGAGGACGGTGAGCGCGCCGCCCATGCAGAAGCCGGTGACGGCGACCTTGGCGCTGCCGGTGGACTTGAGGTGCTGCACGGCGCCGCGGATGTCCTGCGCGGCGGCGTCGCCGAAGTTGAGCCCGGTCATCAGGTGCTCGGCTTCCTTCGCCTCGACCGTGCTCTTGCCGCGGTAGAGATCCGGCACTAGCGCGCGGTAGCCGGCGGCGGCGAGCTTGTCGGCGACGCCGCGGATCTGGTCGTTGAGTCCCCACCATTCCTGGATCACCACCACGCCCGGGGCTTCGTCCCCGCCGGTGGGCTCGGCGAGATAGCCGTTGACGCTCTTGCCGTCGGGACGCTTGTAGCTGATCGTCTTCGCGTGCATGTCGCCTCCTCTGCAGAGGGGGGCTATGTTAGGGCAACCACTCGAGGCGCGAAAAGCCCGGCTCGCAGTCCCACGGAACGGGAGTGTTCGAAAGGAAGGCGGTTTCCCACGGATGCCCGATGACCGGCGTGATGCGCGGGCGCTCGGCGCGCAGGCCGGCGTGGAAGAGCGCCATGTGCCGCGCCTCGGTGGCGTCGAGCTGCAGGCTGAAGCCGAACCCGGTGCCGCCGTCCTCGCGCAGCACGCGCGTCACCAGCGCCTCGCGGCCGTCGGCGAGGCGCAGGGATTGCGTATGGATGAACCGCGGGCATTCGTTCATTCCGGGTCCGGACCTCTGGCGGCGAGCTCCTCGTAGATGCTGCGCCGATGGCCTATGGCGATGATATGAATGATTCGCCGCGCGGAATCGGCACGATAAATGATGCGGTAGCGGCGCACCCTGTACTTCAATCGTCCTTCCAGTTTGCCGTGCAGCGGCTCCCCGACTGTCGGATGCTGACAGATGAGACGGATAGCCGACCGAACCGCACGCTTGAGTTCCGGCGGCAGATGACGGATGACTACTGCGACGCCAGTCCGGATGTCCGGCCGGTAGCCGGGCATCAGCCTCGCTTCTTGCGCTTGCGCGGGACGAGCGGCTCGCCGAACACTTCTTCGAAGGAAAGCCCCTTCTTGCCTGCAGCGATTTCCGCCTCGCTTTCTCTGATCTGCCGCATAAGCCCCGGGTCGCTCAGCACATCGAGCGTCGCCTTGAGCCGCTCATACTCCGTGTAGCTGACGAGCATCGCCGCCGGCTTGCCGTTGCGCGTGACGACGATCTCTTCCTCGCGCTCGGCGACGCCGCTGACCAGCTCGGGGAGGCGGGCTTTCACTTCCGAAATCGGCAGGATCTTGGCCATTCCGGCATTTGACCAGAATTCTGGTCAATGAGGAAGCAGGGGATTGAGCCCGCTGCGCGCGACGCGGCCGTGCAGCTCGCGGCCGAGCGCCTGCTCGCACAGCTCGGCGGCGGCGAGCAGGCCGTCGAGGTCGATGCCGGTGGCGATGCCCATCGACTCGAAGAGGTTGACGAGGTCCTCGGTGCAGACGTTGCCGGTGAAGCCGCCGCCGTACTTCACCTTCGCCGGGTGCCCGCCGACGCCGCCGAACGAGGAGTCGAAGTGGCGCACGCCCGCCTCGTAGGCGGCGACGTAGTTCACCAGCCCGGTGCCCCGCGTGTCGTGAAAGTGGGCAATAGGTGTTACCGAAGGAGACTTCTTCAGGGATGACATGATTTGTCGAACCGTAGCAGGCGTCGCGGCGCCGATGGTGTCGCCGAGGGCGACGTGCGATACGCCCAGGGATGCAAAGCGCTCCACGTCCGAAACCACGACTGCGGGGTCCACCTTGCCTTCGAACGGGCAGCCGAAGGCGACCGAGACCGTGCCGACGAGGCGGAAGCGGCCTTTCGCAGCGGCGGCCATCTCGGCGATGTTCCGCCACTGCTCTTCGCGCGTGCGATTGAGGTTCTTCTTTGAATGCGACTCGGTGGCGGAGATGAGCAGGCTGATCTCGTTGGCGCCGTGGCCCGCGTCGAGGTCGGCGAGCGCGCGCTCGACCGCCCGGACATTCGCGCAGGTTGCTTTGTAAAAAACGCCAGGAAGGCGGGTGATGGACTTCAAGACCTCGGTGGCATCGGCGAACTGGGGAACGACCTTCGGGTTGGAGTAGGAGGTGGCCTCGACGCGCTTGAAGCCGAGCGCAGCAAAGCGCTCGACCAGCGCGCGCTTGGTGGCGGTGGGGACGAACGCCGGCTCGTGCTGCAGCCCGTCGCGCGCGAAGCACTCGCAGAGCGTCACCGCGTCCATCGTTGACAGTATCAACGACATGGTTTACGGTGTCAACGATGCCCGTCCGCGTCGACCCGAGGCCGCCCCGCACGCAAGCGCAGGGCGTCGAGCCCGGCTACGAGCAGACCAGCCGGCGCTGGCCCGCGCAGCCGCTCGTGCGCCGGCCGCACACCGCCGCCGAGCTCGCCGGGCCGCTCGCCGTCCAGCGGCGGCTGCAGCCGGTGCGCGGCGATCTCGCCGGCCACGGCGCGAAGCGCGCCATCGGCCAGCTCATCCACCTGCGCGCGCGCGTGGTCGACGAGGACGGCGCGCCGGTGCAGGGCGCCGTGGTCGAGGTGTGGCACTGCAACGCCGCCGGCAAGTACATCCACCCCAACGACAGCCACGACGCGCCGCCCGACCCGAACTTCTACGGCGCGGCGCGCCTCGTCGCCGGCGACGGCGGCCTGGTCGAGCTGCGCACCATCAAGCCGGGCGCCTACCCGGTGCCCGACTCCGGCGGCTGGTGGCGCCCGCCGCACGTGCACTTCTCGGTGTGGGGCAGGGTATGGCTCTCGCGCCTGGTGACGCAGATGTTCTTTCCCGGCGAGCCGCTCAACGAGGCCGACGCCATCCTCAACGCCATCCGCGACCCCGAGGCGCGCGCGCGCTGCATCGCGCGGCTCGCGCCGACCGCCAAGGGGCCGGAGAACGCGCTCGTCTACGAGTATCAGCTGGTGGTGCGCGGGCGCAAAGGCACGCCCTCGCTGCGATGAAGCGCCTCGTCCCCACCGGCGAGATGACGCTCGGGCCCTTCTTCCCGCGCGAGTTCGCGCAGGGCGCCAACGACCTCACCAGCGTCGAGGGCAGGAAGGCGCAGGGCGAGCCGATCGAGATCACCGGCCGCATCGTGCAGGCCGACGGCAAGCCGCTCGACAACGTCGTGCTCGAGATCTGGCAGGCCGACGCGCAGGGGCGCTTCGACAACCCGGACTTCTTCGGCTGGGGCCGCGCGGCGACCGGCCAAGACGGCGTTTATGTTTTCCGCACGATAAAGCCTGGAGCCAGCGCCGGCCGCGCGGCGCACGTCAACTTCCTCGTCCTCTATTCCGGCCTGATGCGCGCGCTGCACACGACGATGTTCTTCGACGAGTCGAAGGACCCGGTGCTGGACGCCGTTCCAGCCGGAGTGAGGAAAAGGCTGATGGCCCGGAAAACCAACAACTCCTATCGGTTCGACATCCGCCTGCGCGGCGAGGGCGAGACGCCCTTCTTCGACGACTGAGATGACGGCGATCCGCGACCTGCTTTCCTACCGCCTGCACGTGGTGGCGAACCTGCTCTCGCGCGGCGCCGAGCTGCGCTACCGCCGCGAGTTCGGCGTCAGCCTGTGGGAGTGGCGCACCATCGCGCTGCTCGGCGCGGTCACCGGGCCGCTCAGCTTCAACCACCTCGCGCACGCCGCCGGCGTGCACAAGAGCCAGATGAGCCGCGTCGTCTCCGGGCTGGTGAAGCGCCGCCTGGTGGTGCGCGAGGCCGACCCCGGCGACGCGCGCGGCGTGCGGCTCGCGCTCAGCAAGTCCGGGCGCAAGCTGTACGAGGGCCTGATCGCCGCGGCGGCGGAGCGGGACGCCGCCTTCAAGGGGTGTCTCTCAAGAACTGAACATCAAGTCTTCGACCGCGCCCTCTCGAAGCTTGCGGGGCAGGCGCGCGAGCTCATCGCGCAGGAGAAGAAATGAAGACGCGCCTCACCGAGCTGCTGGGCATCGAGTACCCGATCTTCCAGGCGGCGATGAGCTGGGCGTCGTCGAACGCCGCGCTGGTGGTCGCCGTGTCGAACGCCGGCGGCATGGGCGTGCTCGGCGCCGGGCCCCTGCGCCCCGACGACTTCAGAAGGATCCTGAGGGAAATACGCCAGGGAACCCAGAAACCCTTCGGGGTGAACATCCCGCTCAACGGCACGCGCGCTCCGGAGCTTGTGGAAATTGCATTGGAAGAAAAAATTCCTGTGATGGTCGCCTCGCAGGGCGGGCCGCGGGCGCACCTGGCGCGCTTCCGCGCCGCCGGCGCGAAGTGGCTGCACGTGGTCGCCTCGGTCGAGCATGCGCTGAAGGCGCAGGACGCCGGCGTCGACGGGCTGGTCGTCGACGGCGCCGAGGCGGGCGGCCATCCGCCGCCCTCGGAGGTGGGCACGCTGGTGCTGGTGCGCCGCGTGCTGAAGGCGGTGAAGCTGCCGGTGGTGGCGAGCGGCGGCATCGCCGACGGCGCCGGCATCGCCGCCATGCTCGCGCTCGGCGCCGACGCGGTGCAGCTCGGCACGCGCTTCCTCGCCACGCCCGAGGCCGGCGTGCACGACAACTACAAGCAGGCAGTGCTCAAGGCCGACGTGCACGAGACCGCGCTGGTCGGCCGCGGCGGCCTGCCGATCCGCCAGCTCGCGAACCGCTTTTCCGAGGAATACCTTTCGCGGGAAAGAAAAGGCGCTTCGGGCAGCGAGCTGCTCGACATCTTCAACTCGAGCTCGCTCAAGAAGGCGGCGCTCGAGGGCGACGTGGACTGGGGCAAGGTCGAGGCCGGGCAGAGCGCCGGCCTCATCGACGACATCGTGCCCGCGGCGGAGCTCTTCCGGCGCCTGGTCCGCGAGACCGAGGAAGCGCGAAAGCGCCTTGCCTCCTTATGAGCGAAAAACAGGGACAGACCACGGTTTTGCTGGCGCAGGACCGCGCGGGGGTGAGGATTCTTACGATGAATCGCCCGGAGAAGCGCAATGCGCTCAACCGCGAGCTCGCCCAGGGCCTGCTCGACGCCCTGTATTCGGCGGACAAGGATGATTCTGTCGGCGCGCTCGTCCTGACCGGCGCAGGGCCTGGCTTCTGCGCCGGCGCCGACCTCGACGAGTTCCGCCAGACCACAGACCCCGCCGCAGGCGAGAAGCGCGCGGAGCTCACCATGCAGCTGCATCTCGCGTTTCCCCGCATGAGAGTTCCTGTCGTAACCGCCATCAACGGCTCGGCGATGGGCGGCGGCGCGGGTCTCGCCATCGCCGGCGACCTCGCCGTGATGGCCGAAGGCGCGAAGCTCGGCTACCCGGAGACGCGCCACGGCATCGTCGCGGCGATCGTCATGGCCAACCTGGTGCGCCAGGCCGGGCGCAAGGCCGCCTTCGAGCTGGTGTCGCTCGGCGAGCCGGTGGATGCGCGCCGCGCGCTGGAAGTAGGTCTTGTGAATTACGTCGTGCCGGCCGGCGAACTGCTTTCCAACGCGATTTAGGTGGCGGAAAAGCTGGCGGCCGGACATCGCCCCGCCATGGCGGAAACGAAGCGCCTCTTCCACGAAGCGGCGGACCTGCCGTTCGCCGCCGCGCTCGAGCGCGCGAGGGAAACGAATATACGCATGCGGGGATTCAAGAAATGAAGCCCCTCGATCATCTGACGATCCTGGACCTGTCCCGCGTCCTCGCCTGCCCGTTCGCCTCGATGATCCTCGCCGAGCTGGGCGCGCGCGTCATCAAGGTCGAGCAGCCCGGCGGCGGCGACGAGACGCGCGGCTTCGAGCCGCAGCTCGCGCGCGACAGCGCCTACTACTTCGCCTGCAACCGCTCCAAGGAGTCGATCACCGTCGACCTGCGCTCGAAGGAAGGCGCGGCGACGATCCGCGCGCTCGCGCAGAAAGCCGACGTGCTGGTGGAGAATTTTCCGGTCGGCACATTGGGCCGCTATGGATTGGACTATGCCGTTCTGTCATCCCTGAACCCCGCACTCATCTACGTTTCATGCACGGGCTTCGGCCAGACCGGCCCCTATGCGAAGAAGAAGGGCTACGACACGGTGTTCCAGGCCATGGGCGGGCTGATGAGCCTCACCGGCGAGAAGGGCGGCGGGCCGGTGAAGCCGGGGCTGCCGGTCGCCGATCTCACCTCCGGCCTGTGGGTCGCGGTGGCGATCCTCGCCGCGCTCGCCGGGCGCGGCCGCACCGGCAAAGGCTGCCATGTCGACTTCTCCATGCTCGACGGGCAGGTGGCGCTGCTCACGCTTGCCGCGGCGCGCTACTTCGCGCTCGGCGAAGTGCCGCCGCGCCTGGGCACCGAGCATCCCGGGCGCGTGCCCTCGGCGACCTTCCGCTGCAAGGACGGCAAGTACGCGCACATCACCGCGAGCGACCAGCACTGGGCGCCGCTATGCAGGGTTCTGGGAATTCCCGATTGGGGTTCCCGGTTTCCGGACAATGCCGTCCGGGTCGAGAAGCGCGAGGAGATCATGCCGGTCCTGACCGGGAAGATTTCCCTGTTGGAAAGATCGAAGCTGCTCGCCATCCTCGATGAGGCCGACGTCCCGGTCGGGCCGGTGAACGACGTCGCGGAGGTCCTCGCCGACCCGCACGTGCGCGCGCGGCGCCTGGTCGGCAGCTTCGACTATCCGGGCGTCGGCGAATTCAAGGCGCTCGCGCTGCCCTACAAGTTCCTCGGCTGGGACGACCCCGAGATCGGCCGCCCGCCGCTCCTCGGCGAGCACACGGAAAAGATCCTCGCCGAAATCAAGCCATGACTGCCCTCTACCACGCTGCTGACGGCGTAGCGACCGTCACCCTGAACAGGCCGGAGGCGCGCAACGCCGTGAACCTGGCGATGTGCGACGCGCTCATCGAATGCGCGCAGCGCGCCGCGGCCGACGCGAGCCTGCGCGTGGTGCTGGTGCGCGCCAACGGGCCGGCGTTCTGCGCCGGCGCCGACCTCAAGGAGCGCCAGGGCATGGGCGAGGCGCAGGTGCGCGAGCGCCGCGCGAGTTCCTTCGCCGCCTACGCCGCGCTGGAGGCGCTGCCGATGCCCTCGATCGCGGTGGTGCACGGCGCGGCGGTCGGCTCGGGCTGCGAGATCGCCGCCGCCTGCGACTTCGTCGTCGCCACGCCCGAGGCGAGCTTCCGCACCCCCGAGGCGCTGCGCGGCACCGTCGGCGCCACGCAGCGGCTGCCGCGCGTGCTCGGCAAGCGCCTCGCCAAGGACCTGATGTTCACCGGGCGGACGCTGACGGCAGAGGAGGCCCGGGAGGCGGGGCTCGTATCCAGAATCGTGGAAGTTGCGCGGCTGCAAGGCGTCCTGGATGAAATGACTTCGAACATCGTCAAAGCACCGCCTCAGGCGCTGCGCCTCGCCAAGCGCGCCATCGACCGCGGCGTCGAGCTCGATCCCAAGGGCGCGCTCGCCGCGGAGCTCGAGGCGATCGAGGCGCAGCTCGCCTCCGGCGAGTGGATGGGCAAGCGGTGAGCTGGACGCCGCAGAGCCTCGGCGCCGTGCTCGAGCGCCAGGCGCGCGAGCGCGGCGATGCGGAGGCGCTGGTCACGCAGACAGCCAGAATCTCCTACAAAGAGCTTCTGAACGTTTCCCTTTCCGTCGCGGGAGCCATGCAGTCCATGGGCCTCAAGCGCGGCGACCATGTCGGCATCCTGATGGGCAACGACGAGAAGTGGCTGGCGCTCTTCTACGGCGCAGCGCTCATCGGCGCGGTCACGGTGCCGGTCAACACGCGCTTCAAGGCGGCCGAGGTCGAGTACGCGGTGAAGCAGTCCGACTGCAGGGCGCTCTTCTACGTGCCGGTCTTCATGAAGCAGGACTTCAGGTCCTTCATCAGGGGAGTGGAAGCCTCGAAAGTCGATGTGTCCGGCGGCCTGCCACGAGGCGACTTCCGCCCGGTGCAGGTCTCGCCGGACGATGTCCTCCTCATCCAGTTCACTTCCGGCACCACGGCGTACCCCAAGGGCGCGATGCTCACGCACGACATGATGCTGCGCGATGCCTGGGCCGCGGGCGCCCGGGTCGGCATCCGCGCCGAGGACCGCTATTTCAACTGCCGGCCCTTCTTCCACGTCGCCGGCTCGACGCTCTCGGCGCTGATGGCGCTCGTCGCCGGCGCGACGCTGGTGACGCTGCCCGCCTTCGGGGCCGGGGCAGCGCTCGAGATGATGGAGCGCGAGCGCTGCACGCTGCTCTCCGGCAACGACACCATCTTCCAGCTGCTGATGGG
The DNA here is from genome assembly GCA_052387375.1 of Betaproteobacteria bacterium. Taxonomy (GTDB): domain Bacteria; phylum Pseudomonadota; class Gammaproteobacteria; order Burkholderiales; family SG8-39; genus SCGC-AG-212-J23. Next base: position 12,551 of record JBQTJF010000317.1, read on the forward strand.
CCATCAGGACTTCCCGAAGCGCAGGCTCGCCTTGCGCGGCGGCTGGGCCGCGGCCGGGCCGCAGACGATGCGCAGGATCATCGATGTCATGGGCGCGAAGCAGATCTGCGCCGCCTACGGCCTGTCGGAAGCCTCGCCCAACGTCGTGATGAGCGACTGGCGCGAGCCCGAGGAGCTGCGGGTGCAGGGCCTGCCGCTGCCGCTGCCGGGCGTGCAAGTCAGGATCTCCGATGAAGGAGAGATACAGGTGCGCGGCTGGAACGTGATGAAGGGCTACTACAAGGACCCCGAGGCGACCGCGCAGGCGTTCACGCCCGACGGCTGGCTGCGCACCGGCGACCTCGGCGAGCTGACGCCCGAAGGCCGCCTGCGCATGGCCGGGCGCCTGAAGGACGTGTTCCGCGTCGGCGGCGAGAACGTCGCGCCGGCGGAGGTCGAGGAAGTGCTGCTCGCGCACCCCGCGGTCGAGACCGCGCAGGTGGTCGGCGTGCCGGACCAAAGGCTGGGCGAGGTGCCGTGCGCGTATGTAACGCTCAAAGCTGCTGCTTCCGAGGAAGAGCTTCTCCAGTGGTGCAAAACACGCATGGCCGGGTTCCGCGTGCCGCGCTACCTTAGGATCGTCCCCGACTTCGAGGCGATCGGCATGACGGCGAGCGGCAAGGTGCAGAAGGCGAAGCTGCGCGAGCACGCGCTGCGCGAGCTCAAGCTGTGAAGCGGCGCGGCGCCGATGTGCTGGCGCGCGGGCTCGCCGCCGCCGGCGTGCGGCGCGTGTTCGCGCTCTCCGGCAACCACGTCATGCCGGTGTTCGACGCCGCGCTCGACGCCGGCCTGGACCTCGTGCACGTGCGCCACGAGGCGGCGGCGGTGCACATGGCCGATGCCTGGGGGCGGCTCACCGGCGAGCCGGGCGTGGCGCTCGTCACCGGCGGCCCCGGCCACGCCAACGCGCTGTCCGCGCTCTATACGGCGCTCGAAGCCGAGTCGCCGGTCATTCTTCTTTCCGGCCACGCGCCGATCGCCGAGCTCGGCAGGGGCGCGTTCCAGGAAATGCGCCAGGCCGAGATGGCCGAGCCCGTCTGCAAGGGCTCATGGACGGTGCAGTCGCCCGGGCGGCTCGCCGACAATCTCGCGCGCGCCCTGCGCAAGGCCAGCCGGCGGCTTCCCGGGCCGGTGCACCTCAGCATCCCGCAGGACGTGCTGGAGGCCGAGTGCGGCGCTACGGTGACCAGCATCGCCCTCGAGGAGCCGACGCAGGGACCGTTCCCGGGCGAGCTCCTCAAGGCGAGCCGCCCGCTCGTCATCGCCGGCCCGGCCATGATGCGCGACCCGGACGTGCGGCAGCTCGAGGAGGCGAGCGGCGTGCCGGTCATCGGCATGGAGAGCCCGCGCGGCGTCGACGACCCGAGCCTCGGCAGGCTCGCCGACATGCTCTCGCGCGCGGACGTAGTGCTGCTCCTCGGCAAGAAGGCCGACTTCACGCTGAAGCTCGGCAAGGTCTTCGCCGAGGATTGCCGCGTCCTGCGCTCGGACGCCGTGCCGCAACGGCCGCGGAAGCCGGCGAAGAGCGCATGGCTCGGCGAGGTGAGGGCCGCGCTCGCCTACCGCCCGCCCGAGTGGAAGACGATGGACAAGTCGCTGCATCCCGCCGTCGTCTGCCGCGCCGTGCAGAAGCTGCTCGACAAGCCCGACGCGGTGCTCGTGTCCGACGGCGGCGAGTTCGGGCAGTGGGCGCAGGCGTGCCTGCACGCGCCGCGGCGCGTGATCAACGGCCCGGCGGGCTCGATCGGCTCGGCGCTGCCTTTTGCCGCCGCGGCGAAGCTCGCGTTCCCCGACGTGCCCGTGGTCGCGATGCTCGGCGACGGCAGCTTCGGCTTCCACATGGCCGAGATCGACACCGCGGTGCGCTACGGGCTCGACTATGTCGCGGTGATCGGCAACGACGCCTGCTGGAACGCCGAGTACCAGATCGCGCTGCGCGCCTACGGCAAGGAGCGCGCGAAGGCGCTGGACCTGCTGCCGACGCGCTACGGCGCCGTCGCCTCGGCCATGGGCGCGCACGGCGAGGACGTTCTCGAGTTTGGACAATTGCATGCCGCCCTCGAGAGAGCTTTCGATGAGAAGCGGCCGGCGTGCGTCAACGTGATGATCGAGCGCCACGCCGCGCCGAAGTACTGAATACAGGTATGGGGTCGGGTGCCTTAGTCCTCGCGCTTCTCCTGGCGCAGAACTGCCCCGCCGTGGACGCGGAAAAGCAGAAGGCGGATGAGCGGGCATGCGCCGCCGCGGGCGGCGTGTGGGCGAGGTTCGGCGTGCACGACCACCTGTGCGGCGTCTATAGCTGCGCCGAGAAGACGAAGGACGGCGGCAAGCCCTGCCGCAACCGCGCCGACTGCGAGCACCTGTGCGTCAGCGACCGGCCGGCGGTCATCGGCGCCGAGGCGCCGGGCAAGTGCACCGCGGTGAAGACGAGCTTCGGCTGCCACGTGCACGTCGACGGGGGCCGCATCGTCGGCCGCGTCTGCGTCGACTAAGGAAGGTCTGAAGAAGTCGCCCCCGCGAAGGCGGGGGCCAGTTTTCTCTTTGCGATACATGGGTCCCCGCGTTCGCGGGGACGACCATTCAGCGCTGGGGTCAGAGCCCGATCAGTCGTCCAGCAGATCGCACTTCTCGAACTTCGCCTGCGCGAACTCCTGGAGCTGGCTGATCGCGCCCGCTACCTTCGCCGCGTACGCGGGCGCGAAGCTGATGACGTGGTCACCGTCGCCGTCGTTCTGCTTCAGGCAGATGTAGCCGAGCTCCGAGATGTGGATCTCTATGTCCGACTGGCCCTTGATGACCATAGGCGTGGCGCTCCTTGCTTGCGGATGGTAGCGGCGGCTTCTGTCGCGCTTGTCCTTTACGCCTGCGTCGGATGGCCTATGCGGCAGGGGAAATCGGGCCCTGACCCCGATTTCTGTCCCGTTTTCAGAGCTTGAAGATGCGCTGGGCGTTGAAGCCCCGGACCTGGCGGCGCACGCCGTCGGGCAGCGCGTCGACGCGCGAAAGGCAGCCGGCCATGTCGCCGATGGTGTGCGGGTAGTCGGAGCCGTAGAGCACGTTGTCCGGGCCGCACACCGAGACGCACATGTCGAGCACGTCCTGGCGGAACACCACGCTGTCGACGTAGATGCGCCGCATGGTGTTGCGCGGCGGCTCCTGGGTCTTGGCGCGCGCCGCCGGGATGTTGTGCCAGCAGATGTCCAGCCGCCCGACCAGGTAGGGCAGCGCGCCGCCGCCGTGCGAGGCGATCAGCTTCAGGTTGGGGAAGCGGTCGAAGAAGCCGTCGTAGATGCAGCGCGCCACCGCGAGCGAGGTGTCGAAGGTGAAGCCGATCGGCGCCGTGAGCTGGAACTCGTGCAGGCCCATCTCGGCCGCTCCGGGCGGCGCGGTGGGGTGCACGAGCACGGGAAGCGCCCGCCGGTCGATCTCTTTCCAAATGGAACTGAATTGAGGATCCGTTAACGGCCTGCCATCGATATTGGCGAGCACCATGACGCCCACGGCGCCGTTATCACAAGATCTTTGCAGTTCCTGAAGCGCGAGGTGCTCGTGCTGCCAGGGAAGCGAGGCGAACCAGCGGATGCGCTCGGGCCAGCTCTTCTGCGCCTTCGCCATGTCGTCGTTCATGATGCGCGCCGCCTTCAGGCTCACTTCCGCGCCGCCCCAGTAGACGTTGGGACAGGTGAGCGAGGTGACGGCGATGTCGACGCGCGCCTTGTTCATGTTGGCGATGCGCGCCTCCCAGTCGAACATGTTCGGCACCGGGGTCATGAACGGCGCGCCGTCGAGGTGGATGGCCTTCAGGCCGCCGAGCACCGGCTTCAGCGTGTAGCGCGGGCCGCCGTGCTGCTCGAGCAGCGACACCCACTCGTTGGCGAGCATGTGGGTGTGGACGTCGATGACCGGGCTGCGCGTCATTGGAGCTTGATGTTGGCGGCTTTGACGACCTCGCCCCACTTCTTCGTCTCGTCGCGGATGATCGCGGCGAACTCCTCGGGCGAGGTGGGGAAGGGCTCGGCGCCCGCGGCGAGCGCGCGCTCGCGCACGTCGGGGTTGGACAAGGCATTTGTGATTTCGAGATTGAGCCTTTGGATTATTTCCCTGGGCGTATTCGCCGGCGCCACGGCGCCGAACCAGCCGATCGCCTCGTAGCCGGGCAGTCCGGCCTCCTCGAAGGTGGGCACCTCGGGCGCGGCGCTGATGCGCCGCTTGGTGGTGACTGCGAGCGCGCGCAGCCTGCCCGCCTTGACGTTGGCGATGGCCGAGGGCACGTCGACGACGCCGAAGGGCACCTGGCCGCCGAGCACGTCGGCCGATACCGGGCCGCTGCCCTTGTACGGCACCGCCTGCACCTTGATCGCCGCCATCATGTTGAGCAGCTCGCCGGCGAGGTGCATGGTCGAGCCTTGGCCGCCGTGCCCGTAGGAGAGCGCACCCGGGTTCGCTTTTGCCTTCTGGATCAAGTCCTTCAGCGAAGAGGCTTGCGCGGGGTGCGCGACGAGGAAGAACGGGATCATCGCCAGCATCGAGATCGGCGCCAGGTCCTTCTCCGGGTGGTAGGGCATGCTCGGGTAGAGGTGGATGTTCGAGGAGAGCGCGCCCGCCGCCGCGAGGCCGATCACGGTGCCGTCGGGCGCCGCCTTGGCCACCGCGTCGACGCCGATCATGCCGCCGGCGCCGGGCCGGTTCTCCACCACCACCGGCTGGCCGAGCCTGGCGCTCATCAGCGGCGCGATGGCGCGCGAGATCAGGTCCGAGCTGCCCCCGGGCGGGAAGGGCACGAGGAAGCGGATGGGTTTCGAGGGGTAGGGCTGTCCCAGAGCCGGGAAAGCCAGTGCCAGCAGCAACAGCAGCGCGAATTTCCTCATTAGTCCTCTCCAATGGTGTTCACGAGAACTCCCACCTTGTCGATCTCGACCTCGACCGTGTCGCCGGGCTTCATCCACACCGGCGGATTGCGCCGCGCGCCGACGCCGCCGGGCGTGCCGGTGACGATGACGTCGCCCGGGGCGAGAGTGGTGAAGGTCGAGATGTACTCGATGAGGCGCGGGACCTTGAAGATCATCATCTCGGTGGTGGCGTGCTGCATCTCGCGCCCGTTGAGGCGGCACGAGAGCGTCATCACCGTGTTCGCCGGGATGTCGTCCGCGGTCACCAGCCACGGCCCGAAGCCGCCGGTGCGCGCGAAGTTCTTGCCCGCGGTCCACTGCACGGTGTGGCGCTGCCAGTCGCGCACCGAGCCGTCGTTGTAGCAGCTATAGCCTGCAATGTGGTCCCAGGAATCTTTCTGCGAGATCCGCCTGCCGCCCCTGCCGATGATCACCGCGATCTCGGCCTCGTAGTCGAGGTGCGTCGACTCGCGCGGTCGCACGAGCGGCTGGCGGTGGCCGACCTGCGATTCTGGAAGGCGCAGGAAGAGCGCCGGGTTCTCGGTCTTGTCGCGCCCGGTCTCGGCGCGGTGCTCCTCATAGTTCAGGCCGACGCAGACGATCCTGTCCGGGTTGGGGATGACGGGCAGCCAGGCGATGTCGCTATGCTGGTAGTCGGCCGCGGAAGAGAGGTAGGGCTTGACCTGCGAAAAGCCGTTGCCGGCAATCAATGCCTTGAGGTCGGGGAACTGGTTGCCGAGATAGCGGCGCAGATCGACAATGCCCTTGTCGGTGACCGCGCCGTAGCTGGCGCCCTGCGCCGCAGTGTGGAAGCTCGCGAGTCTCATAGCGTCGTGACCTCGATAGAAGATTTTTACACAAGGGTGCTCGGTTTTGCGGTCACCGACCGCGACGAGCTTGGGTCCGCGGCATTCAACCCGATCAACCGGGTCTCGTTTCGCCTGTCGGAACTTGCCGCACTGCGGCAGATGGCGCAACGGCTGAAGTGAACGAGGCGCTTCCGGCGCAGGCCCGCGTCGTCATCGTGGGCGGCGGGATCGTCGGCTGCAGCGTCGCCTACCATCTGGTGAAGCTCGGGCTGCGCGACGTGGTGCTGCTCGAGCGCGGCAAGCTGACCTGCGGCACTTCCTGGCACGCCGCCGGGCTGGTGATGCAGCTGCGCGCCACGGCGACCATGACCGAGCTCTGCCGCTATACCGCGAAGCTGCTGGAAGAGCTGCAGGCCGAGAGCGGCCAGGACACCGGCTTTCGCCGCAACGGCAGCCTGCCGGTCGCGCGCACGCCGGAGCGGCTGGTCGAGATCAAGCGCCTGGTGGCGCTCGGGCGCTATTTCGGCGTCGAGGCGCACGTGCTCGGCGCGCGCGAGGTGAAGGAGCGCTACCCGCCGCTCGACGAGAAGCGCATCGTCGGCGGCGCCTTCATCCCCGGCGACGGGCAGACCAACCCGGTGGACACGACGGCCGCCTACGCGAAGGTGGCGCGCAAGGGCGGGGCGAGGATCTTCGAGGGCGTCACCGTTACCGGTTTTCACATCCGCAACAGCGCCGTCACCGGCGTCGGCACCGACCGCGGCGACATCGCCTGCGAGGTGGTGGTGAACTGCGCCGGCGCCTGGGCGCGGCAGGTCGGCGCGCTCGCCGGCGTCGCCGTGCCCCTCTACGCCGCCGAGCACATGTACGTCACCACCGAGCCCTCGAGCGCCGCGGCGAGCGGCCTGCCGGTGCTGCGCGACACCGACGGCACCGTGTACGTGAAGGAGGACGCGGGCAAGTTCGTCGTCGGCTGCTTCGAGCCCGAAGCGAAGCCGCTCGCGCTGAGCGAGCTGCCGGCGCGCTTCGAGTTCGGCGAGCTGCCCGAGGACTGGGAGCACTTCGAGGCGCCGATGGCGCGCGCGGTCGAGATCATCCCGGCCCTGGAGAAGCTCGGCATCCGCCATTTCATGAACGGCCCGGAGAGCTTCACGCCCGACAACCGCTTCGTGCTCGGCGAGGCGCCGGTGCTGCGAAACTTCTACGTCGCCGCCGGCTTCAACTCGCAGGGCGTGCTCAGCTCCGGCGGCGTCGGGCGCGCGCTCGCCGCCTGGATCGTCGAGGGCGAGCCCGACATGGACCTCTCGGAGATCGACATCGCGCGCTTCCACCCTTTTCAGGTGAACCGCGGCTACCTGCGCAAGCGCATCGTCGAGACCGTGGGGCTCCTCTACGCGATGCACTGGCCTTACCGCCAGATGGCCTCGGCGCGCGGCGTGCGCCGCTCGCCGCTGCAGGAGCGCGTCGCCGCGCGCGGCGC
>JBQTJF010000318.1:0-3229 GCA_052387375.1 Betaproteobacteria bacterium
CGCCGGGTCGCGCCCGCGGAGCCGGTGTTCCGCGTCGGCGGCCTGGAAGTCGACCTGGGGCGGCGCGTGGTGCGCGTCGAGGGCGCCGAGGTGCGCCTCTCGCCCAAGCAGTACCGGCTGCTGCAGGTGCTGGTGTCGAACGCCGGCAAGGTCGTGACGCACCGCCAGCTGCTGGGCGAAATCTGGGGCGCCGTGCACCGCGACGACATCCAGTACCTGCGCGTGTTCGTGCGCAAGCTGCGCGGGCGCATCGAGGCCGACCCGGCGCGCCCGCGCTATCTCCTCACCGAGCTCGGCGTCGGCTACCGCCTGCGCACGCCCGACCAGTTCCCCGATTGATCGTTTACGCGGCGTTTATGCCGCGGACCGCCGCAGCGAATGGATCGGTAATGCCCTTGCTCCGCAGAATCGGCGCCAAGGAGGGCATTTCATGTCCACAAGCGCAATTCTCATCGTCGGCGGCCTCGCCTGCCTCGCGCTGGCCGGCTTCATGTTCTACAAGCTGATGCCGCAGGAGGGCAAGCCGCAGTCCGCCCTCACCGGCACCGACATGCGCGGCACCATCGTAGCGATGGTGCTGCTCGTGCTGCTGCTCGCCGGCCTCGGCATGCTGGCGAAGGGAATCTTCTAGCCCTGCAGCCCCGGCACGCTGCCGGGGCGCGGGCCGCGAAGCGCTACTGCTTCGCGGGCTTCTTGTCCTCCTTCTTCGCGGTGGCGCCGGCGGCGGCATCGCCTCCCGCCTTCGCCATCGCGTCGTACTCGGAGCGGCTGAGCTTGCCGTCGTTGTTCTTGTCGGCGTCCTTGAACTTGGCGGCGAGCTCGGCGTGCGCGGCGACCTCCGCGCGCGACACCGAGCCGTCCTTGTTGGTGTCGAGCTCGGCGAACGACTTGGTCTTGGCGGTCGCGCCGGCGGCCGCCTTGGTCTCGCTCTTCTTCTCGTCGGCGGCGTACGCCGGCGCGGCTGCGAGCGCGCGCAGCGAGAAGCTCACGGCGAGCTGCTTGATGAACGTCATTTCACATCCTCCTTCGGTTGGTGAGGGAATACGGCGGCGCGTTCACAAGCAGCATGCGTGCCCGCGCGCCTTAAAATAGTCCGGATGGACGTGCATCCGATCGCCGGCGCCCTCGGCGCGGAGATCTCCGGCATCGATCTCTCCAGGGACCTGGACGACCAGACCTTGAGGGAGATACGGCGGGCGTTCCTCGAGCACCTGGTGATTTTTTTCCGCGGCCAGACGCTGACGCCGCGCGAGCAGCTCGCCTTCGCGCGGCGCCTGGGCGAGCCGATGGAGTATCCGCAGTTGCAGGGCCTGCCCGAATGCCCGCTCGTTACCCCGGTGGTCAAGCTCGAGCACGAGCGGGTCAACTTCGGCGGCGTCTGGCATTCGGACACCGCCTACCTCGAGCGCCCGCCGATGGCGAGCATGCTCTACGCGATCGAGGTGCCGCCGCGCGGCGGCGATACCCTGTTCGCCAACCAGTACCTCGCTTACGAATCGCTTTCCGAAGGCTTGAAAGCCACCCTGAGAGGGCTCGCGGGCGTCAATACCTCCACGAAAGCGCAGGCGTCCAAGACGCGCGAGGACCGGCTGCGCGAGGCGGGCGCCGAGCTGAAGGTGCTGGTCGGCGAGCATCCGGTGGTGCGCACCCACCCCGAGACCGGCCGCCAGGCCCTGTACGTCAACGTCGGCCATACCGAGCGCTTCAAGGGCTGGACGGAGGAGGAGAGCCGGCCGCTGCTCGAGTACCTGTTCGCGCACCAGGTCGAGCCCGAGCTGACCTGCCGCTTTCGCTGGGAGAAGGGCTCGATCGCGCTGTGGTACAACCGCTGCACCCAGCACAACCCGATCAACGACTACCACGGCTACCGCAGGGTGATGCACCGCGTCACTTTGGCCGGGGATGTCCCTCGGTAGGAATAGAATGCCGCAATGCAGCGTTGACCGGCGGCGACCCCTACGATACGGTCGCCCGGTTCCAATTGGAGGAGGATCGATGCGTAATCACAAACTGAAGCTGTTCGCCGGGGCGGTGATCGCCGCCTTTGCGCTCGTCGCCGGCCCCGCGCTGGCGCAGGAAGCGCCGAAGAAAGTCGTGCTGCGCTTCGCCGCGGACTTCCCGCCGCCGCCGCATCCCGCGGGCCTGGCGATGAAGCACTTCGCCGACCGCCTGCCACAGGTCATCCCCGGCAGCGAGGCGCGCCTCTATTACGCCGGCGCGCTGTATACGATTCCCGAGGCGTTCGAGGCGATGCGCTCGGGCAACCTCGAGATGACCTGGATGCAGATGGGCAAGGCGGCGCCGGTGGAGCCCTGGCTGATGGCGGTGGTCGGGCCGGGCATCCTCACCACGCCCGGCGCGGTCGAGAGCCTGGAGAAGACGCAGACCTACCAGATGCTGGTCGACCGGCTGCAGAAGAACCAGGCGATCAAGGTGTTCGGCGCCGGCCACATGAGCTTCGGCATGGGCGTCGGCGGCAAGAAGCGCTACCTCAAGCCCGAGGACTTCGTCGGCCGCAAGGTGCGCAGCATGGGCCCGGCGGAGAACCCGGTGCTCGAGTCCTGGAAGGCGAACCCGGTGGTGATGGGCTTCGGCGAGGTGCCGAACGCGCTCGAGTCTGGCGTCATCGACGGCCTGATGACGAGCATCGGCGGCTGGCTCAGCGTGCGCGAGCAGGCGCCGTACTACACCACGGGCGGCGCCGGCGTGGTCACGGGCGACTACTACATGGTGAGCGCGAGCCGTCGCTGGTGGGACCGCCTGTCCAAGCCGACGCAGGACGCGCTCTCGAAGCTGATCGCCGAGACCATCCAGGTGCAGAAGGAGCTGAACTGGTGCGTCGACAAGATGACCTACGAGAAGTACGGCACCAAGGACCCGAACAAGCCGGGCGTGTACTGGATGACGCCGCAGGAGTCCGCTGCGCTCACCAACGCGCTGGGCCAGGGCCCGACCAACTGGGTGAAGAGCAAGACCCCGCAGGCGGCGCACAAGTGGGTCGACCAGTTCCGCGAGGAAGGCAAGAAGCTCTCGGCGGCGAACCCGACCGGCTCGTCGTGGATCGAAAAGGTGGACTGCGCCAAGCACGCCTCGAAGATCGTCATTAAATAAGAAGAAAGTTGGAGAAGGCCTACGCCGCCTGGCGGGCGTTCCAGGACAGGCTCCTGGGGCCCGCCGCGGCGCTCCTGCTGCTCGGCTGCACGCTGCTCGCGCTCGTCGAGGTGGTGCG
>JBQTJF010000319.1:0-3090 GCA_052387375.1 Betaproteobacteria bacterium
CGCGTGCAGCCGCGCCGGCACGAGCGGCGGGTTGAACACCGCCACGGTGACCCCGGCGCGCCGCAGCGGCTTCACCGCCGAGGCGCGCGAGAAGCGCGCGTCCACGTCGTCGATCAGCACGCGCACCGCCACGCCGCGCTTCGCCGCGGCGGCGAGCGCGGCGACGAACTGCTCGCCGACGCCGTCGCCGTCGAAGATGTAGGAGGCCATCGCCACCGAGGTGCGCGCGCCGCGGATCGCCTCGAGCATCGCCGGGAAGGCCTGCGCGCCGTCGACCAGCGGCTCGATGGCGTTGCCGCCGACGAGCGGCCGCTGCACCACCTCGCCGACCAGGCGCGCGAGCGGCGCGAGGTGCGTGCCCGGCTCGCCGGGAGGGTGCTGCGGCAGGCTGCGGTAGCGCTCGATGCGCCCGCGCAGCCGCGCCGCCCGGCGCTCGACGCGGTTGATGCCGAGAAAGAGGTAAAGCAGCGCCCCGAGTCCGGGGAGGACCCAGATGAGGATCACCCAGATCGCCGCCGAGCGCGCCTCGCGCTTGTAGATGAGCGCGTGCCCGGAGGCGAGCAGCGCGGCGAGCATCGCGGAAGCGCCGAATGCGACGTCGACGGCATACGACATGGCGCGATTGTCCCGAAACTTGCCGCTTTCGGGGGGGTCAGCACCATATGCGCGCCATTACCGTCGAGCCCCACAAGCGGGGGTCCCTGCGCCTCGAAGACAGGGAAGAGGTCGCGAGCGACGCGAAACCGGTGCTGGTGCGCGCCCTGGCCGTCGGGGTGTGCGGCACCGACCGGGAGCTGATCGACGGCGAGTACGGCGAGCTGCCGCCGGGCCGCAGCCGCCTGGTGATCGGCCACGAGTCGCTCGGGCGCGTCATCCGCGCGCCGGCAGCGAGCGGCCTGCAGACCGGCGACGTGGTGGCCGGCATCGTGCGCCACCCGGATCCCGTGCCCTGCGCCAACTGCGCGCTCGGCGAGTGGGACATGTGCCGCAACGGCCGCTTCACCGAGCACGGCATCAAGCAGCTCGACGGCTTCGCCGCGGAGCGCTGGGCGGCCGAGCCGGCGTTCGTCGTCAAGGTGAGCCCGACGCTCGGGCTCGCCGGCGTGCTGCTCGAGCCGGCGAGCGTGCTCGCCAAGGCCTGGGAGCACATCGAGCGCATCGGGCTGCGCTCGCGCTGGTCGCCGCGGCGCCTGCTGGTCACCGGCGCCGGCCCGGTCGGGCTGCTCGCGGCGCTGATGGGCGTGCAGCGCGGCCTCGAGGTGCACGTCCTCGACCGCCACGAGGACGGGCCGAAGCCGCGGCTGGTGCGCGCCCTCGGCGCGCGGTACCACACGCAATTTCCCGCCTTCGAGCCCGACATCGTCATCGAGGCCACCGGCTCGCCGGCGGTGATCGCGCAGGCGGTCTGCGGCAGCGCGCCGGGCGGCATCGTCTGCCTCACCGGCCTGGGCGGCGCGGCGCACGCGGCGAGCTTCGACGTGGCGACGCTCAACCAGTCGATGGTGCTGGAGAACCGCGTCGTCTTCGGCACGGTGAACGCCAACCGGCGCCATTACGAGCAGGCCGCGGCGGCGCTGGCGCGGGCCGAGCGCGGCTGGCTCGAGCGGCTGCTCACGCGCAAGGTGCCGCTCGGGCGCTGGCAGGAGGCCTACGAGCGGCGTCCGCACGACGTCAAGACGGTGCTCTGCTTTGAAGATTGAAGATTACGCGCTGATCGGCGACTGCGAGACGGCGGCGCTCGTCGGGCGCGACGGCTCGATCGACTGGCTGTGCTGGCCGCGCTTTGACTCCGCGGCCTGCTTCGCCGCGCTGCTCGGCACGCGCGAGCACGGCCGGTGGAAGTTGTCTCCTCAGGGAAGAACGTCGGCGATCCGGCGCGCCTACCGGTCGAAGACCTTGGTTCTCGAGACCGAGTTCGAGACCGCCGAGGGCACGGTGGCGCTGATCGACTTCATGCCGGTGCGCGACGGCGCCTCGGACCTGGTGCGCATCGTCGAGGGCCGGCGCGGGCGCGTGGCGATGGCGATGGAGCTCATCCTGCGCTTCGACTACGGCGCCAGCGTGCCCTGGGTGACGCGCCTGGAATCGGGTCACGGCATCCGCGCCGTGGCGGGGCCCGACAAGGTGAAGCTCTACTCGCCGGTGCACCTGTCCGGCGAGAACCTGACCACGCAGGCCCGCTTCGAGGTGGGCGAGGGCGAGCGGCTCGCCTTCACGCTGGAATACATTCCGTCGCATCTCCATCCAAAGGAAACCGTGGATGCCGAAGCCGCGCTTGCGGCGACGGAGAAGTTCTGGCGGCGCTGGGCCGAGCGCTGCACGGTGGGCGCGCCGTGGAACGAGGCGGTGTGCCGCTCGCTCATCACGCTCAAGGCGCTCACCTATGCGCCGACCGGCGGCGTCGTCGCCGCGCCCACCACCTCGCTGCCGGAGCAGCTCGGCGGCGTGCGCAACTGGGACTACCGCTTCTGCTGGCTGCGCGACGCCACGCTCACGCTGCTCGCCCTCATGGACGCCGGCTACAAAGAGGAGGCTTCGGCGTGGCGCGACTGGCTGGTGCGCGCCGTGGCCGGCTCGCCCGAGCAGATGCAGATCATGTACGGCATCGCCGGCGAGCGGCGGCTGACGGAGCTCGAGCTCGGCTGGCTGCCGGGCTACGAGGGCTCGGCGCCGGTGCGCATCGGCAACGCCGCGTGCCTGCAGCTGCAGCTCGACGTCTACGGCGAGGTGATGGATGCGCTGCACCAGGCGCACAAGGTGGGCCTGCCGGCGCACGAGCCCGCCTGGGACATGCAGCGCGCGCTGCTCGCGCACCTGGAGAAGGTCTGGGACCAGCCCGACATGGGCCTGTGGGAAGTGCGCGGGCCGCCGCGGCACTTCACCTATTCCAAGGTGATGGCGTGGGTCGCCTTCGACCGCGGCATCAAGGCGGTCGAGACCTGGAAGCTTCCCGGCCCGGTCGAGCGCTGGCGCGAGCTGCGCGCGCGCATTCACGCCGACGTGTGCAAGCGCGGCTTCCGGCCGGCGAAGGGCATCTTCGTGCAGAGCTACGGCTCGAACGAGCTCGACGCGAGCCTGCTGCTCATCCCC
>JBQTJF010000320.1:0-7382 GCA_052387375.1 Betaproteobacteria bacterium
CCCAGCGGGATGTCGACGTCCTGGATCACCGACTCCGAATGCAGGCCGAGCAGCCGCTCGAGCTTCCTGCTCGCGCCGACGCGGGCGTTCCAGCGCATGATCTTCGTGTACGTGCGGGAGCCCAGCCGGCGTTTTCCGTAGATCCTTCTGATCAGCGGATTCTGCGCGAAGACGTTCTTCGAGCACCAGAACCAGTCGGTGTCCCAGCGCCACAGGTAGTCGTGGATGCTGAGATAGTCCTCGCGCTTCTCGGCGATCGAGCGGTAGTAGATCTTCTCGAAGGTGTAGTCGCTGGCGTAAGGCGCGCTGCCGGCGAAGCGGCCGAGCGTGAGGTAGAGGCGCCGCGGGTCGAAGATGGTGCCGTCGATGAAGTCTGCATTTTGCGAGACTAGCTGGCTCTCCAGGGACCGGAAGAAAGCGTCGGCGGACGAGAAGCCGATGTGCTCCAGGCACACATAAGGCTTGACCGGGATGGTCTTCGCCTTGACGCGCAGCGCGTAGCCCAGGGTGCCGTAGGAGTTCGGGAAGCCGAAGAAGAGCTCCGCGTGCTCGTTGTCCGCCGTGGCGGTGACGATGCGCCCGTCGCCGAGCAGCACCTCGAGCTCGAGCATGGTGTCGTGCACCAGGCCGTGGCGGTGCGAGGAGGACTCGATGCCCACGCCCGCCACCGCGCCGCCGAGGGTGATGGTCTTGAGCTGCGGCACCACCGCCGGCATGACGCCCTGCGCCAGGCAGGCGCGCACGAGGGCCTCGTAGGAAATCATGCCCTCGGCATCTACGGTGTTGTCTTTTATTGATAAAACTTCATTGAAAGTGCGTACGTCGAGCCGCCGGCGCGCGCTGCCGGCGCGGTCGCGGAACAGGTTCGAGGTGTCTTTCGCCAGGCCGACCGGCCCGGCGCCTTGCCTAAGCCGCGCGGCCAGGGCTTCTTTTTTGGCGGTATGCGGCAGGCTGCTCGTAGAGGAAGCTCCGGCTCATCGGGTAGCTCGAGCGCGTGATGTTGCCCTTGGCGAAGACGATCTGGAAGAGGTGCGTGTAGCCCGCCGGCGAGCGGAACATCTCGGCGCAGCCGTACAGGTATACGCGCCAGACGCGGCGGAAGCGCTCGTCGAACTTCCGCGGGTCGAGGGCGCGGATCTTGTTCCAGTTGCGGTCGAAGCGCGCGCCCCACTCGTCGAGGGTGAGCGCGTAGTGCCGGCGCAGGTTCTCGATGTCGATCACCTCGAGGCCGGCGCGCTCCATCGCCGCGATGGTGCGGGCGAGGCTGGGGATCCAGCCGCCCGGGAAGACGTGCTTGCGGATGAAGAACTCGGTCTGGAAGTGCCCGACGTGGCCGATGAAGTGCAGCATGCCCAGGCCGCCGGGCTTGAGGAACTGCGCGTGCGCGCGCACCACCTCCTCGAGCGAGTCGCGGCCGGCGTGCTCGAGGGTGCCGATCGACACCACCTTGTCGTACTCGCGGCGCGCGTCGCGGAAGTCGGTGTCGATCACCTGCAGCGCGCCGCCGAGGCGCCGGCGCTCGATCTCCTTCCTCACCATCTCGACCTGCGCGGTGGTGTTGTTGATGCCGGTGACGCTGACGCCGTAGCGCGCGTGCGCGTGGAACATGAAGCCGCCGAAGCCCGAGCCGATGTCGACCACCTGCTCGCCCGGCTGCAGCCGCAGCTTGTTCGCCACGTGCTCGATCTTGTTCTGCTGCGCCTCTTCCAGCGTGCGCGTGCCTTCCTTCCAGTACGCGCAGGTGTACATCATCAGCGGATCGTCGAGCCAGTAGCGGTAGAACTCGGTGCCCAGCGCGTAGTGGAACTCGGCGTTGATCTTCGCCTGCTTCCAGGTGGCGTTGGCGAAGCGCAGCTCGTGCCAGCGGTTGCGCACCGCAACCAGCGGCTTCCGGCTGGCGAGGCCCCCTTCCATGCCCACCGCCATCGCCGCGGCGAGGCTGCCCTCGATGTCGATGTCGCCGTCGAAGTAGGACTCGAGCAGGCCGATGTGGCCGAACGCGGCGATGCGCAGGTAGGGCCGCGCGTTGCGGAACACCAGCGTGAAGGCGGGCTCGCCGTCGCGGCTGCGCAGCTCGCCGCCGCCGGCGAAGCGCACCGCGAACGGCGTCGCGGTGCGCCGGCCGGCGGTCTCGAGGAGACGGTGGATCGCGGATTTCACAGCGGGCGAATTCTATCCTTGGGTAGAAGCGGGCATGCAACTTCTGCTAGCCTGCGCGGGTCTCCGGAACGTCAGGAGAGAGCCCCATGGCGACCCGCAAGACCCCGGTCAAGAGAGCAATCCCAAGGAAGAAACAGCAGCCCAACCCCTCCCCGGAGGAGCTGTGGAAGCAGATCGCCGAGGCCGCGTACTACAAGGCCAAGGCGCGCAACTTCGCCCCCGGCGGGGAGGTGCAGGACTGGATCGAGGCCGAGGCGGAGGTCATGCACCGCCTCGGCCGCTCCCCTTAACGGGAAGGTTTCTCTGAAGTGCCTCCCGCGGCCGGCTGGCCTCCCCCGGCGACCTCGCGGGTGCCGAACACCTCGATCTCGACGCGCCGGTCGGGCTGCAGGCACTGCACGAGCTTCCGGTTGCTCGCGCGCTCCGGTCCCATCTTCGCGCAGTCCTCGCCGGTCACCGGCTGCTCTTCGCCGCGGCCCTCGACGCGCACCTTCTGGTCCTCGAAGCCCCTGCTGGCAAGGTACTCCTTGACGGCCTGCGCGCGCGCTTCCGAGAGCTTCTGGTTGTACTCGCCGGAGGCGATGCGGTCGGCGTGGCCGATGGCGACGATCTGCTCGACGTTGGCGTCCTTCAGCCCGTCGGCGATCTCGTCGAGCTTCTTCTTGCCGCTGTCGCGCAGCTCGGCCTTGTTGAACTCGAACAGCACGTCGGTGGAGAGCGTCACCTTCTGCAGCACCGGGCGCGGCGGCTCGGGCGCGGCCTGCGCCAGGGGCGCCGGCTCGGGGCGTACCTCGGGCGCGGGTGCCGGCTGCGGCGCCGCGGCGACCACCGGCGGGGGCGCCGAAGCGCGCGCCGTGGCGTCGCAGGGCTCGGCCGCCATCGCCGGCGTCCAGTAGCCGGCGCGCCAGCATGCCCCGTAGGAAGTGCGGTAGTTCAGGCCCCCCGGGCTATTGACGTAGCCCGGCTCCATCACACCCGCGCCGGCGCCGCTCGCCGGGGCCGCCGGCGTGGGGCTCCTCTGCGCACCGCCGGACTGCGCGAGCTCGGTGCGCGGCGCGGTGCCGGAGCTGGTCGTCCGGCCGGCGGCGGCGCTCGCCTGGCTGGCCGAGGCGGCGGGCGGGCAGGCCGCCATGCCCTGCGGCGCGGCGCCGCCGCGCCAGCACTCGCCGTAGCTGGTCGTCACGGCGTTGCCCGAAGCGCTGGTCACGTATCCCGACTGCGACTGCGCGAGGGCGCCCGCGCTCACGGTCGCCAGAGCGGCGACTACCGCGCCGGCAAGGCGGCGCGCTGCAACATTCGGCTGTGGTCCTGTCGTCACGGCATCTCTCCTGTCGTTGGCCTCTCGGATGGCCCCGCCGGAGCGGGGCGGCGGAGAAGTGCCAGCAAGTTGTGTTCCCCGGCGGTGACAGCCCCTGCGGGCTGTCGCCGGCCGTGCCGAAGGAACCAGGGGCCCAGGCCGATCTATTGCTTCTTCCTCTGGTACTTAGAGGACTGCGTCATGCGCATCAGCGTTCTTTGCCACCACGGCCCGAAAGGGGAAGAGGTTCCCTGCGCGTTCCACCTCGGCGGCAGGCGCCTGCCGATCGTCGCCGTCCTCAGCCGCTGGAGCGACACGCCGCACCGCTACTTCGAGGTCAACGTCGACGACGGCCGGCGCTTCGTGCTGCGCCACGACGGGTCGCTGCGCTGCTGGGAGCTCGCCGGCGTGTTCGCCGCGCCGCGGCCCAAGCCCAGGCCCAAGCCGCTCGTGCCGCCGCAGGCGCGCCCGGCTGCGGCGCGCTGGTGGCGCTTCGGGCGCTAACTAAGGCCTGAGCCTGTCGGCGCACAAGACGCGCGCGGGCCGCGTGCCGACAATAGCCCGATGAAGGCCTTCCATCTCGCCGTCCTCGTCCTCGCCCTGCTCGGCGCCGCGTGCGAGCGCGAGGGGCCCGCGGAGCGCGCCGGAGAGAAGATCGACCGCGCCGCGAAGGACCTGCGCGACGCTGCCAAGGAAGCGACGAAGTAGGAAGCAGCACCGCAGCGCCTGAGAGCCGGCCGGCGAAGCTCGGCCGCGGGTGAGATCCGCCACCGATCCGATGCGCCGCGCTATCCTCCCTCGATGCTTCGCCACTACCTGCAGCCGCTGCTCGCGCCGCGCAGCGTCGCGCTGGTCGGCGCCACCGAGCGCGAGGGCGCGCTGGGCCGCATCGTGTGGCAGAACCTCGCCGCGGGCGGCCTGCGCGGCGGCCTCCACGCGGTGAACCTCAAGCACCGGCAGGTGTTCGGGCAGCCGGTGGCGCGGCGCTTCGCGGAGCTCGAAGCGAAGGTCGACCTCGCGGTGGTGGTGACGCCCGCGGCCACGGTGCCGGCGATCATCGACGACGCCGCGCGCGCCGGCATCAAGGCGGCGGTGGTGCTCTCCAGCGGCTTCGGCGAGAGCGGCCCGGGCGGGCGCAAGCTGCAGGAGGAGCTGCTCGCGGCGGCAAAGCGCGGCGGCGTGCGCGTGCTCGGGCCGAACTGCCTCGGCATGATGCGCACCGACGCCGGCCTGAACGCCACCTTCGCGCGCACGCCGGCGCGGCCCGGCCGGCTCGGCCTGGTGTCGCAGTCGGGCGCGGTGTGCACGGCGATCCTCGACTGGGCGCACCGCGCGCTGGTCGGCTTCACCAGCGTGGTCTCGCTCGGCGCGGCGGCCGACGTCGACTTCGGCGAGATCCTCGACTTCCTCGTCGCCGACCCCGCGACCGACGCGATCCTGCTCTACATCGAGGGCATCCACGACGCGCGCCGCTTCATGTCGGCGCTGCGCGTCGCGGCGCGCGTCAAGCCGGTGGTGGCGCTCAAGGTCGGCCGCTACGCGAGCGGCTCGCGCGCCGCCTCCAGCCACAGCGGCGCGCTGGTCGGCAGCGACGCCGTGTTCGACGCGGCGCTGCGCCGCGGCGGCACGGTGCGGGTGCGCACCTACACGCAGCTCTTCGCCGCGGCGCGCATCCTCTCGAGCGAGCGCATGCCCGAAGGCGAGCGCCTCGCCATCCTCACCAACGGCGGCGGCCCGGGCGTGATGGCCGCCGACAGCGCCTCCGAGAACGGCGTGCCGCTCGCGCAGCTTTCCGAACAAACGATAAAGGCATTGGATGCGAAACTGCCAACCCAGTGGTCCCGGGGCAACCCGGTCGACCTGATCGGCGATGCGCCCGCGGCGCGGTTCGGGGAAGCGACGGCCGCGGTGCTCGCCGACCCTGGGGTCGACGCGCTGCTCGCGATGTATTCGCCGGTGGCGATGACCGAGCCGGCGGAGGCAGCGCGCGCCGTGGGCGAGGCCTCGCGCGCGAGCCGCAAGCCGGTGCTCGCGGCGTGGCTGGGCGACATCGGCCCGAACGAGAGCCACAAGCACCTCGAGTCCTGCGGCATCCCGAACTTCTACACCCCCGAGAACGCGGTCGAGGCGTTCTCCTTCCTCTGCGCCTACCGGCGCAACCAGGCGCAGCTCATGCAGGCGCCGGCCGCGCTGGCGCGCCACGCCGACGAGCCGCCGCCCGACCTCGCCGCCGCCACCGCCATCCGCGACGCGGCGATCGGCGAAGGCCGCACCATCCTCACCGAGCACGAGGCGAAGAGGCTTCTTGCCGCTTTCGGCATCCCGGTTCCGCAAAACATTCTTTGCAACAACAAGGAAGAGGCCGTGGCCGCCGCCCGCGCCATCGGCTTTCCGGCGGTGCTGAAGATCCATTCGCGGGACATCAGCCACAAGACCGACGTCGGCGGCGTGCGGCTGAACCTGCAGACCGCCGACATGGTGGCCTCGGCCTACGCCGACATGATGCGGCACGTGCGCGAGCTGCGCCCCGACGCGCGCATCGAAGGCGCGATGGTGCAGCCGATGCTGCGCTTCGCCAACGCGCGCGAGGTGCTGGTCGGCGTCGCCACCGACGCGCTGTTCGGGCCGGTCGTCTCCTTCGGCACCGGCGGCATCGCCGTGGAGGCGGTGCGCGACACCGCGCTCGCGCTGCCGCCGCTCAACGCGGTGCTGGCGCGCGAGCTGATGGCGCGCACGCGCGTGCACCGCTTGCTCGCCGGCTACCGCGATGTGCCGGCCGCCGACCTCGAGGCGCTGGTCGCGGTGCTGCTCGGCGTGTCGCGGCTGGTGTGCATGCTGCCGTGGGTGGCGGAGATGGACCTCAACCCGGTGCTCGCCCATCCCGGCGGCGCCGTGGTCGCCGACGCGCGCATCGTCGTCGACCCGGCGCGGCTCGCCCCGCCGCCGAGGTACCGTCACATGGCGATCCATCCCTACCCGGTCGAGCTGGAAGGCGAGCTCGCCCTGCGCGAGGGCACGCGCGTGCGCGTGCGGCCGATGCGCCCCGAGGACGGCGAGCTCGAGCAGCGCTTCTTCGACTCGCTCTCGGAGCGCTCGCGCTACCAGCGCTTCATGCAGTACCTGCCGCACCTGCCCCAGCCGATGCTGGCGCGGTTCACGCAGCTCGACTACGACAGGGAACTTGCTTTAGTAGTTACGAATCCTTCCGGTAGTGACTTTCTTGCAGTCGGTCGCTACGCGCCGAACGCCGACGGCAGGACGGCGGAATTCGCCCTGGTGGTCGGCGACGCCTGGCAGGGCAAGGGGCTCGGGCGGGCCCTGCTCGAGCGCCTGTGCACCTATGCGCGCGAGGCGGGCTACGAGGCGCTCTATGGCCACATCCTGGACGCCAACCAGGCGATGCTCGATCTGGCCTCCCGCCTGGGCTTCCACGAGGTGTCGCGCTCGGGGAGCGAAGTGAGCGTCATGCGCCGGCTTTGACGCAGGTCGGAAATGGGCGCCAAGGTGACCGCCTTCTACGCGCAGGAGCCCACCGGCCTGGTGCTCGGCAGCGTGACGCAGAGGGTGCTGGTGAATACCGAGATCCCGGTACTCGTGTTTCGCTAGGAAGGTTTGAGGAAGTCGTCCCCGCGAACGCGGGGACCCAGTTTCCTTCCGAAAAACATGGGTTCCCGCTTTCGCGGGAACGACTATTCCGGAATAGCCGCCCTCAATCCGGCGAATTGCGATTTTCGATTTGATCTATGCCGCGCGCCGGCATAGGCTGGGCGTCCTTCCCAGGAGGACCCCATGAAAGCTCTCAAAGGCAGCAAGACGCACGACAATCTCAAGGCGGCGTTCGCCGGCGAGTCGCAGGCGAACCGGCGCTATCTGTACTTCGCCGCCAAGGCCGACGTGGAAGGCCAGAACGACGTCTCGGCGCTGT
>JBQTJF010000321.1:0-20500 GCA_052387375.1 Betaproteobacteria bacterium
AGCGCCTGACGCGCGTGTTCGAGAAGCACGGCACGCGCGGCACCTGGTACGCGCACGCCTCGGTCGGCACGCTGCACGTGCGCCCGGTGCTCGACATGCGCCGCGACGGCGCGCAGAAGATGCGCGCCATCGCCGAGGAGGCGTGCGCCATGGTGAAGGAGCTCAAGGGCGCCTACTCCGGCGAGCACGGCGACGGCCTGGTGCGCTCGGAGTGGATCGCGCCCTTCTTCGGACCGCGGCTCACCGCGGCGCTCGGCGAGATCAAGTCCTGGCTCGACCCGAAGGGGTTGATGAACCCGGGCAAGATCGTCGACCCGCCGCGCATGGACGATCGGTCGCTTTTCCGATTTGGTCCAAATTACCAGGTGAAACCGCAAAAAGCGGCGCTCGACTGGTCGGAATGGGGCGGCTACGACAAGGCCGCCGAGATGTGCAACAACAACGGCCACTGCCGCAAGTTCGACGCCGGCACCATGTGCCCGTCGTACCGGGCCACCTTGGATGAGAAGCACCTGACCCGCGGGCGCGCCAACACGCTGCGCCTCGCGCTGTCCGGCCAGCTTGAGCTTGATTCAGTCAAAGACGCACTCGATCTGTGCGTCTCGTGCAAGGGCTGCAAACGCGAGTGCCCGACCGGCGTCGACATGGCGCGCATGAAGATCGAGTTTCTCGCGCAGTACCGCCGCAAGCACGCCCCCAGCCTGCGCGAGCGCGCCATCGCCTACCTGCCGCGCTACGCGCCCTGGGCGGCGCACGGCGTGCCGCTCGCCAACCTCGTTTCCGGCATGCTGAAAAACGCGCTCGGCTTCTCCAGCCGCCGCGCGCTGCCGCGCTGGCGGCGCGACCATTTCGTCGAGCGCGCCTTCGCCAAGACCGGCGAGCGCGACGTGGTGCTTTTCGTCGACACCTTCAACCGCTGGTTCGAGCCGGAGAACGCGCGCGCGGCGATCCGCGTTCTCGAAGCCGCCGGCTGCCGCGTGCACGTCGCCGAGCCGGTGATGGCCGGCCGGCCGCTGTGCTGCGGCCGCACCTTCCTCTCGGTCGGCCTGGTCGAGGAGGCGAAGGCCGAGGCGCGCCGTGTCCTCGAGGCGCTCGCGCCCTGGGCGGCGCGCGGCATCCCGATCATCGGCCTCGAGCCCTCCTGCCTGCTCGGCCTGCGCGACGAGTACCAGGTGCTGCTGCCGGGCACCGAGGTGCTGGCGCGCCACGCCTTCCTCTTCGAGGAGTTCCTCGCGCGCGAGCCGGGCCGGCTCAAGTTCAGGGAGATGCCGCGCGAGGTCCTCCTGCACGGCCACTGCCACCAGAAGGCCTTCGACGCCATGCCAGCGGTGCAGAAGGTGCTGTCGTTGGTGCCGGGCCTGCAGGTCCATGCCGTGGAGAGCGGTTGTTGCGGCATGGCGGGAAGCTTCGGCTACGAGGCCGAGCACTACGAGGTGTCGATGAAGATGGCCGAGCTGGGCCTGCTGCCGGCGCTGCGCAAGGCGCCGCAGGCGCTGGTCGTCGCCGACGGCACGAGCTGCCGGCACCAGATCGCCGACGGCGTCCGGCGGGACGCCTGGCACGTGGCGCGCCTGCTCTCTGAAGCCTTGGAATGAGGGCGGAAAGGGGCGTTTTGGCGCCCGAGCGGCAACCACTACTCACCGATCCGCGAGCACGGCCATGACCAGCGACACGGTGAGAATGGAAGCGGCGGTGGAAACTACCGCGCCGGTCGAGGTCTCGGCTTCCAGCAGCTGGTAGCGCTGGGCGAGCACGAACGCCGTCGCACCGAGCGGCAGCGCCGCGCACACCACAGCGATCTTCGCCCAGAACGGGTCGATCGGCAGCAGCCAGAACGCGGCGAGCGCCATCAGCACCGGATGCAGCACGAGCTTGAGGAGCGAGCTCTGCCAGCTCGCCGCGGCGCCGGCGCGGATCGAGAGCTGCGAGACGAACAGGCCGATGGCGAAAAGCGCGCACGGACCCGCCGCCGCGGCGAGCAGCGTCGCGAATCGCTCGGCCGGCAGAGGCACCTTGACGCCGAGCGCGACCAGCAGGACCGCGAGCGCGATCGGCCAGATGAGCGGGCTCCTCGCCACGCCGGCGAGCGCCCGGCGCGCGCCGCCGCGCCGCGGGTTGACGAAGAGCTCCAGGCAGACGATGGCAAGGGCAAACGAGACGATGTTGGTGGCTACCGTGGCGAGCGCCGCCGGGAGCGCGGCGCGCTCGCCATAGGCGACGGTCACCAGCGGGATGCCGAGATAGCCGGTGTTGGCAAACGATGCATTCAAGGCGCGCATCGTGCTCTCGGCCGGCGGCGCGCCGGCGACGTGCGAGAGCGCGAATCCCGCCGCCGCGGTGGCGAGCGTGGCGCCGATCACCGCGAGCAGGAAGTAGCCGCTGAGGATTTCCTCGAGCGAGCCGCGGTACACCGCGACGAACAGCATCGCCGGCAGCGCGAAGGCGTAGACGAACTGGTTGAGCGCGTGGCTCGAGGCCTGCGTGACGATGCCGAAGCGTCCGGCGAGATAGCCGCAGGCCACCAGCCCGAAGACCGGAAGCACCGCGCCGACGACCGGCGCTAGCGTCGGCTCCACCAGAAAAGCCACAGCCCGCCGGCGATCATCGGCAGGCACAGCCACTGGCCCATGGTCAGGCCGAGGGCGAGGTAGCCGAGGAAAGCATCGGGCTCGCGGCCGAACTCGGCGACGAAGCGCAGCAGCCCGTAGCCGATGAGAAAAAGCGCCGACACCGCGCCGCGCGGCCGCGGCTTGCTCGAGTAGAGCCAGAGGATGACGAAAAGGACCACGCCCTCGAGGGCGAACTGATAGAGCTGCGAGGGATGGCGCGGCGCGTCGCCGGCGCCGCGGAACACCATGCCCCAGGGCAGGTCGGTGACGCGGCCCCACAGCTCGCCGTTGATGAAGTTCCCCATGCGGCCGGCGGCGAGGCCCAGGGGGCAGAGCGGCGCGACGAAATCCATGAGCCTCAGGTAGTCCACGCCATGACGCCAAGCGGCGAAGGCCATGGCGAGCATCACGCCCAGCAGCCCGCCGTGGAAGGACATGCCGCCCTGCCAGACGGCGAAGATCTCCAGCGGGTTGGCGAGGTAGTGCCCCGGCTTGTAGAAGAGCACGTAGCCCAGCCGCCCGCCGAGGATCACGCCGAGCACGGCGAGGAACAGCAGGTCGTCGAATTGCTGGCGCGTCACCGGGGCCCGGCCGGCGGCAATCCGCCGCAATCCCAGCCACCAGCCGGCGGCGAACCCGGCGAGGTACATGAGCCCGTACCAGCGCACGGCAAGCGGCCCGATCGAGAAGGCGATCGGATCGATCTGCGGATGAACCAGCATGCCGCTAGGCGAGGCGCCGGGCGTCTTCGACGAAGTCGCGCCCGGCCGGGCTCAGGGCGCCGGCGCGCCAAGCGAGCCACAGCTCCAGGCTCGGATGCCGGTCGGCGATCGTGCGATAGACCACGCCTTTGCGGCCGAGGTTGGAAAGGGATGCCGGCACGATTGCTGCCCCCAGTCCGCTCGATACCAGGCTCACTACGGTCTGCATCTGTATGGCTTCCTGCGCAACGTCCAGGGCGAATCCCGCCCGCGCGGCGAGACCCGACACGATATCGTAAAGGCCGGGGGCGATGTCGCGGGGCACCATGACGAAGCGCTCGCTGGCGAGTGCGCGCATGGCGATCGGCCGGCGCGGCGCGGCCAGGGGGTGGCGTGCGGGCAGCGCGGCCACGAAGCGCTCGCGCTGCACGACGATGTGCTCGAGGGCTTCCCCGATGGGCGGCAGGAGCAGGCCGAAGTCCAGCGCACCAGCCGCGAGCGCCGCACCCTGCTCTGGCGAAAGCATCTCGCGCAAGGCGAGCTCGACGCCCGGGTGAGAGGCCTTGTAGGCCTTCAGCAGCCCCGGCAGCACGCCAAAATCGGCGAGCGAGACGAAGCCGATGCGCAGGCGGCCTTGAGCGCCCGAAGCCATGCCGCGCAGCTCGACGAGGGCGCGCTCGAGCTGGTCCATGGTGCGCCGTGCGTGCTCGAGCAGCCGGGCGCCCTCGGGCGTGAGTTCCACGCGGCGGCGCGTGCGCACGAGCAGGCTGACGCCGAGCCCCTCCTCGAGCGCGCGGATGGCGCGCGACAGCGGCGGCTGCGAGATGTGCAGCGCCTGCGCCGCGCGGCCGAAGTGCAGGTGCTCGGCAACGGCGGTGAAATACCGCAACTGCCGCAGTTCCGGCAGATTCATACCTGTAGGGTATTACAGCGGGCCGGCGATTGCATTGGATCGCGGCGCGCCGCGCGGTGAAAATGGCGCGCCAGGAGGACCGGCATGGCAAAGGCACTCAATCGACGCTCGCGGCTCATCACCCAGGGCGTCGCCCGCTCGCCCAACCGCGCCATGCTGCGCGCGGTCGGCTTCGGCGACGGCGACTTCGAGAAGCCGATCGTCGGCGTGGCGAACGGCCACTCGACCATGAACCCGTGCAACGCCGGCCTCCAGCCGCTGGTCGAGCGCGCCGTCGCGGCGCTCGAGCAGGCGGGGGCGAAGCCGCAGACCTTCGGCTTTCCCACGGTCACCGACGGCATCGGCATGGGCACCGAGGGCATGAAGTACTCGCTCGTCTCGCGCGAGGTGATCGCCGACGCCATCGAGACCGCGGTCAACGGGCAGCTGATGGACGGCGTGCTGTGCGTCGGCGGCTGCGACAAGAACATGCCCGGCGGCATGATGGCCATGGCGCGCATCAACGTGCCGGGCATCTTCGTCTATGCCGGCACCATCAAGCCCGGAAAATGGAAGGGACAGACGCTCACCATCGTCAGCCCCTTCGAGGCCGTCGGCGCCTTCGCCGCGGGCAAGATGAGCGAAGAGGACTTCGCCGGCATCGAACGCAACGCCTGCCCCAGCGTCGGCGCCTGCGGCGGCCAGTACACCGCCAACACCATGTCGTCCTCCTTCGAGGCGCTCGGCATGAGCCTGCTCGGCTCTTCGCAGATGGCCTCGCCCGATGCGGAGAAGGCCGACTCCGCCGCGGCATCGGCGCGCGTGCTCTTCGAGGCGGTCAAGAACGACCTCAAGCCGCGCGACATCATCACGCGCAAGTCGATCGAGAACGCCGTGGCCCTGGTCATGGCGACCGGCGGCTCGACCAACGCGGTGCTGCATTACCTGGCGATCGCCCACGCCGCCGGGGTCAGGTGGACGATTGACGACTTCGAGCGCGTGCGCCGCAAGGTGCCGGTGCTGTGCGATCTCAAGCCCTCGGGCCGCTTCGTCGCCGTGGACTTCCATCGCGCCGGCGGCGTGCCGCAGGTGCTGAAGATGCTGCTCGACCATGGCGTGCTGCACGGCGATTGCATGACCATCCACGGCAAGACCATGGCCGAGATGCTGGAGGACGTTGCGGCCGAGCCGCGCCCGGATCAGGAGGTGATCCGGCCCTGGTCGCGGCCGATGTACCGCGAGGGCCATCTCGCCATCCTTAAGGGCAACCTGGCCACCGAGGGCTGCGTGGCCAAGATCACCGGCCTGAAGAGCACCTCGATCACCGGTCCGGCGCGCGTGTTCGACTCGGAGCCGGCGGCGCTGAAGGCCATCCTCGCCAAGCGCATCAAGGCGGGGGACGTGATCGTCATCCGCTACGAGGGCCCCAAGGGCGGCCCGGGCATGCAGGAGATGCTCGCCCCGACCTCCGCGCTCATCGGCCAGGGGCTGGGCGAGTCCGTGGGGCTGCTCACCGACGGACGTTTTTCCGGCGGCACCTGGGGCATGGTGGTCGGGCACGTCGCGCCGGAGGCGTACGTCGGCGGCACGATCGCGCTGGTCAAGGAAGGCGACTCGATCACCATCGATGCGAAAAAGCGCCTGATCCAGCTCAAAGTGAGCGCCAGGGAGCTGGCGGCGCGGCGCAGGAAGTGGAAGCCGCCCAAGCCGCGCTACAAGAGCGGGCTGCTCGCCAAGTACCGCAGGCTGGTCTCCACCGCCTCGCGCGGCGCCATCACTGACCTAGAAGCCTGACCCCGGCTGCTTGAGGAACTCGGTCTCCTCGGGCGTGCTGGCGCGCCCGAGGATGGCGTTGCGGTGCGGGAAGCGGCCGAAGCGCCGGATGATGTCGCGGTGCGCAAGCGCATAGCGGTACGCGTCCTCGGTCTCGGCGAAAGCGGCGAGAGGCAGGCACAGCTCACAGGCGCGCTCCTGGTCGGCGAGCGACTCGCTATGCTCGAAGGGCAGGTAGGCGAAGAGGCGCTCCACCGGCCGCAAGCCGCGGTCGTAGCCGCGCTCGAGCGCGTGGCGCGCCGCCGCGAGCGCGAGCGCATCGGCGTCGAACGCCCGGGGCGAGCCGCGGAACATGTTGCGCGGCAACTGGTCGAGCACGATGATGCGGGCGAGGCAGCCGTCGGCCGCGTCGAGCCAGGAGGCGTGCTCGCCGCGCCGGAGCGCTTCGTAGAGCGGCAGGAAGCGCGCGCGGATCGCGGCGTCGAAGGCCGGGTCCTTCTCGAACCACTGCTTGCGCCTCTGCCCGCGCGGCTCGCCGAACCAGAAGTCGAGCACCTCGAGGTGGTTGGCCATCGCGGCCGGATGCTAAGCTGGAAAGCGTAACAACTGCCAAAAAGGAGGCCTCATGCTTCGCCGCTTCATCGCCTGCCTACTCATCGTTTCCCTCGCCGGCCTGGGCTTCACCGTCCCGGCCCAAGCCGCCCTCGTGGCCACCGACGCTGCCGTGACGCAGGGCGAGCGCGGCCGCATTACGAGCCTGCTCGAACGTGCCGACGTGCGCGCCCAGCTCCAGGCCTACGGCGTCGATGCCGGGGACGTGAAAGCGCGCGTCGCCGCCCTGACCGACGAAGAGGCGGCGCAGCTCGCCGCGCAGCTCGACAGCCTGCCCGCCGGCGGCAGCATCGTCGGGGCGATCGTCCTGGTTTTCCTGGTCCTGCTGGTGACCGACATCCTCGGCTTCACCAAGGTCTTCCCGTTCACCCGCTCGGTCCGCTAGGCGTCAGGCGCAAGCAAGCCAAGACCCCCGCCCAGGCGGGGGTCTTTCGTTTTCTCGGCAGGATAGAAAAAGCCGCTTCGCTGCGCGTAAGATAAGCGCCCCAACCAAGGAACCACACTCCGGAGACCCCATGAAATTCGCACTTGCAGGCGTGACCCTCATTGCCGCCGCGTTCGCGCTCGCCGGCTGCGGCGAGCAGAAACCGCCCGCCAAGGCCGATGCCGGCAAGGCTGCCGCCCCCGCCGGCGGCATCGAGATCCGCATCGGCCACGTCGCGCCGCTCACCGGCGGCATCGCCCACCTCGGCAAGGACAACGAGAACGGCGCGCGCCTGGCGATCGACGAAGCCAACGCCGCCGGCGTGAAGATCGGCGGCCAGGCGGCGAAGTTCACCCTGGTGGCCGAGGACGACCAGGCCGATCCGAAAGTCGGCGCCACCGTGGCGCAGAAGCTGGTCGACGCCAAGGTGGCAGGGGTGGTCGGGCACCTCAACTCCGGCACCTCGATCCCGGCCTCGCCCATCTACAACCAGGCGGGCATCCCGGTGATCTCGGGCTCGGCGACCAATCCCAAGCTCACCGAGCAGGGCTACAAGCAGCAGTTCCGCGTCGTCGCGCGCCACGACCAGCAGGGCCCGGCGATCGCGAGCTACCTCGCCGGTGAGCGCAAGCCGAAGCTGGTGGCGGTGATCGACGACGCCACGGCCTACGGCGAGGGCATCGCCAACGAGGTGGAGAAGACGCTCAAGGCGGCCAACATCAAGGTGCTGCCGCGCGAGAAGGGTACCGACAAGACCACCGACTGGAAGGCGGTGCTGACCAAGCTGCGCGGGCGCAACCCCGACGCGGTGTTCTACGGCGGCATGGACGCCACCGGCGGCCCGCTGCTCAAGCAGGGGCGCGAGCTCGGCATCAAGGCGGTGTTCACCTTCGGCGACGGGGCCTGCACCGACAAGATGACCGAGCTGGCGGGCGCGGCGGCCGAAGGCCTGCTGTGCTCGCAGGCCGGCATCCCGCCGCAGGCCGCCTCGAAGAAGTTCCTCGACGCCTACAAGGCGAAGTTCAACACCGACCCGATCCTGTACGCCCCCTTCACCTACGATGCGGCGAACATGATCATCGAGGCGATGAAGAAGGCCGATTCGGCCGAGCCGCAGAAGTACCTGCCCGAGCTGCAGAAGCTCTCCGGCTTCACCGGGGCCACGGGCCCGATCGCCTTCGACGACAAGGGCGACCGCAAGGACGCCGAGGTCACCATCTTCACCATGAAGGGCGGCAAGATCGAGCCGCTCGCCGTGGTGAAGGGGGGCAAGACCGTGCCTTACGCGGAGTTCGTGAAAAAGTAAGACCCGTACGCGACCGGAAACGGCACCCTAGGGGTGCCGTTTCTGCTTTTGGTTTAGGCTAGCCGGCCGTGGACACGTTTCTGCAGCAGATCGTCAACGGCCTCACCGCGGGAAGCGTCTACGCCGTGGTGGCGCTGGGCTACACCATGGTTTACGGCATCATCCAGCTCATCAACTTCGCGCACGGCGAGGTGGTGATGATCGGCGCCATGGTCGCTTTCACCGTGATCAACGCGCTCGCGCCTTCCGGCCTGCCGCCGCTCGTCGTGGTGCTGATCGGCACCGGCTGCGCCGTGCCGGTGTGCATGCTGATCGGCTACTCGATGGAGCGGCTCGCCTACCGGCCGCTGCGCGGCGCACCGCGCCTGGCGCCGCTCATCACCGCCATCGGCGTCTCGATCATCCTGCAGCACCTGGCGCTGATGATCTGGAGCCGCAACATCATGGCGTTCCCGCAGATCATCGAGTCGCGCACCTACTTCGTCGCCGGGGCGGCGATCACTACCGTGCAGATCGCCATCCTGGCGATCTGCGTCACGCTGATGACTGGCCTGGCGCTGCTCGTGTACCGCACGCCGCTCGGCACGGCGATGCGCGCCACCGCGCAGGATCCGCAGGTCGCCGGCCTGATGGGCATCGACGTCAACCGCGTGATCGCGGCGACCTTCGTCATCGGCGCCGCGCTCGGCGCGGTAGCGGGCGTGCTGTTCGGCACGTACTACGGCATCGCGCAGTACACGATGGGCTCGATCCTCGGCCTGAAGGCGTTCTCCGCTGCCGTGCTGGGAGGCATCGGCAATATCCCGGGCGCCATGCTCGGCGGCGTGCTGCTCGGGCTGGTCGAGGCGCTCGGCGCCGGATACATCGGCGACATCACCGACCTCTGCCAGTACGGCTGGCTCGCCGGGTTCATCGACGACTGCCGCGATGGCGGCCATTTCATCCTCGCCGGCTCCAACTATCAGGACGTGTTCGCCTTCATCGTGCTCATCCTGGTGCTGGTGCTGCGGCCGCAAGGCCTGCTCGGCGAGCGGGTGGGCGAGCGCGCCTGATGCAAAGCTTCTTCGACACACGCAGGTTCCCCTGGCTCGTCTGGGTCGGCTTCGCGCTGGTCGGCGTTGCGCTGGCGCTGCTGCCCTTCGCGCTGGCGCAGGTCGGCACGACCTGGGTGCGCATCACCAATTTCGCGATCCTCTACGTGCTGCTCGCGCTCGGGCTCAACATCGTGGTCGGCTTCGCCGGGCTGCTCGACCTCGGCTACATCGCCTTCTATGCGGTGGGCGCCTATACCTACGCGCTGCTCGCCAGCCCCCAGTTCGGCCTGCACCTGCCGTTCTGGGTGATCCTGCCGCTCGGCGCCGCGGTGGCGGCGTTCTTCGGCGTGCTGCTCGGCGCGCCGACGCTCAAGCTGCGCGGCGATTACCTCGCCATCGTCACGCTCGGCTTCGGCGAGATCGTGCGTATCTTCCTCAACAACCTGTCGCGGCCGGTGAACATCACCAACGGGCCGATCGGCATCTCGCGCATCGACCCTTTCAGCCTCGACGGCTTCAGCTTCGGTACCTACGAGTACGTCCTCGGCATCGAGTTCAGCGGCCCGATCAAGTACTACTATCTGCTGCTCCTGGTGGCGCTCGGCATCATTCTGGTGAACGTGCGGCTGCAGAACTCGCGCATCGGCCGCGCCTGGGAAGCGATCCGCGAAGACGAGATCGCCGCGCGCGCCATGGGCATCGACACGCGCAACCTGAAGCTGCTCGCCTTCGCCATGGGGGCGAGCTTCGGCGGCGTCGCGGGCGGCATGTTCTCCGCCATCCAGGGCTTCATCTCCCCGGAGAGCTTCGTGCTGGTGGAGTCGATCATGGTGGTGTCGATGGTGGTGCTGGGCGGCATGGGCAACATCTGGGGCGTCATCCTCGGCGCGCTGCTGCTGTCCTTCGTGCCGGAGATCCTGCGCTGGACGGTCGAGCCGCTGCAGCAGGCCCTTTTCGGCCGCATGCTGGTCGAGCCCGAGGTGATCCGCATGCTGCTGTTCGGCCTGGCGCTGGTGCTGATCATGCTGTTCCGCCCCGCCGGCCTGCTGCCTTCGGCGGTGCGCAAGCGCGAGCTGACGGAGCGCGCCGCGTGACGCTGCTCGCGGCGAGCGGCGTGAGCAAGAACTTCGGCGGCGTGCGCGCGCTCGACAAGGCGTCCTTCGAAATCCGCCCGGGCGAGATCTTCGGCCTGATCGGGCCGAACGGCGCCGGCAAGACGACGCTGTTCAACGTGCTGACCGGCATCTATCCGCCCGACGCCGGATCGTTCACGTTCCTCGGCAAGCCGATCACCGGCCTGAAGCCGGACCGGGTCGCCGCGGCGGGCATTGCGCGCACTTTCCAGAACATCCGCCTGTTCGCCAACCTGTCGGCGCTCGAGAACGTGATGATCGGCCGGCACCTGCGCTCGCGCGCCGGCGTCGCGGGCGCCGTGCTGCGCACCCGGCACACCATCGAGGAGGAAAGGCAGATCGAGCGCCGCGCCCTCGAGCTGCTCGACTACGTCGGCATCCGCGCGCGCGCCAACGACCGCGCCGGCAGCCTGCCCTACGGCGATCAGCGCCGCCTGGAGATCGCACGCGCGCTGGCGCTCGAGCCGAAGCTGCTCGCGCTGGACGAGCCGGCGGCAGGCATGAATCCCACCGAGCGCAACGCGCTCGGCAAGCTGGTGCGCGCCATCCGCGACGGCGGCGTGACGGTGCTGCTCATCGAGCACGACGTGCGCCTGGTGATGAACGTCTGCGACCGTGTCATGGTGCTCGACTACGGCGAGAAGATTGCGGAAGGGATCCCGGCCGAGGTACAGAGGGATCCGAAAGTGATCGAAGCCTATCTCGGCGTCGCGCATGCTTGAGGTGAAGGGCCTCGAGGTGCACTACGGTGGCATCCGCGCCGTGAAAGGCATCGATCTCGAGGTGGGCGCCGGCGAGCTGGTGTGCCTGATCGGGGCGAACGGCGCCGGCAAGACCTCGACGCTCAAGGCGATCTCCCGCCTGGTCTCGTCGAAGGCAAGGAAGATGACGTTCGACGGCCGGGACATCTCGGCCGCGGCAGTCCATGAACTGCCGCGCAAGGGCCTGGTGATGGTCCCTGAAGGGCGCGGCGTCTTCCCGCAGCTTACCGTGCACGAGAACCTCGCCATGGGCGCTTACGCCCGCGGCGGCGGCGACCCGGCGCGCCAGTACGAGCGCTTTCCGCGCCTGAAGGAGCGCCGCCACCAGGTCGCCGGCACGCTCTCGGGCGGCGAGCAGCAGATGCTCGCCATCGCGCGCGCGCTGATGAGCGAACCGAAGCTGCTGCTGCTCGACGAGCCCTCCATGGGGCTCGCGCCGCAGATGGTGGCGAAGATCTTCGAGATCGTGCGCGAGATCGCCGCGCAGGGCGTCACCATCCTGCTCGTCGAGCAGAACGCCCTGCTGGCGCTCGAGCTCGCGCACCGCGGCTACGTCATGGAATCGGGGCAGATCACGCTGTCGGGACCGGCGCCGGACCTGCTCGCCAATCCCGCGGTACGCGAGGCGTACCTAGGCGAGGGCGCCGCTTGAATCGGAATGTATTGTGCATAGTCCTTGGCGCTGAAGTCACGCAAGGCTATGAAAAGCCGTTAATTTCGTCGCCAAGACGGACGATGGGATAACCAATGGAGAAGACTACGGATGCGCGCCTTCACGTAAAGGACGAGGAGTAGGCTCCTCTATTTCCGGCTCCCACGAGTAAACTAACTTCGGCTCATGGCGTTGAGCGCTTCACCGGCCGTAGCAGCATGGACTGGATTGCGGCAAGCAGCCTCGCGTGGGGGAGGTATGCAAGAACAGGTAACGGTCAGCTGGAAGATAAAAGCGGGCATCGGGGCGATTGGAGCAGTCGCGCTTGTGTTGCTCAAACTCATCGAAGCGAACTTCTACATAGATGATGTGACGTCAAAGGTCGCTATAGCCGCCTACTGTACGTACGCCGCATACATCGTTTTGGGAATGATCGTCGCCGTTTTCTTGAGCGACACCGATGTTCCTCCTCGCAAAACCATGCGGAGCGCGTTTGTGACAGGTCTGCTGGCGCCTACGATGCTGATCGCCCTTATGACGCAGCCGCCGACTCTTTCTAAGAATTCCGTTGACCCGTTGCGACGCCTGCAGCACATCGCGGGCTGGCTGGTACAGGACGCGACCGCTCAGGAAACAAGGCCTCAAAAAGAAGTCGGGCCAGCACCAGGGAACATCCACGCCCAAGTCACAGTGATTCGCAAGCAAGATCTTGAACCGAAGTTCGCCGATGCGTTCATGCTTGCTCTAGGTAGAGATCGTCCAATCAATAGCTATATGTACGTTATAGGGTTCACGGAAGACTATGGAAAGGCAGCTAAGGCTGCCAATACCGTGAATGCAGCGTCTATGAAAGCATTCAGCCCTGGATTGCCCGCCGCAAGAGTCGTAAGGTTCGAAGGAAGCGACCGTTTCTTCGTGACTGTGGGTGATGCGAAGACGCTCGGCGAAGTTACTCAGTGGAAGATAAAGGCCCAAGATGCCGCGGTGACGGCTATTCTGAAGCAACCGCAAGGTAAGTCCGCTGATGCGGCAAAACTACTATTGGACGGACAAGTGATCGACGGCCGTCAACTGTTTGTCCATGAGAAGGCGGGAAGATAGCCCGCCCTTGCCTTACCCCAGAAGAGTTCTCACAACTCCGACGAGTCCCTAGCCAGATCAGCTTGTGTCGTAAAGCTGTCGGCGAAGAACTCCTCCTCCGGCAGCCTGCACAGCGTGGTGAAGTCCTTCTTCGCCGAGTCGACCATGATCGGCACGCCGCAGGCGTACACCTGGTAGCCGGAAAGGTCCGGGAAATCCTGCATCACGGCACGGTGCACGAACCCGGTGCGGCCGCGCCAGCCGTCCTCCGGCAGCGCGTCGGAGACCACCGGCACGTAGCGGAAGTCTGCCCCGGCCCAGCTCTCGGCGAGCGCGTTCATGTACAAGTCCTTCGGCCGCCGCCCGCCCCAGTAGAGCGTCATCGGGCGGCTCGCGCCCTTGTGCCGCGCCGCCTCGATGATGGACTTGATGGGCGCGAAGCCGGTGCCGGAGGCGACGAAGACGATCGGCTTGTCGGAATCCTGCCGCAGGAAGAAGGTGCCGAGCGGGCCCTCGAAGCGCAGGATGTCGCGCTCCTTCATCCTGCCGAAGACGTGGTCGGTGAACTGGCCGCCGGCGACGTGGCGCACGTGCAGCTGGATCAGCTCGTCGTCGTGCGGCGCGTTCGCCATGGAGAAGCTGCGCCGCGAGCCGTCCTTGAGCAGGAACTCGAGGTACTGGCCGGCGAGGAACTGCAGGCGCTCGTTCGCCGGCAGCTTCAGGTGCAGCGCCATCACGTCGTCGGCGAGCCGCTCCATCTTCTGCACGCGGCAGGGCAGGGTCTTCACCGGGATGTCTTTCGTCGCGCCGATGGTGCGCGCCTCGATCACCACGTCGCCGAGCGGCCGCGCCTGGCAGAACAGCGCCTTGCCCTGCGCCTTCTCCTCGTCGGTCAGGGCCTTCTTCTGGTAGACGCCGTAGTCGACGCTGCCCGAGACGAGCTTGCCCTTGCAGCTGCCGCAGGCGCCGTTGCGGCAGCCGTAGGGCAGGACGAGCTGCTGGCGCAGCGCCGCGGCGAGGATGGACTCGCCTTCCTCGACCTGGAACTGCTGACCGCTCGGCTGCAGCGTGACGCTATGCATGGTTCGCTAGAATAGTGTGGTGAAGCGCCTGCTCATTGCCGGCTTCGGCGACGTCGCGCGCCGCGCTGCGGCGGCGCTCGAGCGCCGCTTCGAGCTGCGGCCGCTCGCCAGGCGCTTCGGCCTCGACCTCGACCGTCCCGAAACCCTGCCGCGCGAAGGGGCGCACGCGCTGCTGCATTGCGCGCCGCCGCCGCCGGACGGGGACCTCGATACGCGCACCGCAAACCTGCTCGCAGCGCTCGGAGAGGGCCGCATTCTACCGGCCCGCGTGGTGTACGTCAGCACGAGCGGCGTGTACGGCGACTGCGGCGGCGCGCGCATCGACGAGTCGCGCCCGCCCGCGCCGCGCACGCCGCGCGCGCGGCGGCGGCTCGATGCGGAGCGCCAGCTTGCACTATGGTGCAGCGCCCGCGGCGCGAGCCTCGTCGTGCTGCGCGCCCCCGGCATCTACGCCGCCGAGCGCCTGCCGCTCGCGCGGCTGCGGCAAGGCGCGCCGCTGCTCCGTCCCGAGGACGACGTCTACACCAACCACATCCACGCCGGCGACCTGGCGCGCGCGCTGGTGCGCGCGCTCGAGCCCGACGCGCCCGCGGGCACGTACAACGCCTGCGACGACAGCGAGCTGCTGATGGGCGACTGGCTGGACCTGGTCGCCGACCACGCCGGGCTGCCGCGCCTGCCGCGCGTGGCGCGCGCCGCCCTCGCCGCGCCGAGCGCCTTCATGATGGAATCGCGGCGCCTCGACAACCGCAGGCTGAAGCGGGAACTCGGCGTGCGGCTCGCCTATCCGACGGCCCAGGAAGGGTTGCGGCATGCGCAAGCTCTTGGTGTTCACTAACCTGCCGGACCGCGCCAGCGCCGAGCGCCTCGCCGACCTGGTCATCGGCGAGCGCCTCGCCGCCTGCGTGAACATCCTCGCGCCCTGCCGCTCGGTGTACCGCTGGAAGGGCGCCGTGCAGCACGACGAGGAGCACCCGCTGCTTATCAAGACCAGCGCCGAGCGCTATCCGGCGCTCGAGCAGGCGCTGCGCCGGGGCCATCCTTACGAGCTCCCGGAGATCATCGCCGTGCCAATCGAGCAGGGCCTGCCCGCCTACCTCGCCTGGGTGGCCGCCGAAACGAAGACGTGAAGAGAGTCCTTCTTCTGCTGCTCGCGCTGACGGCCGCGCTGCCGGCGGCGGCGCAGCTCAAGCTCGGCGGCTCGGCCGACGAGCTGCTCGAGCCCGAAAAGGCCTTCCGCTTCTCCGCGCGCGTGCTCGACGGCGCCGCCATCGAGGTGCGCTACGCCATCGCGGAGGGCTACTACATGTATCGCGAGCGGTTTAAGTTTGACGCCGCGTTCGCCGACCCGGGCGCCCGCCTCGGTGTCCCGGAGCTGCCGCGCGGGCTGAAGCACAAGGACGAGTTCTTCGGCGAGGTCGAGACGTATCGCAAGGAAGTGCGCATCCGCATCCCGGTGCAAGGCGAGGGCCGCGTCGATCTGCGCGTGACCTCGCAAGGCTGCGCCGACATCGGCGTGTGCTACGTGCCCATGGAATCGCAGGCGCGGCTTTTCCTCGCCGGCGCCGCGGGCGGCGCGCCGCGACTGCCGATCTTCGCGAGCGATGTCGAGATCGCGCGCCTTTTCGAGGGCAGCGTCGCGCTCGTCGTGGCCGGTTTCTTCGCTTTCGGGCTGCTGCTCACCTTCACGCCCTGCGTGCTGCCGATGGTGCCGATCCTGTCGGGAATCATCGCCGGGGAGGGTAGAAGCATCAACAAAGCGCGTGCCGCCGCGCTGTCGCTCTCCTATGTGCTCGGCATGGCCCTGACCTATGCCGCGGCCGGGGTGGCCGCCGCCTATTCCGGCGCGCTGCTCGCCGCGGCGCTGCAAAACGTCTGGGTGCTCGCCGCGTTCGCGCTGGTCTTCGTGGCGCTGGCGCTGTCGATGTTCGGCTTCTACGAGCTGCGGCTGCCCGGTTTCATCCACCAGCGGCTGCACGGCGCGCACCAGAAGCTGCGCGGCGGGCGTATCGCCTCGGTCGCGGCGATGGGCGCGCTCTCGGCGGTCATCGTCAGCCCCTGCGTCGCCGCGCCGCTCGCCGGGGCGCTGCTCTACATCTCGCAGACGCGCGACGTATGGCTGGGCGGCGGGGCGCTGCTCGCGATGGGGCTCGGCATGGGCGTGCCGCTCATGGCGGTGGGCGTGTTCGAGGGCGCGGTGCTGCCGAAGGCGGGCGCGTGGATGGAAAGCGTGCGCAGCTTCTTCGGCGTGCTGCTGCTCGCGGTGGCGCTGTGGATCGTCACGCCGGTGCTGCCCGACGCGGCGCTGATGCTCGCCTGGGCGGCGCTCGCCATCGCCTCGGGCATCTTCCTGCGCGCGCTCGACCCTTTGCCGCCCGGCGCTTCGGGCTGGTGGCGCCTGTGGAAGGGCGCCGGCGTGATGCTGCTCATCACCGGCGTGGCGCTGCTCGCCGGCACGCTCGCCGGCAACCGCGACCCGCTGCGCCCGCTCGCCGGCATCGTCGGCCCGGCCGCGGCGCCCGCGGCGCCCGTCGCCTGGGTGCGCGTCGCCTCGCTCGGCGATCTCGAGCAGCGCCTGCGCGCGCCCGGCCGGCCGGTGCTGCTCGACTTCTACGCCGACTGGTGCGTGTCGTGCAAGGAGATGGAGAAGTTCACCTTCAGCGATCCGAAAGTGCGCGCGGTGATGGACGGGATGCTGCTCCTGCAGGCCGACGTCACCGCCGGCAGCGAGGCCGACCGCGCGCTGCTCAAGCGCTTTTCCCTCTTCGGCCCGCCCGGCATCGTCTTCTTCGACGCCGAGGGGCGCGAGATCAAGGGCCTGCGCGTGATCGGCTACCAGAACGCCGAGCGCTTCCTGAAGGCCCTTTCCCTCGCGGCGGCGCCCTGAGCGCCTTGGCTGCCTCCAGCGCGAAGTAGGTGAGGATGCCGTCGGCGCCAGCGCGCTTGAAGGCGAGCAGCGACTCGAGAATGCACGATTCCGGCAGCCAGCCGCGGTCGACCGCGCCGCGCAGCATCGAGTACTCGCCGGACACCTGGTAGACGTAGGTGGGCGCCTTGAACTCGTCCTTCACGCGCCGCAGCACGTCGAGGTAGGGCATGCCCGGCTTCACCATCACCATGTCGGCGCCTTCTTCCAGGTCGAGCGCCACTTCCCAGAGCGCCTCGTCGGCGTTCGCCGGGTCCATCTGGTAGGTCTTCTTGTCGGCCTTGCCGAGGCTGGCCGCCGAGCCGACGGCGTCGCGGAAGGGGCCGTAGAACCCGGAGGCGTATTTCGCCGAGTAGGCCATGATGCGCGTGTGGATGCGGCCTGCCTTTTCCAGCGCCGCGCGGATGCGGCCGATGCGCCCGTCCATCATGTCGGAGGGCGCGACGATGTCGACGCCGGCCTTCGCCTGCGCGAGCGCCTGCTTGACCAGCGCCTCGAGCGTCACGTCGTTGAGGATGTAGCCCGAGGCGTCCACCACCCCGTCCTGGCCGTGCGTCGTATACGGGTCGAGGGCGACGTCGGTCATCACGCCGAGCTGCGGGAAGCGCTTCTTCACCGCCGCCACCGCGCGCGGCACGAGCCCACCGGGATTGAAGGCTTCGCGCCCGTCGGCGCTCTTCAGTTTCGGCTCGATCACCGGAAAGAGCGCCAGCACCGGGATGCCCGCGTCGACGCACTCGGCAGCGACCGGGAGCAGCCGGTCGATGGTCATGCGCTCGACCCCCGGCATGGAATCCACTTTCTCGGTGCGGGCTTTGCCGTCGAGCACGAACACCGGGTAGATCAGGTCGTCTGCCGTGAGCACCGTCTCGCGCATCAGCCGGCGCGAGAAATCGTCGCGGCGCATGCGCCGCATGCGCACTGCCGGGAACTTGCCGTAGAGCTTCATTAGGCTGATTTTTCTCGTGGTTTCTGCGGGGGAACTTTTCCGCGCGGGGCAGCATCTTACCTTCAGACGATGTTTATCGTCTCCCGCTTCTCCTCCCTGAGCGGGTGCCTTAATTCCAAAGATTAAGGCTTTTTCGCCCCCGGTTTATATCCCCTTTACCGGGGGTCTTTTATTTCCGCGGCTTGCGCGAGCCATTGCTCGAGCAGGCTGCGACACTCCTCGACGCCTTGGCGCGTCGTACTCGAGAAGAGCCGCACCTCGCCGGCGAGCAGCGGGCGCACCTTGTCGAGCGTCGCCTGCTGCTCGGCGCGCGCGAGCTTGTCTGCCTTGGCGAGCAGCACCAGCATGCGCGGCCGCGGCAGCCACTCGAGCAGCTGCGCGTCGAGCGGCGTGCAGGGATGGCGCGCATCCATCACCACGACGATGCCCGCGAGCGTGGCGCGCGAGCGCAGATAGGCGCTCACCAGCTCTCCCCAGCGGGCGCGCAGGGCGCGGGACACCCGCGCGTAGCCGTAGCCTGGAAGATCGACCAGGCGCGCCGCGCCCGCGAGGTCATAGAAGTTGATGGTCTGCGTGCGCCCCGGGGTCTTGCTGGTGCGCGCGAGGCTCCTGCGGCCCGCGAGCGCGTTGATGGCGCTCGACTTGCCGACGTTCGAGCGGCCGGCGAAGGCGATCTCCGGCGGCCCTTC
The DNA here is from genome assembly GCA_052387375.1 of Betaproteobacteria bacterium. Taxonomy (GTDB): domain Bacteria; phylum Pseudomonadota; class Gammaproteobacteria; order Burkholderiales; family SG8-39; genus SCGC-AG-212-J23. The sequence goes on from JBQTJF010000321.1 coordinate 18,624, forward strand.
CGGGAGGAGCTCCGCCGGCCGCCCGGCGGCGGCGCGGAACTGCGCATGCGAAAGAAGGTTCATGGGAACTGCCGCAATATCTAATAAAATCGCCGCTTTCGCATTCGGGGGCAGGGGCAGATGCGCGTGCTGGCGCTTGTCGGGGTCGCGGCCGTATGGGCCGGCGCGGCGTGCGCGCAGGACCTCGCCCGGGCGGAGAAGCTCGCCGGGCAAGTCTGCGCCGCCTGCCATGCCGCCGACGGCAACAGCCCCGCCGCGGCCAATCCCAAGATCGCCGGCCAGATCCCCGAGTACCTCGGCAAGCAGCTCGCCGACTTCAAGGCGCAGGCGGGAAAGAAGCCGGCGCGGCCGAGCCCGATCATGAACGGCATGGTGGCCGGGATCGCCGATGCCGACCTCAAGGCGCTCGCCGCCTTCTACGGCGGCCAGAAGCTGAAGCCCGCGGCAGCCGCCGACAAAGAGCTCGCCTCGCTCGGCCAGAGGGTCTGGCGCGGCGGCAACGCCGCGAGCGGCGTGCCGGCCTGCGCTGGCTGCCACGGACCGGCGGGGGCGGGCATCCCCGCGCAGTATCCCCGCCTCGCCGGACAGTTCGCCGAATACCTCGTCGTCCAGCTCAAAGCCTTCAAGGACGGCGCGCGCGCCAACGATCCAAGCGGCATGATGCGCGGCGTCGCCGCGCGCATGACCGAGCAGGAGATCCGCGCCGTTGCCGAGTACGCCGCCGGATTGCGGTAGCTGCAGGAGCGCGGGCACAGCGGAATAACATTTCCCTCCCCGGTGTTTGGCAACGGTGCAGCAGCTGCTAAGTCATCCCGCGGTGCAAAGCAGCGCAGTGCCGCTTATTGGTGCCCTTGCCGTGGGTGCTCTTCTACTTCGTACGCGCCTTGCGGGTCTGGGCATAGCGGCGGGGTTCATGGCGACGGTATACCTGGTGGGCAACTTCGCGTTCGAGCCGTTGACCGCAACCCGCAGACTGGTTCTCGTGGTTACGAGTGCCGCCGTGATCGGCGCGATCTTCGACGTTGCGCTAAAGCCATCGCGCGCCACCAGTACTGGCCTGCCGGCGATTTTCGCCGCCGCCTCCATCTGGGTCTTCTGGAATGCGCTGGTGCAGCGGCCTGTCGCGGACGCGCTTGTGGCCGGCGGCGCCACCGCTGCTTTCCTCGCGTGGTTAGTGGCGACGAGCCAACTGTTGCGGCTGGATGCGCTGCGGGCGGGTGCAGCGGGTCTCGGGCTCGGACTCGGGGTAGGTACCGCTGCAATACTCGGTGCTTCGGCGCTGCTCGGTCAATACGGCCTTGCTCTTGGAGCGGCTTGTGGAGGCTTTCTGCTCCTTGCTTTGCTGACAGGGAAGCCCGCTGTCGCGGGCATGGCAGTGACATTGACGCTCGCCCTGGTCTGTGGGCTCGTAGGCGCGGCTGCAGTGCTGCTAGCCGACCTTGCATGGTGGTCTCTCGCCGTGCTTGGGTTAGCACCGCTTGCCGCGCGCTTGCCCTTGCCCGGCAAGCAAGGCACTTGGCTTTACGCTATGTTCGCCTGCGCCTACGTTTTCGTTGTGGCCGCTGCTGCCTGCGTCCTCGCGTATCTGGCAACGCGGTCTTAAAGCGGCCAAGATATCGTAATCGCTTAACGGAGGAGATGGAAACATGCACAACCGTAGCATCGTAATGGCAGTTACCGCGCTTGCCCTGCCCTTCGCGGCGCTAGGCGCGCCCGAGAGCTATACGATGGACCCACCACACTCGATCCCGCAGTTCCAGCTCGACTACATCGGCTTTACCACCATCCGCGGACGGTTCGACAAGACCTCCGGCAAGTTCACCATCGATCGAACTGCTAAGACCGGGACCGTCGAATACGTTATCGAAGCGAGCTCA